>JBCBOD010000129.1:0-10304 GCA_039821425.1 Pseudomonadota bacterium
CCGCATGTGACGCAATCCGGCGGGACAAGGGACATCAAAACTGGGAAGGCCACAGGCATGGCAGGCTTCGGCGGATTGTTTTCATCCGATATGGCGATTGATCTGGGGACAGCGAACACGCTGGTCTACGTCAAGGGTAAGGGCGTCATTCTGTCGGAACCCTCGGTTGTCGCATACCACGTCAAGGATGGTGTGAAGAAGGTGCTGGCCGTCGGTGAAGACGCCAAGCTGATGCTGGGCCGCACCCCTGGCAGTATCGAGGCGATCCGCCCCATGCGCGACGGTGTCATCGCGGACTTCGATACCGCGGAAGAAATGATCAAGCATTTCATCCGCAAGGTGCACCGCCGCTCGACCTTTTCCAAACCCAAGATCATCGTCTGTGTGCCGCACGGGGCCACCCCCGTTGAAAAGCGCGCGATCCGCCAGTCGGTGCTCTCCGCCGGTGCGCGCCGCGCCGGGCTGATCGCCGAACCGATTGCCGCAGCCATCGGCGCTGGCATGCCTATCACCGACCCGACCGGCAACATGGTGGTCGATATCGGCGGCGGTACGACAGAAGTGGCCGTGCTCTCGCTTGGAGACATCGTCTACGCCCGCTCCGTCCGCGTCGGTGGCGACCGGATGGACGAGGCGATCATCAACTACCTGCGCCGCCAGCATAACCTTCTGATTGGTGAAAGCACGGCAGAGCGGATCAAGACCTCCATCGGCACCGCACGCATGCCCGACGACGGGCGCGGACAGTCGATGCACATCCGTGGGCGTGACCTGCTGAACGGTGTGCCAAAAGAGACAGAGATCAGCCAGGCCCAGGTGGCCGAGGCGTTGGCCGAACCGGTGCAGGCAATCTGCGAGGCTGTGATGACGGCCCTTGAAGCCACCCCACCAGACCTTGCCGCAGACATCGTCGACCGTGGCGTGATGCTAACCGGTGGCGGGGCTTTGCTGGGCCAGTTGGACCTCGCGCTGCGCGAACAGACAGGCCTTGCGATTTCGGTTGCTGACGAGTCACTCAATTGTGTGGCCTTAGGCACCGGCCGTGCGCTGGAATATGAAAAGCAGCTGCGGCATGTGATAGACTACGATAGCTAGAGCGAAACGAGGGACGCAACGCCCTTGGCACAAGACAAGAACAGTGACGAATTTGCAGGCCCACTCCGCCGCCTTCTGGTCGGCGTGCTCGTGCTTGCGCTCATCGGACTGTTCGCCTTGTGGCGGATCGACAGCCCGCGGGTAGAGCGGATGCGGGCGGCAGCGATCGACACCTTCGTGCCATCCTTCGATTGGGCGATGGCACCGATCACCGGCACCGCCAACCTGATCAGCGATTTCCAAAGCTATCAGCAGCTGCGCACCCAGAACCAGGAGTTGCGGCGCGAGCTACAGCGGATGTCGGCCTGGAAAGAGGCGGCGGTGCAGTTGCGGCAGGAGAACGCGAAGTTGCTCGATCTGAACAACGTCAGCCTTGATCCGCAGTTGACCGTCATCACAGGTGTAGTGATCACCGACAGCGGGTCACCGTTTCGGCAGTCCGTCCTTATCAACGTCGGCAGCCGTGACGGAATTATCGACGGCTGGCCGACGATGGACGGGATCGGGCTGGTGGGCCGGATCGCCGGTGTCGGTCAGGAAACCAGCCGCGTGATGCTGCTCACAGACACCTCCAGCCGCATCCCTGTCACGGTACAGCCCTCCGGCCAGCGCGCCATTTTGGCGGGCGACAATACGTTGAACCCGCCGCTGGAGTTTCTGGAGGATGACACGCTCGTCCGCCCGGGCGACCGTGTTGTGTCATCTGGCGACGGCGGGGTCTTCCCGGCGGATCTGCTCGTGGGGCAAGTGGCGCTTGGCACCGATGGACAGCTGCGCGTCCGCCTTGCGGCCGACTACCAGCGCCTCGAATTCCTCCGTGTCCTGCGCTCGCAACCGCATGAGCCGATCCCGGACCCCGACAACCTTCTTGCCCCCGAGGCAGAGTTCTTTGGGCCCGCTGGCATCAACCCGGCTGCCGCGACCACCGCGGAGGTTGGCGATGGCTGAACGTGCCGATAGCCGCATCTGGGGTCACCGGTTTGCGTTTCTGGCGCTGGCCTTTCTGATTTTGGCGGCCCAGCTTGTTCCACTCAACTTTCGGCCCTCTGGTTTTGCCGGGCCAGACGTGCTGCTTGCTGCGACGCTGGTTTGGGTGATCCGCAAGCCAGCATTTCTTCCGGTGCTCGCGGTGGCCGCAGTCTATCTGCTGGCCGATTTGATCCTTCTGCGACCTCCCGGCCTTTGGGCGGCGCTGGTTGTCTTGCTGACCGAGGTTTTGCGGCGCCAGCACCGCGAGCTCCGCAATCTGCCATTGCTGGCCGAATGGGGAACGGTTGCCGTGGGAATTGTTGTCATCAGTGTCGCGTATCGCCTGATCCTCGCGCTGGTGCTGGCGCCATTGCCACCTCTGGGGCTCACGATCATGCAAGCTGCGGCCACGATTGTCGTCTACCCACTGGTCGTACTTGTGGCGCACTACATCTTTGGCGTGCGTCGTGTCGCACCGGGGGAAGTTGGCGCAAGAGGGCAGAGACTGTGAAACGCCAGCCAAAGGATATCATCGAAAGCGCGCGCACAATCAGCCGCCGCGCCCTTGTGATGGGCGGTCTGCAGGTTGGTGTGATCGGTGCACTGGGGTGGCGGCTCCAATCCATGCAGGTGGAGCAGGCCGATGAGTTCCGCCTGCTGGCTGAAGAAAACCGGATCAACATCCGCCTTCTGCCGCCGTCCCGCGGTCTGATCTTTGATCGCAACGGGATCGCGATTGCGGACAACGAACAGAACTATCGTGTCGTCATGGTGCGCGAGGATGCAGGCGACGTGGGCGAGGTCTTGGCCAAGCTGACAGAGATCGTCGACATTGACCCCGATGAACTGACACGCGCAATGGCCGAGATTCAGCGCCGCTCGCCCTTCGTACCGGTGACAATTGCCGATCGTCTCAGTTGGGAAGATGTGGCGCAAATCAACCTCAACACCCCCGCCCTGCCCGGCATTCAGGCCGAGGTGGGGCTCAGCCGCGTCTACCCTTGGGGCGCGGACCTTGCGCATGTGGTGGGATACGTTGGCCCGGTCAGCGACTATGATCTGAGCCGGATCGATGACCCGGACCCGCTCTTGCAAATTCCGAAATTCCAGATCGGGAAAACCGGGGCCGAGAACAAGCTCGAGCAGGATTTGCGGGGCAGCGCAGGCACCCGCCGGATTGAAGTGAACGCCGCCGGCCGCATCATGCGAGAGCTGGACCGCCAAGAGGGCACACCCGGCAAGGATATTCAGCTGACGATCGACAGCCGCCTGCAAAGCTATGCACAAGCAAGGATGGAAGGTGAATCTGCCGGGGCCGTTGTGATTGATCTTGAAAACGGCGATCTGCGCGCCGTGGCCTCGGCGCCTGCGTTTGACCCCAACCTCTTTGTGCGCGGGATCTCGACAACCGATTGGAATGCGCTGAACGGCGATAAGTATCGCCCATTGGCCGCAAAGGCCGTGCAAGGCACCTATCCGCCAGGATCGACCTTCAAAATGATCACCGTCATGGCGGCGATGGAGGAAGGTTTCGTCACCCCCGAAGAAACCGTCTATTGCCCCGGCTTTGCGGATGTCTTCAACATCCGCTTCCACTGCTGGAAACGTGGCGGGCATGGCAACATGAACCTGCACGAGGCGCTGAAGCAAAGCTGCGATTGTTATTACTACGACATCGCCCAGCGCGTCGGCATCGACAAGATCGCCGCGATGGCACGGCGTCTTGGGCTGGGCGTACGGCACGATTTGCCCCTCTCCGCCGTGGCGCAGGGGCTGGCGCCTGACAAGGAATGGAAGGCCCGCGTCCGGGGGGAGGAATGGCGGATCGGTGACACTGTCAACGCCTCCATCGGGCAGGGCTATGTGCTGGCCTCGCCTTTGCAGCTCGCCGTGATGACCGCACGGATTGCGACAGGGCGTGAGATTACACCGCGCCTGGTCCGCTTCGTTGACGGCGTCGCCCAACCCAGCGGGCTGGGCGAGAGCCTTGGCATGAACGAAAACATGCTGCGGCGCATTCGTGCCTCGATGGATGATGCCTGCAACCATCGGCGCGGCACAGCATTCGGATCCCGGATCGTTGACGAGGCGCACAAGATGGCCGGCAAGACCGGCACCAGCCAGGTCCGCCGCATCACACCCGAGGAACGTGCCGCAGGGGTGACCAAGAACGAAGATCTGCCGTGGGAACGCCGTGATCACGCGCTCTTTGTGGGTTTTGCACCCTTCGACAACCCGCGCTATGCCGTGGCGGTTGTGGTGGAACACGGCGGCAGCGGGTCAAGTGCCGCCGCCCCCATTGCCCGCGATATCCTGCTGCAAGCCCAGTTTGGCGGCCCACCTCCGCTCGAGGCATATCCATCGGGCCTGCGCGATCAGATCGCCGAACAACAGCGGCGCATCGGCGCGCGCATCCCGCCCGGCTCCAAAGGGGCGAGCCAGGCATGAGCTTTCTCGAATACAACACGAAGTTTGTCCCAACAGGCTTTCGCAAGATCCTCTACCTAAACTGGCCCATCATCCTGCTGCTGACAGCGGTGGCCTGCGCCGGGTTCCTGATGCTCTTTTCCGTCGCTGGCGGGTCGATGACCCCCTGGGTAGAGCCGCAGATGGAGCGTTTCGCGCTGGGTTTTGTCCTGATGCTGATCGTGGCGATGGTGCCGATCTGGTTCTGGCGCAACATGGCGTTTCTGGCCTACGCGGGCGGGCTGGTCCTGCTTTTGGGGGTGGAGCTTTTTGGCGAGGTGCGCATGGGCGCACAGCGCTGGATCGACATTGGCTTTATGCGCTTGCAGCCATCGGAACTGATGAAGATCACGCTGGTGATGTTTCTCGCCGCCTATTACGACTGGCTGCCCAACAAGAAGACATCGCATCCGCTTTGGGTTGCCATCCCCGTCGTGATCATCCTGGTGCCAACGCTATTGGTCTTGCGGCAGCCTGACCTTGGGACATCGCTCCTCTTGCTGATCGGCGGGGCGACGGTGATGTTTCTGGCGGGCGTGCATTGGGCCTATTTCGCAACCGTCGTCGGCAGCGGTGTTGCAGCAATCGTCGCCGTATTCCAAAGCCGGGGCACGCCCTGGCAGTTGCTGCAGGACTACCAGTACCGCCGGATCGACACCTTCCTTGATCCGTCAAACGATCCGCTTGGTGCGGGCTATCACATCACGCAGGCAAAGATCGCGCTGGGCTCTGGCGGATGGACGGGGCGCGGGTTCATGCAGGGCACACAATCACGGCTGAACTTCCTGCCCGAAAAGCACACGGATTTCATCTTCACCACGCTGGCCGAGGAATTCGGGTTTATCGGCGCCTTTACACTCTTGATGCTCTACTTGCTGATCATCCTCTTTTGCATCATCTCCGCGATGGGCAACCGTGACAGGTTTGCGTCTTTGCTGACCCTTGGGGTGGCGATGACCTTCTTCCTCTTCTTCGCCGTCAACATGGCGATGGTCACCGGTCTTGCCCCCGTCGTTGGCGTGCCGCTGCCGCTTGTCAGCTACGGCGGCTCCGCCATGCTCGTTCTCATGGTTGCTTTCGGCCTCGTGCAAAGCGCCCACGTCCATAGGCCACGCTAATGCTCAATATTCTTTTTTCCGCACAACCCGCCCGCTGGGCGGAGTATGAGGCGCCACTGAAAGCAGCCTTCGCAGAGGCCGGGCTGGCAGCCAACCTCGCCACGGATCACGCGCCCGAGGTGGTCGATTACATTATCTTTGCGCCCAACGGCCCGGTCAGCGACTTCACTCCCTACACGCGAACCAAGGCCGTGATGGGGCTCTGGGCCGGGGTGGAAACGGTGGTGGACAATCCGACGCTGACGCAGCCGCTTTGCCGCCTGGTGGATGACAGTCTGACCCACGGGATGGTGGAATGGGTGACAGGCCATACCTTGCGCCATCACCTTGGGATGGACACGCATATCCACGGGCAGGATGGCGTCTGGCGGGATGACAGCTTTCCACCCGTCGCCAAGAACCGCCCCGTCACGATCCTTGGGATCGGGGCATTGGGTGCGGCCTGTGGCCAAGCCATCGCGGCACTGGGGTTTCCGGTCACAGGGTGGAGCCGGGCCGCCAAGGACATTGCGGGCATCCGCTGCCTGCATGGTGATGCGGGGCTAACCGAAGCGCTGACCGGTGCGCAGATCGTGATCCTGCTATTGCCGCAAACGCCCGCGACGGAAAACATTCTGAATGCAGAACGGCTCGCCCTGCTCGCACCCGGAGCTTTCATCATCAACCCCGGGCGTGGGCCGCTGATTGATGATGACGCCCTGATCGCCGCCCTCGACAGCGGGCAAGTTGCGCACGCGACGCTGGATGTCTTCCGGACAGAGCCGCTTCCCAAAGATCACCCCTTCTGGGCGCATCTGCAGGTCACAGTGACACCGCACATCGCATCGACAACCCGGCCCGAAACAGCGGCAGAGGTGATCGCACACAACATCGCTGGAAACGAGCGGGGGGAGCCGCTCAAGTTTCTGGTAGATCGCAATTTAGGCTACTGAACGAACGACGCGGTCCCACCTTCCGCGTTGGTCTCTGTTGCCGGCACCGTATGCACGGGCGGTGTACGCATGGTGTACAGGTTGTGCCAGCCGACTTTCAGCCCAAAAGAAGGCGTTCACGTCACCGCAGCTTCGGCGGCTTTTCAGGGTTCATACCGGGCGCGCCTGGGGCTTCGGGGGTGGCTGGTTCCGGCAGATCGAACCGCAGTCCAACCTTCGCCAGATGTGCCGCCAGCGGATCGGACGCGCGGACAAAAAGCACATCCATCATCCCGGCCTCAATCCCCGAAAACGTCAGCGCCTCGCTCGCGGCAGACGCGAGCGCCTTCTCCGCCCCTTCTGCCGCATCGACAAAGGCCAGCACATGGCCGTTGACGCCATCCTCATAGACCGCACCTGCGAGATAGGCGGCTTTCGCTAAACCAGCAGCGATAGCGAGTTTGCGATCCAACCCCGTCACCACCGCCTCGGGCAAACCACGGGGGGCGTTGATCTCGGTCAAGCGCGCCTCTGTCTCAGCAGGCGCATTTCCCAAAGTGGCAACAAGCCAATCCACAGCCTCCGCCGGGATCAGCATGGCAGACGGGGCGACCTCCAGGTTTAGCGCCAGACCAATGCCTTTGCCTTCCAGCATCTGCGCCAGACCGCGGCCCGGCACACCAGCATAGGGCGCAGCACGGCCCACGAAATCCGACAAGCGCTCTTCCCTGTCAAAGACGAGGGCAAAACGCTGGCCTTCGATCTCGAAAAGCTCTGGCTCCACCTGATCACCGGCCGCCTCTGCCCCCAGCAGCATGAAAAGCTCCGTATCGGCAAGCCGTTCGTAGAATTGCAGGCGCACGGTATCGTCATCCGGCGCGGCCTCCATCACGGCATGGGCGCGGTCAAGATCAGTCATGCAAGGGCGTCTTTCACGGCTTGGCGCAGTTCGGGCAAAAGCTCTGCCGCGAACCACGGGTTTTTCTTCAGCCACGCGGTATTGCGCCATGACGGATGAGGCAAGGGAAAGACCTGCGGCGCGTGGTCCCGCCATGCGCGCACGGTGTCCGTCACGCTGCCCTTGGCACTCATATGATAGCGATGCGCATAGCCACCAACGAACAGGGTCAGCGGCACCGTGCCAAGTGCGGCCATGATCCGCGCGTGCCAGGTTTGGTGACAGATGGGTGGTGGTGGCAGGTCTGAACCGGCGGCGTCATAGCCGGGAAAACAGAATGCCATTGGCACAATGGCAACACGGCTGCGGTCATAGAAATCAGCCTCTCCAATTCCCATCCAGTCGCGCAGGCGGTCACCAGACCTGTCCCAGAACGGGGTCTGCGCCTCGTGCACGCGCAGGCCCGGCGCCTGTCCGGCGATCAACAGTTCGGGCTTTTCGTCAAACCAAACGACAGGGCGCGGGCTGTGCCGGGTGGCGGTAGCAGCGAAACGATCCGCGCAAAGACGACAGACCGCCAGCTTTTGTTTCAGCGCTTGGATATCGGAATTCGAGGTCACAGCCCGCAACACGTAGCGCATTCTGGCATGGGTCAAGTTCAGATCGCTTGCCGCAATAAACGCTTTGGTTTACGCATCCCCAAAGCCACCGGGGAAAATCATGTATCGCGTCTGGAACTTCGTCACCAACTACTCCATCCTTTTGATCCTCGGGGCGGCCATCGCCCTTGTTTGGGCGAACATCGACGCGGACAGTTATCACCATTTTGTCGAGTTTGAGCTGATCCACAAATCATGGGTGGGCCATGCGCATTACGATGAATTCGGGCAAGTCGAATACCGCAGCCTGACCCTTCATTACCTTGTTAATGACGTGCTGATGGCCTTCTTCTTTGCCATCGCGGCCAAGGAAGTCTGGGAGGCCGTGATCCTCAAAAACGGCTCCTTGCGCGGAAAGAAAGCAGCGACACCACTTTTTGCGACGCTGGGCGGCATGATCGGCCCGATCTCTGTCTATCTTGGTATCGCACTGCTGCTCGGGTCCGAGACGTATTCTGCCGTGGCCAACGGTTGGGCCATTCCCACTGCAACAGACATCGCGTTCAGCTATCTGGTCGGGCGTCTTGTCTTTGGTGCGGGGCACCCAGCGGTGCGGTTCTTGCTTTTGCTGGCAATTGCGGATGATGCGGCCGGCCTGATCATCCTGGCGATCTTCTACCCCTCGGGCGCGTTGCAGCCAGCCTGGCTTCTTTTGTCCGTCTTTGCAGCCCTCGTTGTCTTCTATTTCTTCAACCGACTGCCGCGTCAGTTGGACCGCGGGAAACAGGACCGTCCGAACTCCACTTGGGTCCGCCAGAAGCTGTCTTTCTGGCCATACCTGATCGCTGCCTGCGCAAGCTGGTACGGCTTTCAAGAGGCGGGTATCCACCCTGCCCTTGGCCTCCTACCGATCGTGCCGACGATCCCCCATGCGGACCGTGCCTTTGGCATCTTCTCGGCGGCGGAGGCGCATCTGACAGACATGCTCAACCATATCGAGCACATCCTGAAACATCCGGTTGAAATCGTGCTGTTCTTCTTCGGCCTTCTGAATGCGGGGGTGGAGTTTTCGTCGATAGGGTCACCCACCTGGCTGGTGCTCGCGGGCCTGTTGATCGGCAAACCGATTGGTGTGCTTCTCTTCGGCTGGTTCGCGGCCGGACCGCTGGGGCTGGGGCTGCCGCAAGGCATGCGCACCATCGACCTTTTCGTCATTGGCTGCGTTGCCGCGATTGGCTTTACCGTGTCGCTCTTCATCGCTTCGGTGGCCTTCGACAGTTCCGTGATGCTGGGCGATATTCCGGTGCAGGATGCCGCGAAAATGGGCGCGCTCTTCAGCTTCTTCGCCGCCGTGGTGTCGATCATCGCGGGCCGTGTAACAGGGGTGCAAAAGCAAGAGGCCTGACCCAAGCGGCAACAACAGCGCCATAAATCACACGATTGTCGCTGTAATCCCGCCGTTATTGAGGGCTATGCTTTGCGTGGGAAGGCGGCCTTAACCTGTTTCTGACAGGTGCAGGTGGCCATCGCAGAGATGTCAAAACGGGGCTGAAATGCTGGAATTTGCCGAGGTCAGCAAATCCTTCTGGACGGGGACGCAACGCAAGGTGATCCTTGATCGCGCCTCTTTCCGGGTGGAGCTTGGCAATTCGCTGGGCATCCTCGCGCCCAACGGCACGGGCAAGACAACGCTGATCAACATGATGGCGGGGCTGGAAAAACCCGATGAGGGAACGATCTCCCGCACCTGCCGTGTGTCCTTTCCGCTGGGGTTCATGGGCGGGATCGTCGGCAACCAGTCCGCCATGGAAAACAGCCGCTTCATCGCGCGGCTCTATGGCCTCGACCCCGACTATGTGGAGGCGTTCTGCCGCTGGCTGTGCGGGCTGGAGGAATATTTCGACATGCCCGTGGGCACGTATTCTTCGGGCATGCGCGCACGGTTCACCTTTGCCCTGATGCTGGCGCTCGATTTTGACATCTACCTGATCGACGAGGGCATGCCCGGATCGACAGATGTGGAGTTCAACCGCAAGGCAGGTGAAATTCTTCGCGAAAGGTTGCAGAATACGACCGTGATCATCGTATCCCATCAGCCCGCCACGCTGGAACGGCTTGCCAAATCGGCCGCTGTTTTGAAGAACGGGCAGCTCTATATGTTTGACACCTTGGAAGAGGCTCGCGCGCTTTATGACTACCAAACCCAGGGTTAAACGGTTCCGCGTCCGCCGGGGTGGCGGCGATGGCG
>JBCBOD010000036.1:0-28739 GCA_039821425.1 Pseudomonadota bacterium
CAAAGGCGGGCTTGAAAGCCTCGCACTGGCGGGCTGGGTGCCTGAAAGCGACGCGGCGCAGCTCTACGACCACTACCGCCATCACCGCGAGGTGGAGCATCGGTTGCAGATGATCAACGATGCCCAGACCCATAGCCTTCCAGCCGATGACCGGGGTTTTGCCCGGCTCGCGGCATTTATGGGGACGGACGTGAACCTGCTGCGCCGTGACCTGCATAAGCGACTGGAAGCGGTGCACCAGCTTACCGAGGGCTTCTTTGCACCCGAGGCGACAGCGACGAAGGCCTCGACGGATTTCGGGGCAGAGGTGATTTCGCGCTGGCACAGCTACCCGGCGTTGCGATCCTCACGGGCCACCGAGATTTTTGCACGGCTCCAGCCCGAGATCCTCACGCGCCTGCAAGAGGCCGCAAAACCCGAGGAAGCGCTGAACCAGTTTGATAGCTTCCTGTCCGGTCTGCCTGCGGGTGTACAGCTCTTTTCCCTGTTTGAGGCCAACCCCTCACTCACCCAACTGATCGTCGATATCTGCGCCACGGCCCCTGCTTTGGCCCAGTATCTGTCACGCAACGCAGGTGTGCTTGATGTGGTGATCGGCGGCAGCTTCTTTGCGGACTGGCCGGGTGAGGCCGCGCTGGCCGATGAGCTTTCGGCGACGCTTGAAACATACGATGACTACGAGGGGCAGCTACTCGCAACGCGCCGTTGGGCCCGCGAGTGGCATTTCCGGATCGGCGTGCATCATTTGCGTGGTTTGATCGATGCGGGCGAAGCGGGGCGGCAATACGCCGATCTGGCGCAGGCCGTGCTTTGCGCACTCTGGCCCAAAGTGGTGGGGGAATTTGCCCGCAAGTACGGGGACCCGCCTGGTCGGGGTGGCTGCGTGTTGGCGATGGGCTCGCTCGGGGCAGGGCAGTTGACCGCGGCGTCGGATCTTGACCTCATCATGATCTATGACCCGCAAGGTGTTGAACAGTCGGATGGGCCGCGCCCCCTGGCAACGCGGCCCTATTACGCGCGTTTGACCCAAGCGTTGGTCACCGCGCTGAGTGCACCGATGGCCGAGGGGCGGCTTTACGAGGTGGACATGCGCCTGCGCCCCTCTGGCAGGCAAGGGCCGGTGGCGACAGCGCTGGAGTCGTTCCAGGTTTACCAGCGCGAGGAGGCCTGGACATGGGAGCACCTGGCCCTGACCCGTGCACGCCCCATCGCGGGTGACCCGGACCTGCGGGCCGAGATTGATGCACTGCGGGCCCAGATCATTGCCGAAAAAGCAGAAGGAGTGACGATCATTGCTGATGTCGCCGACATGCGCCGCCGCATCGCCGACGCCAAGAAAGGTGATGGCCCATTTGACCCCAAGGTCGGGCGAGGCAGGCTGCAGGATATTGAGCTTTTTGCGCAGACTGCCGCCTTGCGCGCCGGTGTGTACACGCGGGACGTGGCCCAGCAATTACAGGCCGGTGTCGCTTGCAGCTGGCTGAACGCCGCTGATGCGCAGGCGCTGACAGAGGCTGGCAGGCTCTGGTGGGCCATGCAGGCAACAAGCCGTTTGCTGACCGGTTCCGGTTTTCCATTTGCAGACCTTGCCGAAGGGGCAAAACGGATGATCTTGCGGGAAACCGGTGCTGAGGACATGGCGGCGTTGCAAGACACGCTGTTGCGAAGCGAAACAGAGGCCGCCGGCCTGATAGATGGATACCTGAGCGCAGGATGACAAAAGACCAAGTATTCGACCCCAAGGGTCTGATCCGCGAGGCCTTCGCCATTGAAGGGATCAGCGAAGGTGAGGCACGCAGCATTTTCCTCGATTGGGCGCTGGGTGTGCCCGCTGACCGCGACACGCAAGCCGAGGTGCAGCGCCTTTTGCAGCACTACACGACGTCAAGCGCGGAGGATCATCCGATGCTGAAAGTGCTGCGGGCCGCACTGGCCGACAAACCCGCCCCGCGCCGTCGCGGCGGGCGGGCCGGTCGCTTGGCCTGATCCCTAGAAGTCCTGCCACATATCGTTGGCCACCCGTGCAGCGGGCGCGTTGGTGTTGGCGATGGCTTCGCTTAGCGCGTCGGCTTTTGGCATCGGGGCGCGCGTGACCTTTGTTTGCCCCGAAATCGTGAACTGGCCGATCAGGGTGCCCAAGCGATCTGTTTCCTTCGACAACAGCTCACCACGGGACAGTGACTCCTGCACCATCGCCGCGTTCTGCTGGGTCACTTGATCAAGCTGCGTCACACCCACGTTGATCTCTGACAGGCCGACAGCCTGCTCTTCGGCGCTTGATGCAATCTGTGAGGTCATGCCTGCGATCTCGTTCACCTGCGTGATGATCTCGCTCAATGCCGCACCGGCATGGCCCACCAGTTCCGTCCCCTGGGCCACATGGCCAGAGCTGCGTTCAATCAGACCGCCAATCTCTTTGGCGGCGTCAGCGGAACGTTGGGCGAGGGCCCGGACCTCGGATGCGACAACAGCAAAGCCTTTGCCGGATTCGCCGGCGCGGGCGGCCTCCACCCCGGCGTTGAGGGCCAGCAGATTGGTCTGGAACGCGATGTCATCGATCAGGTTGATCACCTGAGAGATTTGGGCAGACGACGATGCGATTTCCTCCATCGCCGCAACGGCCTGTTTGACAACCTCGCCATTCTTCGTTGCCTCTGTCCGGGCTTTCTCGACCGAGCTGTCGACCGACTTTGCATGTTCGGCGGCCGATTTGACGCTTGCCGTCAGCTCATCCAGTGCGGCTGCGGTCTCCTCCAGGGTCGCCGCCTGATTTTCGGTGCGGCGGGAAAGCTCGCTGGTGGCATCGGCTGTCTGGGTAGAGGTTGTATCGATCGTGTCGGTTGCTGCCATGACTTCTGCGATTGCAGTGCTCAAGGACGCAAGCGCCGCGTTATAGTTGACCCGCAGTGCCTCATAGTCGGCTGCGAAGGGCTGATCGATCGTCGCACCCAGGTTGCCATTCGCCAATGCTTCCAAAGCACCGGACATTTTTGCCATTACGTTCTCTTGTTCGGCGCGAAGCCGTTCGCGTTCTGCCTCGGCCTTGGCGCGTTCGATCTGGCCTTCGCGCAGAATGCTAAGCGCGCGCGCGAGCCTTCCAAGCGAGAGGTCATACTCCGTGCCTTTGATTTCGATCTCGTGCTCGCCCGCGGCCAGCCTGTCTGTCGTATCAATCTGCCGGATCACCGAGGATTGGATCGAGCGGGAGATCACCGTGGCTGCGAGGATCGCCAGAAGCACCGCCAGAACGCCCACAATCGGGATCATTTGCAACACGTTGGCAACTGTCGCGGCCCCTTGTTGGCCAAGCGCATCCTGTTCGGCCGCGATTCCATCAAACAGTTGATCAAGAGAGTTCTGAAGCGCTGCACCCAGCGGGTCTAGGTCATTGCTGATAAGCTGCCGCGACGCGGAGTTTGCCGCGGTGAATGCATCAAACAGTGCCGGGTAGTCTTCAATCAGGGCACTGAAGTTGACCAGTTCATCAGACACGGTCGTGGGAAGGTTGAGCCCGCCAATCCGGTCATAGCTGCTCATAAGCTTGGTCATGGCCTCATTAAACAGGGCCAAATCTTCTGGCCGGTTCGTGCCAAGGAACTGATCACCCACCACGATCATGTTCATCGTGTCTTGCAGCAATTGACTTGCAGCGGAGGCGGTCGTGGCAAGGCCCGACCGCTGCGCGCCAGAGAAGACAGCGTTGACGCTGGCATTGATGTTGTCTTTGCGAGTTTGTACATCCGCTCGCAGGTCATCAGCAATTGCGTATTGCTGGGCGAGCTGATCAAAAGTTTCGCGATATGTCGCAAAACCCGTCATCATCTCTTCCACCCGTGCTGCCCTGTCAGGTGTCGGATCAAATGCGGCTTGAAGCTCTGCATCATCCGTGATCTCGGCGAGGTTCCCCCGGACAATGCCGATGTTTTCCGCAGTGGGATCGGCTATAAAAAGCTGTTTGCCGATCCGAGCGTCAAAGAGATCTTCAACGTAGGCTGCTGTCGCAACGGATTGCGCACCGATCACGCGCTGTTCCCGAAACTGCTGTGCCAGTGACGTGGCAGAGACATAAGCAAATGTCGCAAGACCGATCACTGTCAGCGTTTGCAGAAAGAAACCGGCATTGATCCGGCGTGAGATTGACCAGGATTCGAGCATTGGGACCTCCAGATGACCTGAAGGGCTGCCTAACAGTGAATCGCTAATGCGCCGTGAATCGAAGTGCTGGTTTCTAGCTCAACTGGCTGGCTTCTGATGCCAGGTCTGTGATCCCAGCCCAGTCCTGCGCCTGTACCTTGTCTTTCGGCGCCACCCATGAGCCACCTACGCAGAGTGTGTTGGAGAGCGACAGATAGTCATGCGCATTCTTCAGGCTGACACCGCCGGTCGGGCAAAATTTGACCTGTGGGATGGGCGCGCCGATGGCCTTGAGTGCAGGTGCACCGCCGTTCGCCTCTGCCGGAAAGAACTTCTGCAACGTGTAGCCGCGTTCAAGCAATGCCATCGCCTCTGACGCGGTGGCCGCTCCCGGCAGAAGTGGCAGGTCGTTTGCCTCGCATGCCTCCAACAGTTTCTCGGTCGCGCCGGGGGAGACGCCGAAAGTGGCACCCGCCTCTTTTGCGTCTTCTACGTCTTTTGGGGTCAACAAGGTGCCGGCCCCAACAACGCCACCGTCAACACCGGCCATCTCGCGGATCGCGTCCAGTGCCGCTGGTGTGCGCAGGGTGACCTCTAGCGCAGGCAGGCCCCCGGCGATCAGCGCATGCGCCAGATCGGCAGCGGTGCTGGCGTCATCGACGACGAGCACAGGAACAACCGGTGCCAAACGGCAGACTTTTTCCGTTTCGAGGGACGCTTGTTGCGGTGTCATGTGCTTGTTCCTTTGATGGTGCCGGTGGCGCGGTCGGAGCCTCCGGCGGAAGTTTGATTGGACGTAGAAAGATGCTGGGCGTCAGACGGCGACGCCTGCCCCTTCTGCGGCGAGGCCGACGTTGCGGCGGAACACCTCGAACAGTTCACGCCCCACGCCGTTGCCGTTGCCGGACAGGTCTGCGGTGGCGGGGGAGCGACTGGAGAGATCAACGCCCTTGACTTCGATTGTGCCGGTCGTCGCGTCGAGCCGGATGATATCGCCGTCGCGCACGCGTGCGATCGGCCCATCGTCAGCTGCTTCTGGGCAGACGTGGATGGCGGAAGGCACCTTGCCAGAGGCGCCCGACATGCGCCCGTCTGTGACGAGTGCGACTTTCAGCCCGCGGTCCTGCAGCACGGCGAGCGTTGGCGTCAGCCCGTGCAGTTCAGGCATCCCGTTGGACTTTGGTCCCTGGAAGCGAACGACGATCACGGTGTCCTCGGTCAGCTCACCCGCCTTGAAAGCTGCTTTGACGCTGTCCTGATCGTGGAAGACGCGGGCAGGGGCCTCGATGATGTGCCGTTCCTTGGCGACGGCAGAGGTCTTGATCACGCCACGCCCGAGGTTGCCGGACAGCTGGGTCAGTCCGCCTTGCGGCTGGAACGGATCATTGGCGGGGCGGAGGACCTTGTCATTATGCGTCTGAGCCGGGCCATCGCGATAGCCAAAAGCGCCATCCTTGATCTCTGGCTCGAACGTGTAGTGGTTCATGCCTTTGCCAGCGACCGTGGTCACGTCCTCATGCATCAGACCTTCTTCCAGCAGGTTGCGGATCATGAACTGCAACCCGCCAGCGGCATGGAAGTGGTTCACGTCTGCCAGCCCGTTGGGATAGACTTTTGCCATCAGCGGGGTGACGGCGGAAAGGTCGCTGAAATCTTCGAGGTCGAGGATGATCCCCGCGGCCTTGGCCATCGCGGGCAGGTGAATGACTAGGTTCGTTGACCCGCCTGTGGCCATCAGCCCAACGATGCCGTTCACGAAAGCCCGCTCATCAAGGATATCGCAAACCGGGGTATAGTCCTTGCCAAGGGCTGTGATCTGCAGCGCGCGTTCGGTGGCTTGTACTGTCAGCGCTTCGCGCAGTGGCGTGCCGGGGTTGACGAAAGAGGCGCCGGGCAGGTGCAGCCCCATGAACTCCATCAGCATTTGGTTGGAATTGGCGGTGCCGTAAAAAGTGCAGGTGCCGGGGCCGTGATAGCTCGCCATCTCGGCCTTCATCAGCTCTTCGCGGCCAACCTCACCCGTGGCGAACTGCTGGCGCACGCGGGCCTTTTCGTCGTTGGGCAGGCCAGAGACCATGGGGCCCGCAGGCACAAAGAGGCCCGGGATATAGCCGAAGGTCGCGGCGGCCATCACCAGGCCAGGCACGATCTTGTCACAGACGCCGAGGTAGATGGCGCTGTCGAACGTGTTGTGCGACAGGCCCACGGCTGCGGCGAGTGCGATCACGTCGCGGGAAAAGAGGGACAGTTCCATCCCCGTCTGGCCTTGCGTGACCCCATCACACATCGCGGGCACCCCGCCCGCCACCTGCGCGGTGCCACCTGCCGCACGGGCAGCGTTGCGGATAATATCGGGGAAGGTCTCAAATGGCTGATGCGCCGACAGCATGTCGTTGTAGGCGGTGATGATCCCGATGTTTGACGCGCGGGCGTCGACCAGCGCATCTTTGTCGCCCCCCATCGCGGCATAGGCATGGGCCTGGTTCCCGCAGGACAGATGTGCGCGGCGCGGGCCCTCGGCCGCTGCGTTCTTCATCGTTTCCATATATTTCGCCCGCGGTCCGGCAGAGCGTTCGCGGATCCGGTCGGTCACTTCTGCGATTTTGGGGTGAAGCGGCATGGCAACCTCCTGATTGCTGAGTTGGCGCTGCACTACCACAATCCGTTAGCGCTAACAAGAGTGCTTCATGCGACAAATCCGGGCCACTGAATCGCCCTACCGCTGCCCAATCCCAGGTGCTAGAGAAGCGTCAGATTTCAAAAGGGATCATTCGGGATGCAGCGACGTGGATTTCTGATCATGGCTTTCGCCGGGCTGGCGGGCTGCGGCGTGCCTCTTGGCGTCACCAGCGATCCGCGCCCAGTGATGACACGGTCTTATGATCTGCGCGGGATGCGGTTTGCGGCGCGGCCGAATCTGATCGTCTCGGAACGCGAGGGGTACTACCCGGCCGCCGACATCGTCTGGCGGGGGGACCCGCTTGGCCCGCGGGTGGATCAGATCGAAGCTTTGTTTCAGGCGGCTGTTGATCGGAACCGCAGCGTGCTCATCGGCAGCACGCCGATCATCCTCGAAATCACGCTTGTGCGTTTTCACGGTGTCACCAACCGTACCCGGTATTCCGTTGGCGGCATCTACAACGTCATCTTTGAAATGACCGTCCGCAATGCGGTGACCGGCGAGATTGTTGAGCCACCACGAACGGTTGTCGGCAATCTTGATGCACCAGGCGGTGAGCGTGCTGTGCGGCTAGAGGAGTCGGGACAAACCCAGAAGGTGCGCGTCACAGACTTTCTGACCGGCCTGTTGCGGGCGCAACTGGTATGACGATGACCGAAGCAGACCGGTTGCCCGTTGTGCGCCTGACGCCAAAGGCCGAGGTGCGCGCGATCCGCCACGGCTTTCCCTGGGTTTATGCCAACGAACTGGTGTTGGATCGGCGGACGCGGAAGCTTGCGCCGGGGTCACTTGCAGTGCTGGAGGACAACAACCGACATCCGCTGGGCATTGTGGCCGTCAATCCGACGTCAAAGATCATCTGCCGGATGCTCGATCGCAAGGCGGGGGCAAAGATTGATCAGGCCTGGTTTGCGGACAAGCTGTCGCATGCACTGGTGCACCGCGCCTGCCTTTACGATACGCCATTCTACCGGCTGGTGCATGCAGAGGCGGACGGGCTGCCCGGCGTGGTGATTGACCGCTTCGGTGATCTGGCTGTGGTGCAGCCGAATGCAGCATGGGCGGATGCGCTGATCTCCCCCCTCGTCGCGGCCTTGCAAGAGGTCACGGGGATCAGCACGGTCATCATGAACGGGACGGGACGCGCCCGCGGCTTGGAAGGGCTGGAAGAGCGGACAGAGGTGCTGGTCGGTGATGCACCCGATGCCCCTATACCAGTACCGATGAACGGGGCCACCTACATCGCCGATGTCATGGGTGGACAAAAAACCGGGCTCTTCTTTGACCAGCGGCCCAACCATGCCTTTGCGGCAGGATTGGCCAGAGGCGCGAGGGTTCTGGATGTGTTTGCGCATGTTGGGGGCTTTGGCCTTGCCGCGCTGGCGGCGGGCGCTGAAAGCGCGCTGGCCGTTGATGGCTCTGCACCGGCGTTGGACCTGGCCGGGAAGGGGGCCGCTGCGATGGGCGTCGCGGCCCGGTTCAGCACACGCAAGGGCGATGCGTTCGATGTTATGGCCGCGCTGGCAGAGGAAGGCGCGCAATTTGATCTGGTGATCTGCGACCCGCCCGCTTTCGCCCCATCGAAACAGGCGATGGAGGCAGGCTTGCGCGCCTATGAACGTGTCGCACGACTTGCCGCACCATTGGTGGCCGAGGGCGGGTATCTTGGTCTTTGTTCCTGCAGCCATGCCGCCGACCTGACGAAGTTCCGCAACGCGTCGTCGCGTGGGATTGGGCGCGCAGGACGGCGCGGGCAGATCATTCACACCGGCTTCGCGGGGCCTGACCACCCGCTGATGCCGCAGCTGGCCGAAAGCGGCTACCTCAAGGCGGTGTTCTACCGGCTATGAGGGTGATGCTCGACGCCTGCGTGCTCTACCCGACCGTGATGCGAGAGGTGCTCTTGGGGTGCGCGGCAAAGGGTCTGTTTGAGGCGCGCTGGTCAGAGCGCATCCTGGAAGAATGGGCACGGGCCGCTGCGAAACTGGGCCCCGGCGAAGAAGCCTACGCGCGCGGCGAGGTTGCGATGCTCGCGGCCCGGTTTCCGGGCGCATTGGTTCGCTATGACACCCAGATCGAAGCCCGTCTCTGGCTGCCCGACGCAAACGACATCCACGTCCTCGCAGCCGCCGTTGCAGGATCCTGCGATGGGATCTTGACGATGAACACCAAGGATTTCCCCAAGAACATCCTTGATGAGGAGGCGCTGTTTCGCTGGGACCCCGATGGATTTATGCGCGACCTTGCGGGCAAGGCCCCGGATCAAGTCCGGGGCGTGGCCGACGCAGTGCTGGCCGAAGCGAACCGCCTATCCGATCGCGCTTGGACGATGCGTGCGCTGATGAAAAAGGCACGGCTTCCACGTCTAGGTAAGGCGTTGGAGCGCTAGCCAGTACTCCATTTCGCTTCATTCGCCTCGATCGCCGCGATGCGCTGCGGCGTCTTGGGGTGGGTCATCACCCAGGCAGGGATGGTCGCGCCACGGGCGCCGGTGAGTTTCTCGAGCTTCTGGAACAGGCTCTTCTGCGGCCCGGTACCGATCCCGGCTTTTACCAGCAACGCAGAGGCATAGGCATCCGCCTCAAACTCATCTGAACGCGACAGACGGGCGGCGAGGAGTGTCATCAACCCATTGGCGATCATCGGCCCGATGAAAGGCAGAAAGCGGTTCAGGATCATCGCAAGCGCCGTCCGCATCGCATTCTGACCGGAAAAGTCGATCATCCGGCGGCGCGAATGCCCCAACGCCACATGCCCCAACTCATGCGCGATGACGCTGGCCATTTCCTCTGACGTGACCTCACCCGCGCGATATTTGTTGAAAAAGCCACGGGTGATGAAGATGCGACCATCCGGGGCGGCGAGGCCGTTCACCGGCTCGATTTCGTAGATGTGCACGCGGATCCGATCAATATCGAGCGCCTGGGCCATCCGATCCATCAGCACCTTCAGGATCGGGTCGGCCAGCTCGGTCGAGTTCGCATCCAATTCGCGCTTCGTCCGCCAGACAGAGAAGCGATACATCGCAAGGCCGTAGAGCACGGCCAGCAGGATAGGCATGAACTTGATCATGCGATTGATATGGGGCGCGTCCGCCTTCTGCTCAAGCCTACGCCTGTCGGTCTGCTGCCATTTGGCGCAATTCTTGGTGGATGGGGATATCGCGAAAGCGGGCGACAAAGGCGTCGTCGCGATAGTTAGTCAAACGGTGCCGCAAAAGCTCTGCCATGGTGACGCGGTCCCCGGCATAAGGGGTAATGACAACGTCCTGACCGGGTTTGAGCGTGCCTGTTTCTAGAACACGGGCGTATGCGCCCGGGCGCCTGGAAGCATAGAATTGCTTGATAGCCTGGCCGGATCCGATGTGGGCGGCATAGGTGGCGCATGGGATGCGGGGTGATGTGATTTCCAGCAGGACATCGCCGATCCGGAACTGATCGCCGCAGGCCAGCGCACCCGTTTCGAGATCCGAGATCAAAAGGTTCTCTCCAAAGTACCCTGGTGACACGTCCCGCCCAAGCTCCTGCGCCCACCAAACCCGGTCAACTTCGCCAAAGATGTAAACCGCCTGATCGACGCCACCATGGTTTTCGAGGTCCATGATGTGATCGCCGGACAGGCCAGGCGTGTCGACCTTTGCGGCAGAAACAGGTGTCTTGAAATGCCCCGTCATCCCCGCCTTTGCGGGGGTCGGTTCAGGCTGGCCAACAAGAACGGAAAGCAGGGTGTGAGAAGTCATTAGGAAAGTATGCTGCCCTCAGATGCGTAAGCCAAGGGCCGTGGAGGCTGAAGGGTAGCTTTGCGGACCTTGCTGCCGTTGGTAGCGCGCGAAACACGCGTCACAAATCGCACCCGGCGCGCATGCGCGATGCCTGACCTCCCCCCGGGAGGGCATTCGTTGCGGTTCCGGCACGCTTGTTTCATTGATGCTTTTGAGCGGGACCGCCACACTGGCTGCACTGCCCACCCGAGGTCGGGCAAGGCGCATGCGGCATAATCGTTGTGCGACATAGCAGAAGACTTTGGGCTCAATCCCCACGTTCGCCAAAAAGACCCTACCGCCCCAGCGCCTTTATCCCCCGCCCGATCCCATCCAGCGTCATTGGCACCATTCGGTCCGCCCCGAAGATTTCTTGCACCATGCCGATGGATTGCGTGTAGGGCCAATACTTCTCTGGCACCGGGTTGATCCACAAATGTCCGGGCCATTGGTCGCGGGCGCGGGACAGCCAGATGTGCCCGGCCTCTTCGTTCCAATGCTCATTCGCCCCACCAGCAAAGGCGATTTCGTAAGGGGACATGCTCGCGTCACCGACAAAGATGCATTTGTAGTCTGGCCCGAAGGTGCGCAGCACGTCCCAAGTCGGTGTCTGCGCGTTCCAGCGGCGGCGGTTGTCTTTCCAGACGCCTTCGTAGAGGCAGTTGTGGAAATAGAAGTGCTCGAAATGCTTGAATTCGGACTTCGCGGCACTGAACAGCTCTTCCACCAGTTTGATATGCGGATCCATTGAGCCGCCGATGTCGAGGAACAGCAGGACCTTGACCGCATTGCGCCGTTCAGGCCGGGTTTGCACATCCAAATAGCCGTGTTCGGCGGTCGCGCGGATCGTCCCGTTCAGGTCCAGTTCTTCCGCCGCCCCATCTCGCGCCCAGCGGCGCAGCCGTTTCAGCGCAACCTTGATGTTGCGCGTGCCGAGTTCGACGGTGTCATCGAGGTTGCGAAACTCGCGTTTGTCCCAGACCTTGACCGCGCGCTGGTGGCGGCTTTCGTTCTGGCCGATGCGCACACCTTCGGGGTTGTAGCCATAGGCGCCAAAAGGCGAGGTGCCAGCGGTGCCCACCCACTTGTTCCCGCCCTGATGGCGGCCCTTTTGTTCTTCGAGCCGCTTCTTCAGCGTCTCCATCAGCTTGTCGAACCCACCCAGTGCTTCGATCTCGGCCTTCTCTGCCTCTGTCAGATGCTTCTCGGCCAGCTTTTCCAACCAGTCGCCGGGGATATCAACGGCGTTCAAGACCGCCTCGGCCGGGATCTGGTCGAGGCCTTCAAAGGTCGCTGCAAAGGCTCGGTCGAATTTATCGAGATGCCGCTCATCCTTCACCATGATCGTGCGGGCGAGGAAGTAGAACGCCTCCACATCATAGGTCGCAAGCCCTGCCTTCATGCCCTCAAGAAACGCCAGGAACTCGCGCAGCGTAGCGGGGACACCGGCACTGCGCAGGTTCTCGAAAAAGCGCAGGAACATCAGATGGCGCTGCGCTGCAGGAAGATCAGAAGGAAAAGGCCGATCAGGCCAAATATGATGGCAAAGACAGCGCCCCATTGGACCATGTCCTTGGCATTGCCCTTCTTTGCACGGGCGCGCAGCACCCCGATCACTGCCCCAATCAACATGCCGATCAGCGGGAAGATCATGGCGGGCCTTTCGTCAGCTTTCTGGCAGTGTGATTTGCGGAACCAACGAGGCGATCTCATTGAGCCGATCAATCACCTCGTTGCGTGAGCCGAAGCCATAAAGCGCGTACCCCAGACTGTCCAGCCGCAGCGCCATGCCTGCGTCAGTATCGCCCTGCAGGTCCAGCGCCTCGGCCTTGAACATCATCAAAAGCGACATGAGTGCAGCATTCTGATGCCGCCGGGCGACGGGGATGGCAGGATCAGTTAGTGCGATTGTCGCCTCGGCATTGCCCGAAATCAGGGTGAAGGCCGCAAGCTGTACCGCAATATGTGCCGCGTGAATGTCGGTCACGTCGCTTTGGTCATAGGCCCGGGCGGCGGCGTTGAACGCCCCAAGTGCCAGTGTCGCGTCGTTGCCGATCTGCAGGCGTCCATAGGCGTAATTGGCAAAGCCTTCGCGCACGCCGGTCCAGCCAAGGGTCTGCCCGATGGTGATGGCGCGCGCCGCTGCTGCCCTCCGGCGCGGTTCAGACGCCCTTCCGCCAAGCGCCATTTCCATCGCCGTAATCCATTCGCGCGAGGTGGATGACGGGATCTGACCACCGCGCCGCTCACCACGCGGATTAATCCGCCGCAGCAGGCGGGGCAGGGCGGCGGCGACTTGCGCCTCACTCATCCCGCTGCGCAGATCCGCATCGTAGTAGGCGCGCAGGATCAGCATGTCGAACCCGGTCAGAACCGCATGGATGTTGTCATCGTTGAACACAGAGTCTGGCAGGCGGTAGAGGTCATTGAGGGGGCCGAGTGCTTGCGCCAGTTCTTCATGCAGGCAATCGCGGATCTCTTGTGGCGTCACGTCCGAAGGAATGAAGATTGCCGCCTTTTCCCGTGTGCGCAGCGTCCCCCAGTCAAGGACAGGCGTGTTTCGGGCCGCCCGCAACTCCCCCCAACTCTGCACCCGGGGGACAACGAAACAGGCGGCATTGGGCGCAACCCGTTGCAAGCTGCGCGACGGCACTGCTTCAATCACGATATTGGGCGTTTCGCCTGCTGCGGCATAGCTGATGTCGATCCGTGCCTCACGGCGCAGTCTGTTCAAAAGGTCGGTCAGATCCGCTGTGGTCACCTCGGACATACGGCCCCGAATGCCCACAGTGATAGGGCCTTCGAACCGGGTCAGGACCGAGAGCTGGCGACCGCTCTCCATCCGGAAGGCGAGATCGACGAAATCGAGTGCAATTTCAGAATTGGGCCGGGTGGACCGACCGGGGCTTTCGGGTGCAAAGCGCTGGACTTCGGGGAATTCCAGCCGGATAGGTTCTGGCCCTGTTGGCATTTCCGCACAAGCAGACAGTGCGCAAAGCGCAAGGAGACACCAACGGATCATGCGGGGCGCTGATATTTGATGAAGGGCGTCAACTGCCCCACGTTGTCATAAAGCCGGCGCGCGGTGGAATTGTGCTCCTGTGTCATCCAGTAAACAGACGGCGTGCCAAGCGCATCGGCAGCGGCGTAGACCGCTTCGATCAGGGCGCGGCCAACACCGGTCCCACGCGACTCTGGTACCGCATAAAGATCCTGCAGATAGCAGACGTTCTCGACGCGCCAGCAATGCCGGTGTTGAAAGTAATGAACGAGCCCGATCAGCTTGCCGTCCTGTTCAGCGACAAACGCACGTGGATCGTATGGATCTTCCCCAAGAAGGCGGCCAAAGGTGGTGGCATAGACAGCGTCCGACACGGTTGCCTCGTAAAACGCGAGGTAGGCGTGCCAAAGTGCGCGCCACTCTGCCTGATCGCTGGCGTGCAATGCCCTGACGGTGAATTCCGATGTCGATTGCATTCAAGTCATTCCGTTCTGGTCAGCGGCGACCATAACGCCGTTTCGGGAGGGGGCCAGTCAATTCAGCGTGGGCCGCAATTGCGCGCTGATTTCTGTGGCAGTAGCATCAGACGATATCGGAAGGGATTGGCGATGCGCGTTTTGATTTTGTGTCTTTTGGTTCTGGGCGGGCCCGCAACCGCACAGCAAGCCTTTAGTAAGAGCATGGCAGAATGCGCCGGGCTGATGGCCTTTGGCGCAGATAACGTCTCAGATCCTGATGCCGTGCGTATTTTCACCCACGGGCATGACGCCTACGTCGGCGCAGCGCGCGCGCAGGCGGCCGGAGAAGGGCGTAGCGATGTTGATCATTACGTTGATCAGGCAAAACTGAACAAACAGCAGGAATGGGAAGACGGCGGGGTCATGATCGTCTTTTCCGAAGAGTTCGGCGATTGGATCGACTATTGCAGAGCCTTCGCCGAGGCGCAGGGGATAGAGTTGAACCCGTTTGAGTAGGAGTTGCGAGGCCAGGTATACTGCTTTAGGTTGTGCGCTACGCAGCGTGTTGGTTGGTTTTTCGGTATCGCGGAATTGAGGTTGTCGTGGACACCACGCGCGTTGCCGAACAGCAAATTGCCGGGCTTCAAATCAGTCCGAGTACCCTTGCCGCCATCGAGCGGCAACTCAAGCACGTCACAATTTCCGATGATGACCAGTTGTTTGGTCTGATCCATATACGACCCATTAACGGTTATGATGTCTCTTTCATCGTGGGGCGCGAAGGCAAGACTGTCGTTGTGACGATCGGTGGTGTGATCCCGTCAGAACAGCAGAAGGGGCTTGCCGATAGCCTTGAGAAAATCGGCATTGTTGCCGCGCTGAGAGGAGCAACCGGAGTTTGAGCGAACGTCCAATCCCAAACGTCGATGAGATGACACCGGAAGAGTTTGTCAGTCTGCCGGTCGAGGATCAGATGCGCGCAGCGTTCAACGAACTCGCCAAGGTTGCCGTGGGTCAGCGCCTTGTGTCCAGCATCGACGACCTCGCTGATCTCTTGGAAGACCCGCCGCCAGAGGCACAGTTCGGTGAGACAAGAAAGCCGTTCGCAGGACCCAAGAAAGACTAACGCGCGCCCCGCGCCATGAAGGCCAGCCGCTCGAACAGATGCACGTCCTGTTCATTCTTCAATAGCGCACCATGCAGCTTGGGCAGCGCATTTGCCCCGTCGCGCTTGAGGTCTTCGGGCGACAAATCTTCAGCCAGGAGCAGCTTCAGCCAGTCCAAAACTTCCGATGTCGAGGGTTTCTTTTTCAACCCGGCCGTCTCGCGCACCTCGTAGAATTGGGTCAGCGCGGCTGTCAGAAGGGATTCCTTGATCCCCGGGTGATGGACCTCGACGATCTTGCGCAGCGTCTCGATCTCTGGAAAGCGGATGTAGTGAAAGAAACAGCGGCGCAAAAACGCGTCCGGCAATTCCTTTTCATTGTTCGACGTGATGATCACGATGGGGCGGTGGGTCGCGGTGATCGTTTCCCCGGTTTCGTAGACGTGGAACTCCATCCGGTCGAGTTCTTGTAGCAGGTCGTTGGGGAATTCGATGTCGGCTTTGTCGATCTCATCAATCAGAAGAACCACCTTGCCGCTGGCCTCAAACGCCTGCCAGAGCTTGCCCTTCTTGATGTAATTGGCAACGTCATGCACGCGATCGTCACCCAGCTGACTGTCGCGCAAACGGCTGACAGCATCATACTCGTAAAGCCCTTGCTGCGCCTTTGTCGTGGACTTGATGTGCCACTCGATCATCGGCAGCTTCAGGGCCGCGCTCACCTGCCGTGCCAACTCTGTCTTGCCGGTGCCCGGCTCGCCCTTCACCAGCAGCGGACGTTCCAACGTGACGGCGGCATTGACGGCCATCGTCAGGTCGTCCGTCGCGACATATGCGTCAGTTCCAGTGAATTGCATGTGAACGAACCCCTTGATTGCGCTGGCAACCTAACAGGTCAACCTGGATCATCAACACCTTGCGAGAGCGGCAAATTGGGGGGGTGACAAGGGCCGATGATGGCGGTAGACCCGCCTCAAAATCGGGGTGCGGGCAGAGCGGTCACGTAAAGCGATGGCCCGGGTAGCAAGGGAAAGACAATGAAAGCCGAAGTATTTCTCGCTGATGATTATCGTCCGGCCGATGATGAGCCGTTCATGAATGACCGACAGCTAGAGTATTTTCGCCGCAAGCTGCTCAACTGGAAATCAGAGCTGTTGGAAGATACGCGCGACACCGTCGCCGGCATGAAAGACCAGGCCCGCAACATCCCCGACATCGCTGACCGTGCCTCCGAAGAAACCGACCGCGCGCTTGAACTCCGCACCCGCGACCGGCAGCGCAAGCTGGTCAGCAAGATTGATGCCGCCCTGCGCCGCATTGACGAGGGTGAATACGGCTACTGCGAAATCACGGGTGAGCCGATCAGCCTCAAGCGCCTTGATGCACGTCCGATTGCCACCATGAGCCTAGAGGCGCAGGAACGGCATGAGCGTCGGGAAAAGGTGCATCGCGACGACTGATCGCGATTGACCGGTCGCATTCACCATAACAAGGAACGAACGGTCGCCATCATCGGTGGCGGCATCGGCGGTCTGACCGCGGCGCTGTCTTTTGCGCGACGTGGGGCGCATGTGCATGTGTATGAGCAAGCCGCAGCCCTGACAGAGGTGGGCGCAGGCCTGCAGATCACCCCAAACGGCAGACGCGCCCTCGACGCGATCGGTGTTGGCAAGGCGCTGGCCGCGTCCGGGGTCACAGCGCAGGCCGTGGTCCCGATGGATGCGATGCGCAGCGCAGCAATCACACGCTTTGACCTTTCCACCCAATCACCACCCTATCTTTTCATGCACCGCGCCGCACTGATCGATATCCTTGCGCGTGGGTGTCAGGCGGCGGGTGTTACGCTGCATCTTGGTCAGGCGATCTCGGCCCCCGGCCCGGATGGCCGGTTCACGGCAGGTGGTGAAACGCAGGCGCCGGACCTGGTGATCGGGGCGGATGGGATCCGCTCGGTCGTGCGTGGTGTCATCAACCGTGCGACAGAGCCGTTCTTCACCGGTCAGGTCGCGTGGCGCGCCATGATCAAGCAGGATGCGGTTGATCCCGCTGCGCAAATCTGGATGGCACCGGGACGGCATCTGGTGACCTATCCCTTACCGGGGGACCGTCTGAACATCGTGGCGGTGCAGGAACGGCAGCAATGGGCGGCAGAAGGTTGGCACCATGCCGACGAGCCAGGTAATCTGCGTCAGGCCTTTGCCGATTGCGGTTGGGCGGTGAAGGGCATTCTGGGGCAGGTGGAGGCGGTGAACCTTTGGGGTCTCTACCGGCATCCGGTCGCTTCTGTTTGGCAGGCAGGGCGGATCGCGATCCTTGGCGACGCCGCGCATCCCACGCTCCCGTTTCTCGCACAGGGGGCGAACCTCGCGATTGAGGATGCCTATGTGCTGGCGCGCTGCAGTGATGAGACGCCAGATCTGGCGGAGGGACTGCGCCGCTATCAGGAGTTGCGGCGGCCCCGGGTCAGCCGCGCCATCAAGGCCGCCAATGCGAACGCGCGGAACTATCACCTCCGCGGCGTCTCTCGCATGATGGCTCATACCGGGCTTCGGGCGATGGGGGCCATGGCGCCCAACGCCTTCCTGAACCGCCTCGCATGGCTCTACGATCATGATGTCACCGCTTAGCGGGCGGCGTATCTTTCAGCCTTTCGACAATCTCGCTGATTTGATCAGGTGTCCATTGTGAATGCACCCGCGTCGCGCTGGCAGGGTGGTTCCGCTGGCCGAGCCGCTTGGTGTCGCGGTAGTTCTCCATCGGCCTGATCGGCCGCGGCGCAAAGCCGCCGCCGCAAGTGGCGCAGACATCATGCAGTACGGTTTCGACGCATTCGACACAGTAGGTGCATTCATAGGTGCAGATGCGCGCGTCGGGCGACTCCGGCGGCAAGTCACGGTCGCAGAGTTCGCAATTCGGGCGCAGTTCGAGCATAGGAAACCTCTTTGGACCGGATTAGGGCCAGTTTCGGCTGGCCAGATGTGTCACGCGTTCCAGCACCGTGTGGCTCACCCAGTCAACGCGGTAGATCTCATCCTCGATCCGCATGTAGACCCATCCGTCGCTCACAGGGGGGAGGCCGAAGTAGCGGGAATTCATCATCAATTGATGGCTGCCCCGTTCCAGCACCTCGCCAATCTCCACCGGTCCCGGATCAGGCACAGTTGGCTTTGGGATCGCCACGCAAGCCGTACCAGCCACGGCAATCCGGCACTGTGCGTGCGCAGGCGCGGCAAGGGCGATCAGCCCCGTCAGGATCAGGAGTTGTGACAGCAGTTTCATGACCGCGACATTAGACCAAGGTTCAGGCGGCGAGGTCAACCCACACGGGCACATGGTCCGATGGCTTCTCTCGGCCGCGCACATCCGCCTCGATCCAGCAGTTCTGCAGCAAGTCTGCACATTGCGGGGTCAGCAGGAAGTGGTCGATCCGGATGCCATCGTTGCGGTCCCAGGCGCCGGCCTGATAATCCCAGAAAGAATAATGGCCATCACCTGCTTGCCGTGTACGAAACGCCTCGGTGAAGCCGAGGTTCAGGATACGGCGAAACGCAGCGCGGCTTTCGGGACGAAAAAGCGCATCGTCTCGCCAGGCATCCGGGCGTTTGGCGTCTTCGGCCTGCGGGATGATGTTGTAGTCGCCGCAGATGAGGGCAGGGGCCTCTTGGGCCAAAAGCGCCTGCGCACGGGCATGCAGTCGCTCCATCCAGCGCAGTTTGTAGTCATATTTCGGCCCTGGTGCGGGGTTACCGTTGGGCAGGTAGATGCCGCAGATCCGCACCGCCTGTTCGCCCACAACAGTCGCTTCGATATAGCGCGCCTCTGCGTCATCCACGCCGTCGCGGCCCGCACCTTCGGCTCCCGGCAGGCCGCGTGTGACATCCTCCAAGGGCAGTTTCGACAGGATCGCGACGCCGTTAAAGCTCTTCATGCCGTGGGTCTCGACGTTATAACCCTTGTCCTCGAACACCTCGCGCGGGAAGTTTTCGTCGACTGACTTGATCTCTTGCAGCACCGCGACATCAGGTTGCGCGTCATCGAGCCAGGCGCTGAGCGCCTCCATCCGCGCTTTGATGCCGTTGATGTTGAATGTCGCGATTTTCATGGACGCCCCCCCGTGTTTATCCTGTTGTCGCGAAGCCGGGGCTGAAACGCAACCACGCTTTCATCGGGCCCTGCCGGTCCTCTTCAAGCGAAAACGGCCACAAGGACGGATGAGCAGCCTTACATCGAAAAGGACGTGCCACACCCACAGGACGATGTCGCGTTCGGGTTCTCGATCACGAACCGCGCGCCGATCAGCTCTTCCGTGAAGTCAATCGTGGCATCCGCCAGAAACGGCAGGGAGACGCTGTCGATCACTACGGTTTCGCCCTGTTCGGACAACACCAGATCGTCGTCCTTGGGCTCATCGAGATCAATCTCGTACTGGAAGCCGGAACAGCCACCACCTTCGACCGCGACACGCAGCGCTTTGCCTTGCGCCGATGCGCCGATCTCGGCCAGCCGTTCGAATGCACGGGGGGTGACTTTGGGGGGGACGGTGAACATCGCAGTACCTGTCAGTTCTGTTACACATCGAATATAGGAAGGACAGGCAAACGGGACAAGACAGGCAAATGTGATGGCAGCGCCATATGCGACCGATCCGGCGAACCCGCGCGGGCGGCTTTATGCAGAGGAAGAGAGCCTTTTCCGCTCTCCCTACCAGCGGGACCGGGACAGGATCATCCATGCGTCCGCCTTTCGGCGGCTCAAGCACAAAACGCAGGTCTTCATCGAGCATGAGGGGGATTACTTCCGTACCCGCCTGACCCATTCGATCGAGGTCGCTCAGGTGGCCCGCACGATTGCCGCAGCGCTTGATCTGAACGTCGAACTGACAGAGGCGGTGGCGCTCGCCCATGACCTCGGGCACACGCCCTTTGGTCACACTGGGGAGGATGCGCTCAACAGCCTCATGGGCCCTTATGGCGGCTTCGATCACAACGCACAGGCCCTGCATATCGTCACCTCGCTAGAACGGCACTACGCCGAATGGGACGGGTTGAACCTGACGTGGGAAAGCCTGGAGGGGATCGCCAAGCACAACGGCCCTGTGACAGGCGATATCCCCTGGGCGCTGGCGGCTTACAACGCGCGGCACGATCTGGAACTGGATACTCACGCCAGTGCCGAGGCACAGGTCGCCGCACTGGCCGACGATATCGCCTATAACAACCACGACCTGCACGACGGGCTGCGTGCCGAGCTTTTCAGCACCGATGAACTCGCCGAACTGCCTATCCTGAAGGACTGCTTCGCCCGGGTGGATGCGAAATACCCCGGCCTCAACTACTACCGTCGGCGGCACGAGGCGCTGCGCCGCTTTTTTGGCATCCTGGTGGAGGATGTGATCGCCGTCAGCCGCGCAAACCTCGCTGCTCTGGCCCCAGAGAAAGTGCAGGATATCCGCGATGCGGGCCGGATGATAGTGCAGTTTTCGCCGGATCTCTGGTCCGATCTTAGAGTGATCCGCACTTTCCTCTTTGAACGGATGTATCGCGCCCCCGCGGTGATCGAGATGCGCGTCGTCGTCACGCAGATGATCAACGACCTTTTCCCGTTTTTCATGGAGAACACCGATGAGCTTCCGAAGCAATGGCGCAAGGACGTGGCAGAGGCACCTGACAAGACGGCACTCGCCCGCATCGTGTCTGACTATATCGCCGGGATGACGGACCGTTTTGCGATCCAGCAGCATCAGCGGCTGATCGGGGGTGAGGTGATCCCGCCCAGCGTGACCGGCGGGAATTGACGCGCCAGCCGGGGGTGATAAACCGCGCCCATCAATCTTGGGACAAACCGATGAACCTATTCGCCGATATCCGCACGCGGGTGCTTGCAAGCCTTGACCAACTGGTGGCCGAGGGCACGTTGCCTGCTGACCTGTCCACCGCTGCTGTCACGGTTGAGCCGCCCCGTGATGCCAGCCACGGCGATATGGCCACCAACGCGGCGATGGTGCTGGCGAAACCCGCCAAGATGAACCCCCGCGCCATTGCAGAGGCGCTGGCGGCCAAGCTGCAGGACGATCCGCAGATCGCCGAGGTCAGTGTTGCTTGCCCCGGCTTTCTCAACCTGCGGCTGGATCCAAAAGTCTGGCATGGGGTGGTCAAGGTGGCGCTGTCCGATCGTGCCTTTGGCCAATCGACCATGGGGCAGGGGCAGAAGCTGATGGTCGAATATGTCTCCGCCAACCCCACAGGGCCGCTGCATGTGGGCCACACGCGGGGTGCTGTGTTCGGCGATGCGCTGGCGCGCCTTCTGGACTACGCGGGCTTTGAAGTCACAAAGGAATATTACATCAATGACGGCGGTGCGCAGGTCGACGTGCTCGCCCGGTCCGTCTACCTGCGGTATCTGGAGGCACATGGGCAAGAGGTCGCGTTCGAAGACGGCACCTATCCCGGCGACTACCTGATCCCCGTGGGTCAGGCGTTGAAGGACAAGGTCGGCGACGCTTTTGTCGGCAAGGGAGAGCAGTTCTGGCTGCAGGAAGTGCGGGAATTTGCCACCGAAGCCATGATGGACCTGATCCGCGAAGATCTGGCGCAACTTGGCGTCACAATGGACAGTTTTTTCAGCGAAAAATCACTCTATGGGTCAGGCCGGATCGAACAGGCGATCGACGATCTGGACAGCAAGGGGTTGATTTATCGTGGCACGTTGGAGCCGCCGAAAGGCAAGGTGCCGGAAGACTGGGAGCCGCGGGAACAGACGCTTTTCCGGTCCACGGCACACGGCGATGACGTGGATCGGCCTGTGCAGAAATCTGATGGCTCTTGGACCTATTTCGCGCCCGACGTCGCCTACCACTACGACAAGGTGGAACGTGGTTTTGACCAGTTGATTGACGTCTTTGGCGCCGATCACGGTGGCTACGTCAAACGGATGAAGGCCGCCGTTGCGGCGCTGTCCGATGGCAAGGTGCCACTTGACATCAAGCTGACGCAGCTAGTGAAGCTCTACAAGAATGGTGAGCCTTTCAAGATGTCGAAACGGGCAGGGACATTCGTGACCCTGCGGGATGTGGTTGATCAGGTGGGGCCATCGGTGACCCGGTTCCACATGCTGACGCGCAAGAACGACGCGCCGCTCGATTTCGATTTCGACAAGGTGCTGGAGCAGTCGAAAGACAACCCGGTTTACTACGTGAATTACGCCTATGCGCGGATCAACTCTGCCGTAGAAAAAGCTGGTGCTATTACGAAAACTGATGATGCGACGCTTGCGGATGCAGACCTTTCCGGCATCACCCACCCGGCAGAACTCGCGCTGATGAAAAAGCTCGCCGAATGGCCGCGTCTGGTGGAAATCGCCGCCCGCGGACATGAGCCGCACAGGGTCGCTTTCTACCTCTACGATCTAGCCGCTGAATTCCACGCGCTTTACAACCTTGGCAACAGTGATGACGCCATGAAGTTCGTGCAAGAGGGTGACGCGGATACAACACGAGGAAAAATTGCCCTCGTCCGGGCCGTAGCGATTGTGATTTTGCACGGTTTGAGTATTCTTGGTGTCACGCCGGTGGAAGAGATGTGACAAACACACGGACCGCTGGTGCGAGCTGATAATTGACCCCGAAAAGCCAAAGGCATGGGGCGGGATGAGGCGAGTATGGCAGTCTATGATGAGGGGTACGCCCCTGCGGCGGATGCGCCGCGTCTTTCGAATTTGGTGAACTATGCCGGGGCCGTGCTGTCCCTTGCGCTGATCCTTGGCGTCAGTTTCTGGGGCTACCAGTTGATCGTGCGCGATGTCAGCGGCATCCCCGTGGTCCGCGCGATGGAAGGCGATATGCGGGTTCTGCCCGACAATCCTGGTGGCGCGATTGCCCCCCACACCGGCCTTTCCGTCAACGAGGTGGCCGCCGTGGGAGAGGCTGGTGGCCCAGAGGATCGTCTGGTGTTGGCCCCGCGCACCGCTGGCCTTGCACAGGAAGACCTGGAAGCGCAGCCGACTGCCGAGGCACCAACGCTCGCATCAGTAGATGCCACGCCGCCTTCAGATGACACTCCAATTCTGCGCGATGACGTTGCTGCACTGGCCGAGCAGCTGGCTGCGCTTAGCACACCAACGGAGCCTGAACCCGCTCAAGCAGAAGAGACTGCCGCAGTTGAGGTGCCTGCGCCAACCGTAGACTTGATCCCGGCCAGCGTGCCCGGCGTCGCAACCTCACTGCGTCCGCTGATCCGCCCGGCTGCGTTTCGCACCGTGGCACCAGCGGCGCCTGCGACCGCAAACAGTGATGAAGTCGCTGTGACGACAACCACCTTCCCGGCAGGCACTAACCTCGTGCAGCTGGGCGCTTTCCCTTCACCCGCGCTCGCCGCGCAAGAGTGGGAACGCCTGCAGGCCCGCTTTGGCCAGCTGATGACCGGCAAAGACCGCGTCATTCAGGTCAGCAACCAAAGCAGCGCCACATGGTATCGTCTGCGCGCCAGCGGCTTTGCCGACCGTGACGACGCGCGCCGCCTTTGCGCCGCATTGCAGGCCGAAGGCGCGGACTGCATCGCCGTGGTCACAAACTAAGTGTCCACGACCGCCGCGATTTTCGGCCCCAAGGGGACGGAGATAACAGCGTGGGAGCGTGGTTTTTTTCGTGACACCCAGCCCTGGGGCTTCATCCTCTTCGCCCGCAATATCGAAGACCCCGATCAACTCCGCCGTCTGACCGGCGGTTTGCGTGATGCCGTGGGGCGAGACGCCCCAATCCTGATCGACCAGGAAGGTGGCCGTGTGCAGCGCATGAGGGCCCCGCATTGGCGCGAATATCTGCCGGCATTGGACCAGATGGCCCGCGCCAAGGATCCTCTGCGCGCGCAATGGATCCGCAACCGGCTGATCGCCGCGGAATTACATGATGTTGGCATCGACGCGAACTGCGCGCCTTTGGCGGATATTGCAGAGGTTGGCACGCATCCGGTCCTCCTGAACCGGCTCTATGGGCGCGATGTCGAAACCGTGGTGAAGGCCGCGCGCACTTGTGCCGAAGCGCATCTTGCCGGTGGTGTTCTGCCCATACTCAAGCACATTCCGGGCTACGGGCGCGCCAAGGTCGACAGCCACCACGATCTGCCGCGGGTCAGTGCCCCGCGTGCGGACCTTGATGCGTGGGACTTCGCGCCCTTTGCCGCTCTCAACGACATCGCGATGGGCATGACGGCGCATATCATTATTGACGCCATCGACTCGGATAGCCCCGCCACGACCTCGGCCAGGATGATGCAAGTGATGCGACATGACATCGGCTTTGACGGGCTTCTGATGACCGACGACATCTCGATGAATGCGCTCTCTGGAACTGTCGCCGAACGCTCCGCCGCGTCCATCGCAGCGGGCTGCGATCTGGTTCTGCACTGCAACGGCGAGGCATCCGAAATGCCCTTGGTGGCCGACGCTGTTGGCGCGATGACCGACGCCGCTGAAACCCGCGCCAATCGCGCTTTGGCACAGCGAAAAACCCCCGATCCGATTGACATCCCCAGCCTGGAAGCGGAACTTGACGCCCTGATAGATTGAGGGCCGATGCAGGACGATTTTCAGGAAGACGTGATCAGCGTGAGCGACCGTATGGCCGCCGAAGCGCTGATCGTGGACGTGGGGGCCTTTGAGGGGCCACTCGACCTGTTGCTGACCCTATCACGCACGCAAAAGGTGGACCTGCGCCAGATCTCGATCCTCGCACTGGCAGAGCAGTATCTGGCTTTCGTCGAAAAGGCCAAGCAACTGCGGCTGGAGCTCGCGGCCGACTACCTGGTGATGGCTGCGTGGCTTGCCTTCCTCAAATCACGCCTGTTGCTGCCACCTGACCCGTCCGAGGAGGGGCCATCCGGCGAAGAACTCGCCGCGCATCTGGCCTTCCAGCTGGAAAGATTGGAGGCGATGCGCAACGCCGCCGCCAAGCTGATGGCTCGCGACCAGTTGGGTCGTGATTTCTTTGCCCGTGGGATTACTGAGGATGTGCAGCGCGTCCGCCGCGTGACCTACACCGCGACGCTCCTCGACCTTATGCAAGGCTACGCCCGTATCCGCACCCGCGATGATTTCCGCCCCTTCGTCATGGACCGCCAGCATGTGATGACGATGGAGCAGGCGCTAGAACGGATGCGCGGGCTGATTGGGTTTGCCGGCGACTGGACGGACATCTCCAGCTACCTGCCTGATGGGTGGGACAGCGATCCGCAGCGTGTCCGCTCCACCACTGCTGCCACCTTTGCCGCATCGCTTGAACTTGCCAAGGAGGGCAAGATCGAAATCCGGCAGGGCGACACCTTCGCCCCCATCCAAATCCGCAAGAAAGACCCGCGCGATGACTGACAACGCCCCGCAGAACGATAGCCTGTTCGAAGCACCCCCGATGGGTGAACAGGAACGCATGGTTGAGGCGATCCTCTTTGCCACGGCTGACCCTGTGTCTGTCACCGAACTGACCGGGCGCATGCCCCACGGCTGCGACCCGGCAGAGGCGCTCGCACGCCTACGCAAACGATACGAGGGGCGGGGGGTCAATATCGTCAAGGTGGGCGATGCCTGGGCGATCAGGACAGCGGGGGATCTGGGTTTCCTGATGCAGAAAGAAACGGTGGAAACACGCAAGCTGTCTCGTGCTGCCATAGAAACGCTCGCCATCATCGCCTACCACCAACCGGTCACACGGGCCGAGATCGAAGAAATTCGTGGTGTCAGTGTCAGCCGCGGCACTATCGACCAGCTGATCGAGCTGGAATGGATCCGCTTTGGCAGGCGGAAGATGACACCGGGGCGGCCGGTGACATTTGTCGTCACCCCCGGGTTTCTTGATCATTTCGGGCTCGAGAACGCCCGCGACCTGCCGGGTCTGAAAGAACTGCGGGCAGCGGGCCTGTTGGAGAACCGACCACCGCCCGGCGCCACCCAACTGGGTGAAGCCGAGGAAGAAGATGATGACAATCAGACCGAACTCTTTCAAGAAGAGTGACAAGCCCCTAAATCAAGGCGAAGAGTGACGGAGGCAGTCAGATGAATTTGAACCAGATCGTCGACATGATCGTCAGACAGGTCGTGCGCCAGTTTGTGCGCAAGGGTGTGGATAGCGGTATGCGCAAAGGGGCGGATATGATGGCCAAGCGCGGCAATCCCAAGCCCGACCAGATCGCGGATGAGGCTGCAGACCAAAGCGACAGCAAGCAAGGCTGATCCTTCGTCTGGCTGCTACGCCCTGAAATGTTTGGAAAGTTTCAGGCCCTGCCCCTGATAGTTTGATTTGATGTCCTGCCCGTAGAGTGCTGCGGGCATTGCAGCCATGTTTTCATAGACCAATCGCCCCACGACCTGCCCGTGTTCCAGTACGAACGGTGCCTCGTGACAGCGCACCTCCAGCACTCCACGCGACCCGGCCCCGCCAGCGGCGGCATAGCCAAAACCAGGGTCAAAGAAGCCCGCGTAATGCACACGGAATTCCCCCACCATCGCCAGATACGGCGCCATCTCGGCCGCCTGCATGGGCGGGATCACAATCGCCTCGCGGCTGACCAGAATGTAGAACGCACCGGGGTCGAGGATGATCCAGCCGGTGTCGGTATGCACAGGCTCCCAGAACTCTGCCGGGTCGTAGTGGTTCAGTTTGGCGAGGTCGATCACACCGGTGTGGGGCTTGGCACGGTAGCCGACGAGGTTGCCCTCGCTGGGCCGCAGATCAACCGAAAAGCCAAGGCCGTTGGAAATGACAGGATCGCCTGACACAATGGGCGTTTCCGTATGCAAGGCGCGCAGCGCGTCATCCGACATGATCGTCTTGCCTTGGCGAAAGATGATCTGGTTCAGCATCTGGCCTTGTTGGGCAACGACAGAGAAGGAGCGGGGGCAGATTTCCACGTAAAGCGGCCCGGCATAATCCTCTGGCACCCGGTCAAATTCCACCCCGTGGTCGGTGATGATGCGGGTCAGCAGATCGAGCCGCCCGATGGATGATTTCGCGCTGGCAGCGCCGCTCATACCTGCGGGCAGGGCAAGGCTTTCCATCAGTGGCACAACATAGACACAGCCTTTTTCCAGCACTGCACCGCCGGTCAGGTCAATCTCGTGCATCTGAAAATCACGCAGACGTTCCGCTACGGTCCGGTTGCGCCCGGCAAGGAAAGAGGCGCGCACACGGTAGGCCGTTGCGCCAAGCCGCAGGTCGAGCGAGGCGGGCTGGACCTGGCCTGCAGCGATGGGAGCGGTGGCCGCGATGTGGCCTGCGCCCATCATCGCCTCAATCTGGTGGTCAGCCTGTACGCCGGGCGTTGTCATACCCTCTCCCCTAGACAGCACAACGCCCGCTGTGCGGATCGCACAAAGGCGCCTCCAGTTTGCAAAGCATCGCTTTTTGCTGCCTCTTCGCAGGGCTTCGAACGCAAAAAGCGATACCCTGTCTCTGAACAGAAACTGGAAGCGCTGTAGCGGGCGGTTATGATTGGTCGGGCTAGCAGGACTTGAACCTGCGACCTTCCGTCCCCCAGACGGACGCGCTACCAGGCTGCGCCATAGCCCGACTGAAAGCGTTCTTACCTGAAACCCATGTGGGGGCAAGCCCGAAAAGCATCGGGGCCTACCCCTGCATCTTGGCTTTGATCGCCGCGAGACGGGCCACCAAGGGCGCAATCTCTGCGTGCTTTTCCGCGATGGCATCGGTCTCAACCGGGGTGCGCCCGATCAGGCGGCCAGGCAGGTCCGGTGCGGCTGGTGGCGGTGCTGGCAGGTCGATGTTGATAGCCGGGCGGACAGGTACGGCACGTGGTGTAAAGGGCAACACATCCTGCACAGGTTCCGGTGGCGCGGCCGGTGGTGTTGGGGCTGGGCGCGCGACTGTTGCATCTGCCGCCGGTCGCGGCGCGGTGACCTCAACCGCCTCTGTCATCGAGAGGCCGAGGCCCGCCACATGCTTGACACCCTTTTCGCGCAAGAGCTTTTGCGTGCCTTTGATGGTCATCCCATCTTCATGCAGCAACTGTTTGATTCCCCCCAACAAATCCATATCGCTGGGGCGGTAATAGCGGCGGCCACCTGCACCCTTGACCGGTTTGATCTGGCTGAACTTGCTTTCCCAGAAGCGCAGGACGTGGGTTGGGGTGTCCAACCACTCGGCCACTTCGCTGATCGTGCGGAATGCATCCTTGGCCTTGGCCATCGTTTAGCGCTTGTTCCCCGCAGCAACCCGATCTTTCATCAGGTGGGACGGGCGGAACGTGAGCACGCGGCGCGGGTGGATCGGCACCTCTTCCCCGGTTTTGGGATTGCGCCCGACGCGGGCGGATTTGTCCCTGACAGAGAAGGTTCCGAAAGAAGAGATTTTGACCGATTCACCGGAGACCAGCGAATCTGAGACATGCGAGAGAACGCTTTCAACAAGGTCTGCACTGTCGTTGCGGGAAAGCCCGACCTGATTATGAACGGCATCCGCCAGATCCATCCGCGTCAAAGTCTTTTCCGCCATCGCAAAACCCCTCACAAAATGTTCATGAACTATTCGCGCGGTGGAAAATCAGAGTCAATAACAACAACTTGCCGTGCGGCATTGACTTGCCGAGCGACGCTACCAG
>JBCBOD010000222.1:0-2433 GCA_039821425.1 Pseudomonadota bacterium
CAGTGCAACGCCACCGCCGATGAAAACCGAACCAGCCAGTCCGAATTCGTAAAGGACATACGCGACGCCAGCGGCGATGATCCCGAACAGTGCCGAGACGGCGATAATGCCTTCGCTGATTGGTGCAGTATCTTTCATCTTCATTCTCTCCCTCAGGTGACCGCCTTACCGGCCCAGTCGTGACCGCGCAGAAACTGCGACGTTTCGCCTCAGCCTTGCGCATTGATGTAGGTCTAACCGAAACACGGGCAACGGGTAAAGGAATACTGGCCGTTGGGCGGGTCCCGACGGATGAATCCAGCCAATGCGGCTCGTTTTTTGGGCTTTAGTCGGCCTTCGCAAAGGCTGTGGCCTGCGCCACCCAGTCGTCGCGCTCAATCCGGCCTTTGAACTTCAACCGGCTATCGACCCAGGCGATCTCTTCCGCCGTCCAGGCGGCAATCTGATCAAAGTGGTAGAAGCCAAGCTCGTTGAGCAGCCCTTCCAGCTTCGGCCCGACGCCGCTGATCTTTTTCAGATCATCGGCGGCCTGACCGGCGCGTGGGGCCGACAGCGTCTCGGGCTGCTTTTCGGCAACGGGGGCTGTTGCTGCCGGTTCTGCCTTCGGTGCCGGCTTTTTTGGCGCCGCTTTCTTTGGTGCCGACTTCTTAGGTGCTGCCTTGGCAGCGGGTGCCTTTTTGCCATCCTTCACCCAAGGGGTCAGCAGCGGCACCTCGGTGCCATCAATGCGCTTGATGGTGTCACCGATATCGGTCGCAAGATGGGCGCTGGCATTGTATTTCGTCTTGCCGCTTTCGTAGTCTTTCAGGCTTGTCAGGCCTGACAGCGGCTCTGCCGCAAAGCGACCGTTTTGCGGGCCTGGTACAGGAACACGGCCAGCGGCCATTTCGTCGATGATCTCTCCCAGCCGTTCAGCCGTCAGATCTTCGTAGTAGTCCTTGCCGATCTGGGCCATCGGGGCATTGGCGCAAGAGCCAAGGCACTCAACCTCTTCCCAGGAAAACTTGCCGTCAGCTGACAGCGTATGCGGCTTTTCGGCAATCTTGTCCTTGCAGACACTGACAAGATCCTCTGCCCCGCAAATCATGCAGGACAGCGTGCCACAGATCTGGATATGTGCCACGGACCCGACAGGCTGCAACTGGAACATGAAATAGAAAGAGGCCACCTCGAACGCGCGGATGTAGGCCATGTCCAGCATCCCGGCCACAGTCTCGATCGCGGGCTGCGACAGCCAGCCTTCTTGTTCCTGCGCGCGCCACAACAACGGAATGATGGCAGAGGCCTGACGCCCCTCGGGGAACTTCTTGATCTGCGCTTCAGCCCACTTTTGGTTGTCAGGGGTGAAGGCAAAGCTTTCAGGCTGGTCGTGGTAAAGGCGGCGTAGCATCAGTTCGTTCCGGTCAAAAGGGCGGCACCAGAGAGTGTCGCGAAAATCATCGTTGGCAGCGGGGTCAGCGCAGCCGGGCCAAGCCCTAACACAATCGGCAGGCCAAGCAAGCCAATGGCGATCATGCGCAGGCCCCTGCCGTCACACGGAAAGAGCGGCCGTCAGGCGCAATCTCTCCGCGGCCCTCGGCGCGCAGTTCGGACATGATGCGCCCCAGCTCTTCCACCGACAGTGTCGCGCCGGACAGGATTGCGGGCGACGTCGCCTCGTTCACGACGCAGCCGTTCAGCTCTGCCGCGCGCACGAACCGCTCTTTCGCAGACTGCGGGTTGGTCACGGTTTCAGGCGGTGGCGGGGGTGCAGACACCTGCGTCAACGGCAGAGTGGTGGCACAGGCCGAAAGCGCCAGGATGGGAAGCAGGACAAATGCACGTGTCATCATGGTCATCACTCCGGTGCGGGCAGCTCAAAGACTTCGGTGAGCCCATAGTAAAGCAAGGCCACCGACACCCCCAAGCCCACAACGCCCCCCAGCAAGACACCGGTGGAGGTTCGCCGAAAAAAGCGCGCAACGAAGGCGGAGACAAAGAACCCGCTGGCAATTAGAAAGCCAAAGAGGATGTCACCGAATGTCACCGGTCGATCTCTCCGAACACTACGTCCATCGTGCCGATGATCGCGCTCACGTCGGCCAGCTGGTGACCCTTGCAGATGTAATCCATCGCCTGCAGGTGCAGATACCCCGGCGCCCGCAGCTTGGCGCGGTAAGGCCGGTTAGAGCCATCGGCCACCAGATACACGCCGAACTCACCCTTTGGTGCCTCAACGGCGGCATACACCTCACCCTCGGGCACGTGGAACCCTTCGGTATAAAGCTTGAAGTGATGGATCAGCGCCTCCATCGAGGTTTTCATCTCACCCCGTGTCGGTGGGGTCATCTTGCCGCGTGCCATCACATCACCCTTTTCATGGCGCAGCTTTTCGCAGGCTTGGCGAATGATATGCACGGACTGGCGCATCTCTTCCATCCGGCAAAGGTAGCG
>JBCBOD010000027.1:0-32813 GCA_039821425.1 Pseudomonadota bacterium
GCTGGCACGCCCTGCGATCTGGTCTTTCTCGACCCGCCCTATGGCAAATCACTGGGCGCACCTGCCCTCGCCGCAGCACAGGCAAAGGGCTGGATCGCACAGGATGCCGTCATCGTCTGGGAAGAGGCGCGCGCGCAGATCGCGCCACCGGGTTTCAATTTGCTAGACCAACGCCGCTACGGCGATACCTGGCTGACGTTTCTGGCGGCGTCCGATGTGGGTTTGCCGTAAACTGTCAGGCGCGCTAGGCTAACAGGCAATGACGGACGCAACAGATTTCTCGCGGATCCCGCTGGTCAAGAAACACGCGGATGACACGGTGCCATTGCCCGCACCGGTCCCCTTTGATGCGCCTGTCCTGATTGGCGATTGCGTGACGCCGCTTTCGGGGGAAACGATGCTGTCCCTGCTTTGGAAGCGATTGGACCGCCAAGAAGACGATTAGAGCGTTTCGGCCTTAACCAGAAGCATCATGCATCACCTTTCGCGTTCGCAGCGAAGCGGAGAGGCAGCGAAAGGTTGTTCAGGATGAGGTCGAAATGCTTTAGCCCCGAAGCACCTCAGCCGGGGCAACCCACCATCCCATATTGGCGACCTGAATAATCCGCGCCGCCTGCCGCGCGGTTGCGATGTCCTGGACCAGTCCAAAGCATGTGGCGCCGGATCCGGACATACCCGCAAACCGGACCATCGGTAGAGCGTTCAATTGGGCCAGTGCCTGACCCACCTCGGGCGCGAGGGCAATGGCCGGTCCCTGCAAGTCGTTCCTCTGGGCCGAAAGCCACTGTGCGAAACCGTCGAAATCCAGCGCGTCGGGCAGCGGCATCATCGGCGGACCGAACTGGCCCGCAAGCCCGGCAAAGACCGGACCTGTGGGAACAGAAACGGGTGGGCGCACCAGCACAACAGCACAGGGCGGCAACAGCGGCACCGGTGCCAACACTTCGCCAATCCCGCTCATCCGCGCGGGGCGCGGCGCGGCAACGCAAACTGGAACATCTGCGCCCAGCGCCAGAACCTCAGCGGCGGTCGCCGGCAATGGGTCAACGCCCCAAAGCTCTGCCAGCATCGCAAGGGTTGCCGCCGCATCGGACGATCCACTGCCAATGCCTGCAGCATGCGGAAGCTGCTTTTCCAGCGTCATAGCCGCGCCATCAGTGACACCGCGCACCTGTTGCAATGCCCGAGCGGCGCGCATCATCAGGTTGGTGTCATCGGTCGGCACGCCTTGCGAAAAAGGCCCACTTACGGTCATCCGTAAGGACGGGGCGGTCGTCGCCGTGAGTTGATCGGCAACGCCAGCGAAGACGACCAGACTGTCGAGCAAGTGATAGCCGTCATCGCGACGGCCCGTGACGTGCAGCGTCAGGTTTACCTTGGCAGGTGCCTCTGCCTTAATCGTCGCCACTGGCCAAGCGCAGCGGTTCTGCACCCTCGTCCAGCAGCACCAGATCAAGCCCACGCGCCAGCTTGTCACGAATACGCTGAGCGTCCGATTCTGTCGGATCAAACGACAGGGCGCGCTGCCACTGGAACCGGGCCTCTACCTCGCGCCCCACAGCCCAGAGCGCATCGCCAAGGTGATCGTTGATCACGGGATCGACAGGCAAGAGCGAGGCCGCATGTTCCAGATGCACGACGGCTTCTTCATATTGCCCAAGTTGAAACAGCACCCAGCCCAGGCTGTCGACAATCGCGCCGTTGTCAGGGCGCGCGGCAACGGCGGTTTCGATCATCTGCAGGGCTTCCTGCAGCTTCTCACCCCGTTCAACCAGCGAATAGCCGAGGTAATTCAACACTTGCGGATGATCAGGGCGCAGGGCGAGCGCCGCGCGGAAATCAGCCTCTGCCGCGGGCCAGTTATCCATTTTGTGGCTGCTGATGCCGCGGGTGTAGTGGACAAACCAGCGTGCGGAATGCTCGGGATGATAAAGATCCAGCGCCCGCGTATAAGCCGCCTGCGCATCATCGAACCGTTCAAGCTGGCGCAAGGTATCGCCTTTGGTAGCATAAACTTCGGGCAGGTCAGGGTGACTACGGCTAAGCGCTTCGAGCACTTCGACGGCCGCCTCCTGATTGCCAGCGTCCAGCAAGACACCTGCACGCCCCAGCTCTGCTGCATGAAATGACGGATCATCGGGGGAGATGGCGCGGTAAGCCTTGTTGGCCAGTTCGTACTGCGCCATGTCCTCAAGCAGACCCGCAGTCGTCAGGATGGCCGAGGTGTTTTCGGGCCAGAGGTACATGGCCGCACGGGCATAGGTCAGCGTGACGGTATCCTGTGCCTCGCCATCAAGAATACCGGCAATTGTTAGATGCAGGTCGGCAATGGCCTGCGCCGGTGTGCGGACGGCGTCGTAGGCAACCGCCTCATCCCGTTGCAGCCTGTCATAGAGCGCATTCACGCGGGCATCGCGCTGCGCGCCAAAAACCCTGTCGATCAGGCCAACCGCATCCGCGTTGCGGCCCAACTGGCTAAGGATTTGGGCATGGGCCAGTGCGCTCTGACGGCTGTAGCGCATCGCGGACGCAGGATCGTCAAAGATGGCGGCGGCGCCCTCAAAGTCGCCAACAGATGCCAGCGCGAACGCCTTATGTGTCAGGCCGTAAACGCGCATGCCGTCAGCCTCGATCACCTGGTCAAAGCTGGCCAATGCGCGGTCCATATTGCCGCGACCCAGATGGGCCCAGGCTTGGGTGATCCCATCTACTAGCGGACCGACACCACGGTCCCGCTCCAGCCCATGAAAGACGTCATCCCAACGCCCGGACTTGACCGCATCCAACTGCAAAACAAGATGCGCGATCTGATGGCTGATCCCGCCTTCGACAAGTGCGGTGGCCAATGGCACCGCCTCATCCCATCTGCCGAGGTTGATCAAAGACGTCATGCCCCGTTCCGCCAGACGCGGGTTCGCCGGGTCAGCGGCCATACCCGCACCAAAGAAGCGCGCGGCCATCTGGAAATCATGGTGTTTGTCAGCCTGCCGCGCGGCCAGATAAGCGCCGGCATCCATATCCGCGAAAGCCGCTGGGACCCCTGTCAGGCATGTTGCGAGAATGGCGGCGAGAATAGTATTTTTCAGCACAGTGTTCTGTCACCCTTGGCGTATTGATGCAACCTAGTCGGGGTCACGCTGGCATGCAATTCGGTCAAAGTCGTGGCGGCAGATTGATGCACATGCTGATTTCTTAGCAGGCAGATGTCGGGGTGATTGCCGAGAAATTGGACACAAGAAGACAGGCCCGTAGGCCCGCCCGCTTGCCCTGCCAATACTGCTCGTCTGCGCCTTTTCAGTTGGCGCTTTCCGTTAGCGATGACACTAAGCGAATCGGTGATTCTCCGTCAAGAGACTGATTCACGAATCGTTCAGCTGAGGGGCGTATAAACGCGGCATTGCGGGTCAACAGGTGTCGGGCTGACAAGGAATGTCGTCTCTGGCGGGGTGCCGCTCTCCTCGACCCAGACGCCATTGAGGCAGAAGTCCTGCGCGTAATTGCCCAGATTAAAGCCAAATCCCGGGTTGCCGCAGTCTGTTGCCGTGCCGTCGGCGTTCCATGCCTGGCTCACAGACAGGCCCAGATCACCCGGTGTCATGAAGGCGCCGCGTGCCGGATCATAATTCAGGATCCACGTATCATCCGCATCCCGCGTCGCCATATCCCATTTGCCTAAAAGGCGCCCTTCGTTATAGCCCGCAATGCGAAACTCGGTCACATCATCCTGGGTGACGATGGGCTTGTTGAGCGCCACCGGGTTGATCGTCATCTGCCCCGTCATCGTGTAGCCGTTCGACCCCAGCCAGCAGAAATAAAAGTCAACGGCCTGCGCCGGTGTCCCCATCATTGCCACAATCAGGGCCGTTCCACGAATCATGCATCGTTCTCCCGCATCGCGTGACCGGCAAGATAGAGCGATCCGCAAATCAGGATACGGGCCTGCGGTACCGATTGCGTGATCTGGCTGATCGCCGCCTGCACTGCTGGCGCTGTTTTGGCTGTCAGACCAACGGCTGATGCCTGTGCCGCCGTGTCTTCGGCGCTGAGTGTCGCCAAGGTGTCAGGGATCGTCACGGCTGTCAGGCCTTCGGCCACGCTGGCCAAGGGGCGCAGATATCCTGCGATGTCCTTGGTATTCAGCATCCCGCAGATCAGGTGGAGCGGGCGGGCAGGCAAACCGCGCAGTGTGTCTGCCAGCGCCTGCCCTGCGGCGGGGTTATGCCCACCATCCAGCCAAAGCTCTGCCGGGTCAGCCAGATCAACCAGCACCCCTTGCGTCAGCTTTTCCATGCGTGCGGGCCAATAGGCCCGGGTGACCGCGGCTTCGCAGGCAGCCTCATCCATGCCGAGCGCCCGCAACCCTGCGATGGCAATACCTGCATTGAACACCTGATGCGGTCCTCGCAGGTTTGGCAGTGGCAAGTCCAAGAGCCCGAGTTCGTCCTGATAGACCAGTCGACCACGCTCTTCAGTCACATGCCAGTGCTGACCAAAGGCCAGGATTGGCGCGCCGACCTTCTCTGCCCGCGCTTCGATCACCGCTAGACCGTCGAGATGCTGCGGCCCGACGATACAAGGCACGCCGCGCTTGATGATCCCTGCCTTTTCGCCCGCGATCTCTGGCAAAGTCTCACCCAGGAATTGCTGATGGTCCATGTCCACAGGGGTAATGATGGTCAACGCGGGGCGGTCCAGCACGTTGGTCGCATCCAGCCGACCGCCAAGCCCAACCTCCAGCAGCGTGTAATCTGCAGGCGTTTCCGCAAATGCCATCAAGGCCGCGACGGTCGTGATTTCGAAATAGGTGATCGGGTCAGGGCCGTTCGCTGCATAGCAACGGTCGAGCACATCGGTCAGCGCCTCTTCGGTGATCAGCGTCCCGGAAAGCCTGATCCGCTCGTGAAACCGGGCCAGATGGGGCGAGGTGTAGGCGTGTACCTTGGCCCCTCCCGCCTCCAACCCAGCCCGGATCATGGCCTGTGTCGACCCTTTGCCATTCGTACCGGCGATGTGGATGACCGGGGGCAGGGCGTTTTGCGGATTGCCAACTGCGTCAAGCAACCGCCAGACCCGGTCCAGTGTCAGATCAATGACCTTGGGGTGCAAGGCCATCATGCGATCCAGGATCACGTCAGATTTGGTGCTCACTTCGCCTCTTCCGGGGTCGCAACGGGATCTTCCAGTTGCAGCGGGGTCGCCTCTTCCGCAGCCGGGGATGGCAGATCACCCTTCACCGGCGCCGGTTGACCGGTGAGCAGACGGATAATGGTGACCAGTTCCTCTTTCAGGTCGGTGCGCTTGGTCACACGATCGAGCATGCCGTGATCCAAGAGATATTCAGCGCGCTGGAAACCTTCTGGCAGTTTTTCACCAATCGTCTGTTCGATCACCCGCGCACCCGCAAAGCCGATCAACGCGTTGGGTTCGGCGATCTGCACGTCCCCCAGCATCGCATAGGACGCCGTGACGCCACCGGTGGTCGGATGGGTCAGCACAACGATGTAGGGCAGACCCGCCTCTTTCAACATTTGCACCGCAATCGTCGTACGCGGCATCTGCATCAGGCCAAGAATACCCTCCTGCATGCGCGCGCCACCGGCGGCGGAAAACAGGATCAATGGACGCTTCAGTGCAACCGCGCGTTCGGCTGCCGCCACGATGGCGTTGCCGACATACATCGACATCGACCCGCCCATGAAGGAAAAGTCCTGCACGGCGACCACGACAGGCGTGCGGCCCATCTCACCCTCGGCCACCAGCATCGCATCCTTCTCGCCGGTCTTGCGGCGGGCATCCTTAATGCGGTCGGTGTAGCGCTTCTGGTCCCGGAAATGCAGCGGGTCGGCGACAGGTTCTGGCACGTCGACTTCTACAAAAACGCCCCCATCAAAAACGGATTCCAGCCGGGCGCGGGCGCCAATCGGCATGTGGTGACCACAGTTGGTACAGACGTTCAGGTTCTCGGAAAGCTCGCGGTGAAAGAGCATTGTGCCGCAGCTGTCACACTTGGTCCACAGGTTGTCCGGCACCTCGCGCCGCGAAAACAGCGAGTTGATCGTCGGGCGGACATAGTTCGTGATCCAGTTCATCTGCGGGTCCCTATAAGGCGTCGGGTTGGAGATATGACGCGTGAGCAGGAAATGCAATCAAAGCCACAGCGCAATCCGTGCCGCCAGCCACATGATCAAGACAGTCGTCAGCATCCCGAAAAGCTGCAGCACCGCGAGTGGATCCAGCAGCGCTTCAAAACCCTACACATAGGTTTCAGGCTCCACGTAATGGCTCGGGAACTGCGCCAGGCTGAAGCAGCTTGGCGTGAGAAGAATACAGACTTGCGCCTAATCTCGGAGGGCCTAACATTTGGATTTAGCCAAGAACGAGGCAGAGAAACCGTGCAGTTCACCCGTTCCTTTCAATGCTGTGCAGGCCTCTGCAACAGCTTGGGTCAGCGGCGACATGCTTTGCAGCTGGATCCACAGCACTGCAAACGTTTCTGCGAGGGTACGCGCCCCGCAAAGTTGGAACGTTGAGTGGTGGCGTCGCAGACCCAACCTCTGAGAGTCGCCCTGATCAGTGACTCCGCCTTTGCAATGCCAACTGCCGTCACATTGACATCGCTGAAAGCAAACAAGAAGCAAACGTCTCGCTACGAAATCTATGTCATTGATGCTGGCCTGGAATCAGAAGACAAGAGACAGATCTTTCAGCTCTCGTCATCCGATTTTCGAATAGCCTTCAAAGAACCAACGCGCGACATCACATCGCTACACACCGAAAATCTCAATTCAAAAGCATCAGCTACTTCATCTGCACTCTACAAATTTCTTCTTCCGGAGATCCTCTTATCAGTTGATCGGCTGCTATACATAGATTCCGATATGGTGGTAAGAGAAGACTTGTCGTGGCTGGTCGACACCGACTTTGATGAGAAGATCGTCATGGCTGTCGCTGAAGCCGCTCAAATCTACAATCGAGAACGAATAACCTGCGAAGTAGGGAATTACTTCAACTCCGGCTTTCTATATATGGACTTGAAGGCTTTTAGGGAGCAAGCACTTGCGGAAAGGCTTGTTCTTACTAAGGGGAATATGCGTACCGGAAACCTCGTTGATCAGGACGCGTTCAACATTGTCCTAGATGGGAAGGTGAAGTATCTGGACATTCGGTACAATTGCCTTTCAACAAATCTTAGTAGGGTCAAGTCGCGGTTAGCTATCTCAGAATTGAATAGTCTTTATTCATCATCATATCGCGATTTGGATGAGATATTTCAAAATGCAGCTATCATTCATTTTGGGTCGAAAGACAAGCCATGGAGATTCAGTGATGTTCCATTTTGGGACGAGTGGCTCAGATACTTTCATACGAGCCCATTCCACAGGCATCTTCGCAGTCAAGAGGAGACCGACCTCGTTTCAATTATTGTACCAGTTTACAACATCTCTACTTATCTACCGGATTGCCTTGAAAGCCTAATAAGGCAAAACTTTCAAAACATTGAGATCATCTGTGTAAACGACGGTGCAACCGATAGGAGCCAAGCGGTCATCGATGCCTACAAGGCGCGCGACCCACGTGTTGTTGGTATTCAACAGGAAAATCAAGGGCAATCCGCTGCAAGAAATTCAGCACTCAAGATTGCTAATGGTGAGTTCATACATTTCATGGACGGTGATGATATTCTCTCGCCAAGGGCTTACGAACGACTTATTCCAGTTGGCTCCGAACTTGCACTAGATATTGCTTTCTTCGATGCAGAGTCGTTTTTTGACAAAGAATTCCTAAGAGAGGAATTTAGCTCTTATGAAGATTACTACGAACGAAAATTGCCAGAGACTTCTTGTATCTCTGGAATAGAGATGCTCAGACTGATGAGAGATTGCAACGGCTTCCGAGCTTCTGTATGTATTCAGATATTTAGAAAGGATTTCTTAGTTCAGAACAATATTAGGTTCTTTGAGAACATGGTATTTGAGGACAACGCCTTCAGTCTGCAGGCAATAGTTGAGGCAACGTCCTGCAAATATATTCAAGAACGCTTTTACTTTCGAAGAATAAGGGAAGGTTCGACTATTACGTCAAACCCTGGCGCATATGAATGCGCAAGTCTAATATCCGTGGCCGTCAGAGTTTTTGAGATATCATCCGATCCAAGTCTTCCCACCGACATTCGCCAATACTGTCAAAAGCTGTCGGAAGGTTTCGTAGAGCGCGCGCATTCCTTGTACAATAAGCTTGACCCCGTCGAACAATCCAATGTGCAATTCAACTTGCCTGGCTTAGAACAGCTTTTCTTACGAATCATCAGGCACAAAGCAGAAAGAGTGGGGGCGGCAGGCACACTTAGTAGCGACGCAACGCGTACGTATCAAACTGCAAGGCTCATTCTGTTGCAGATCAAGCAGAAGCGGCAGTACGGGAGCCCTGTCACTGCCCTCAAGACATTGCGGGCGCTTCATGCCGGACTTAGAGGTCTTATCCTTGAAACCGCATACGCAGAGACCGCCTCATTTCTGCGACGACTACGCAATGGCTTTCGCAACATATACCGCCTTTTGTCGAACCGAAATTAGTTCTGCCGTAGATGCAAGTGTGCAGTAGACACCTAGGACGCAAGCCGAACCAAATACGTTCAGTGGTCCAATACATACGCTAGGACAAGGGCTTTAGTGTTGGGTGTCTGATCAAAGCGAAATTAACGCCTCTGGCCTTGATTGGACAGACCGCTTCACTTCGACGATCTAGACCCGCAGCGCAATCCGTGCCGCCAGCCACATGATCAAGACAGTCGTCAGCATCCCGAAAAGCTGCAGCACCGCGACTGGATCCAGCAGCGCTTCAAACCCTTGCGCATAGGTTTCCGGATCCTCGTAGGGGTAGAGAAAGAGTGCGACGCCTGATGCTGGCCAGCCTTCGATCGCAACGATAAGCAAGGCAAAGGCATTGTTGGCCAAATGCAGCCCGACGGCGGCCCCCAGGGTCCCCGTGCGCGCGGTCAGATCCGCGCAAGCCACGCCCAGCACCCCCGCCCAGATCGCCCAAAGCGTGCCATCAGCCGCGCCCTGGCCATTCAAGAAATGCAGCATCCCAAACAGCACCGAAGGCATGATCATCCAGGCCATTGGGCTGGGGTTCAACACAGCAAACTGCTGCTGCAGGTAGCCCCGAAAAAACAACTCTTCCGTGCCGACCTGGATCAGCAGGGCCACCAGCGTCACCGGGATCAGCAGGACCCACATCGCCAGATTTCGTGTCTCTGCCAGATCGTCGGGGTTGATCCATGGGGGCAAGACCTGAAGCAGCAGAAGCCAGAGCGTTACGCCCCATGTCACAAGGATCAAATGGCGCAGGGCCAACTGCTGATCCCCGATCAGTGACCAGAAACCCCGCCCATGCACCAGCCGCAAGAGCACCACGAGCCCCCCGGCCGCGATACCGAAGAAAAAGAACTGCGCCAATGTACCAAAGGCTGTGGTGCCTTCCTGAAACGCCTCCACCGCACTTTCAGTTGGCAACAAGAGCGCGAAAACGCTCGGCGAGGTCACAAAGACAGCGGCAAAACACACAATCATCAGCGCCACACGCCATGCCTCTGGCGCGCGTCGACCGGGCGCGACAAAGGCATCATGGGCTGCATAAGGATTGGCCATGGTCTGACCCTAGGCCCGGGCTACCATCCACCGCAAGCCGTGTTCCGCTCTTGCGCGCAAGTGACCCGCCCACTAGACCCGTTGCGAAGATTTTCCCGGAGGAGACCCCAGATGCTCAAAGGCCAGGTTGATAAATCCAAACTCCCCAGCCGCCACACAACCGAAGGACCAGCGCGTGCCCCGCATCGGTCCTATTATTACGCGATGGGCCTGGATGAAGAGGCAATCAAACAGCCATGGGTCGGCGTGGCCACCTGCTGGAACGAGGCCGCCCCTTGCAACATCGCGCTGAACCGACAGGCGCAGTCCGTCAAGCTGGGCGTGAAGAAGGCATTCGGGACACCCCGGGAGTTCACCACCATCACCGTGACCGACGGGATCGCGATGGGGCACGAAGGGATGCGGTCCTCGCTGGCTTCACGCGAAGCGATTGCTGACACCGTGGAACTGACCATGCGTGGCCATTGCTACGACGCGCTGGTCGGTCTCGCAGGCTGTGACAAATCCCTGCCGGGCATGATGATGGCCATGGTGCGCCTGAACGTGCCTTCCGTCTTTATCTACGGCGGGTCGATCCTGCCGGGCCGTTTGGAAGGCAAGGACGTCACCGTCCAGGATGTGTTCGAGGCCGTCGGTAAACACCAGGCCGGCAATATGTCGGATGCGGAGCTTGAAGTGCTGGAACGGGTTGCCTGTCCTTCTGCCGGTGCCTGCGGAGGCCAGTTCACTGCCAACACCATGGCCTGCGTGTCCGAAGCCATTGGTCTGGCACTGCTGAACTCATCCGGCGCGCCAGCACCGTATGAAAGCCGCGACCAGTATGGCATCGCCTCGGGTGAAGCTGTCATGAACCTGATTGAGAAGAACATCCGCGCGCGTGACGTGGTCACCCGCAAGTCGCTCGAAAATGCCGCACGCATCGTTGCCTGCACCGGCGGATCCACCAATGCCGGTCTGCACCTGCCCGCCATCGCACATGAGGCCGGGATTGATTTCGACCTGATGGATGTCTGCGACATCTTCCGCGATACGCCCTACTTCGTCGATCTGAAGCCGGGAGGGCAGTATGTGGCCAAGGACCTCTACGAGGCGGGCGGCGTGCCAATCGTGATGAAGGAATTGCGCAAAGCGGGGCTAATCCACGAGGATTGCATGACAGCCAGCGGTCGGACGATGGGCGAAGAGCTGGATATGATCAAAGGCGAGGCTGACGGCAGAGTAATCTATCCTGTCGACAAACCGCTGACACCCACTGGCGGGGTTGTCGGCCTGCAAGGCAACCTCGCCCCGGAAGGCGCCATCGTGAAGGTTGCAGGCATCAGTGAGGAAGAACAAGACTTCACCGGCCCGGCCCGCGTTTTTGAAAGCGAAGAAGAGGCGTTCGAAGCCGTGAAAGCGCGCCAGTACGAAGAAGGCGAAGTGATCGTCATCCGCAACGAAGGCCCATCCGGTGGCCCCGGCATGCGCGAAATGCTGGCGACCACGGCAGCTCTTTCCGGCCAAGGCATGGGCAAGAAAGTCGCCCTGATCACCGATGGCCGCTTCTCTGGCGCGACCCGTGGCTTCTGCGTAGGGCATGTGGGGCCAGAGGCGGCGCACGGCGGCCCGATTGGCCTGTTGGAAAACGGCGACATGATCACGATCAACGCTAAGACCGGCGAATTGAAAGTCGACCTGTCGGATGAGGAGCTCGCCACCCGCAAGGCCAACTGGAAAGGCCCCAAGGAAACCATCTACGCCTCCGGTGCGCTCTGGAAATACGCCCAACTCGTTGGCGGGGCGAAACTGGGGGCGGTCACGCATCCCGGCGCCAAAGGCGAAAAGCACATCTATATGGACCTCTGAAACGCATGATGCGCCTCATTGTTGGACTGGTGGGGGCACTGGTTCTGACGGGCTGTACCGCGTTCGCACCGGCAACGCGGTCGGTCGCGCTTGTCGGTGGCGACGTCATGGTCGATGCGCCAGCAGGCTATTGCGTCGACACCTCGACAAGCCGCCCGGGGGATGGTTTCGCGGTACTCGCGCCATGTGCGTCCCTCGGGGCCGAAGACCCCGCACCGGGCGTCGTCGCGGTGGCCACGCTCCAGGTCGGCCCGCCTGACAGCGGCAGCATCGCCGGGTCCGAGATCGCCTTTCGTGATTTCCTAATCACCGATGCGGGGACGGCCCTCCTCAGCCGCAACAGTGACGCCGAAGAGATCAGCATTCTGTCGACGCAAGCGTTCAACAGCCGCGTGATGATCCACTTTGCGGACACGGGGCCACCACCGCTCGCGGGACTTCAGCAAGAGGAATGGCGCGCGTTCACCGATGTTGGCGGTCGGCTGGTGACAATCGGACTGCGGGGTTTGGCTGTGGCGCCGCTGGATGACGGACCAGGGGCGGGGCTATTGAAAGACGTGCTCGCAGGTGTGGCGGCACCCGCTGTGGCAGAGCCTGTCCCGGCTGTCGCCCGCGCAGGTGGCTGATATTCCCATTTCCGCCCAAGTTTGCCAGATTGACCCCCATGCACATTCCCCCGCACAGCATGATTGGCCGCTGGCTGCACCGTGCCACCGTCCTGCGGTGGCGGCGGGTGGAACAGGGGGCCAAGGCCCAGAACCTCGGCACACTTGCCGCGCAACGCACGCTGGCGCTCCGGCTTTACCGACCGATCCGCCGGTTTCTGCGGATTGCTGACACCGCCCTTGCACCGCGCTATCCCCAAGGCGGACCGGCCTTGCCACAGGGGACAGATTGGACATGGCAACCACTGGTCTTCAGCACCCCGCTGACAGACCCGGGCCATGTGGGCGCACCCTCTGGCACCGCATTATCAGAGGACATTGGCCTCTATCATGACTGCGCAGAGGCAGAAGTGATCCTGCGGCAGGTGCGGGATGGACCGGGTTTCGACATCTGTCTTGAAGTCATGCATTTTGCGGGCACCTACTTGTCTTTGGTCTTGGAGGTGCCACCAGAGGTTTGCGCCGGTCTACGCCGCCGCCACGTGCTACAACTCGATACGCGCGTGACATGCGAACACCCTGTTGCGATTGATGCACGCATGAACCTGCGCAACGGCCCGAACACCGAACAGATCCTGCGTCGTCTAACAGATGGCAGTGGGACCGGGACAGTCGCATTCGACCTTGCCTATACGCAGCTCAATGAAAAGCGGGCCGAGAAGATCTGGATCGACCTGATGATCGCGCAGCCCGCGATGAACCGGATCACCTTGCATGACCTGCGGCTCAGCCGCTATCCGCGGGCAGAGGTGGGATAGACGCATGACCAAGATCATCAACGCAAGACTACAAGGCGGTCTCTGGTCGGCAGAGCTGGCGGGGGAAGGATCAGGGCAACCGAGGCTCACGGCCGCCTTCGCGGGTCAGGACCTGCCTGATCCCGAGATGCAATTTGACAGTGCCAGAGATATCTGGCGGGTCACGGTATCACTGCCGCCCGAGATGATCGGCGAGGGTGTGCAAGCCCTGCTGATCCGCGACGTATCCGGCGCAACGCTGGCATCGGTGACCATCACTGCAGGTGAGGTGCTGGAAGACGACTTGCGGGCAGAGGTCGCGCTCTTGCGGGCAGAGCTTGATTTGCTGAAATCCGCGTTCCGGAAAAGCCAGCGCGACAGCTGACCCGCCTCTACGTCAAGCAGGACGCTTCGGATCACTCTCCTACAGCCCATAAACTCATTGTCAGAACGACAACCAATGCCGGCTTCGCCCCGTAACAACGACATTCACAGGGACATGAAAGGAACACCCCAATGAATCGTCGTTTTGCTTTGAAGTCTGCCGTTCTTGCTGCTGGCGTGGCCGTGGCCGCCGCATGTGCACCAATGATGGAGAGCGAGCCCGATATCGTCGACATCGCCGCCTCCAACGGTAACTTCAATACGCTCGTCGCTGCTGTGACCGCCGCAGGGCTGGTTGACACGCTGAAGAGCGAAGGCCCCTTCACCGTCTTCGCCCCCACGGATGAGGCTTTCGCCGCACTGCCAGCCGGGACCGTCGACAGCCTGCTGCTGCCGGAAAACAAGGATCAGCTTGTCGCGATCCTGACCTACCACGTGGTGCCAGGCGCTGTGACCTCTGACCAGTTGGCCGGCCAGCACCTTGATGTGGCCACCGTGAACGGTGCCGAAGTGCGCGTGAACGGCTCCAACGGTGTGAAGGTCAATGATGCGACCGTGACAACGGCTGACATCATCGCCTCCAACGGCGTGATCCACGTGATCGACAGCGTCCTGCTTCCATAAGGCACCCCCCGCACCCTCTGCATTTTGGTGCGTCAAGCCAAGCCTCACCGCCCCCCGGCGGTGGGGCTTTTTGCTGCGCTGTTGCCTTCCTGACAACGATCAAGCGCGGTTGATCGGGACTTTCCCTCAGACAGTCTTGTTATCGAAATAAGGCAGCTCCGCTGTTTCCTGATCCGCATCAAAGCGGATTCATACCGCCATATTGTCAGGCATTCGTCCTAATCCTGCCTGATTTCGGCGGCACCACAATTGCAACGGTATCAAAAAACAAGTTTGGGAATTTTCACATGGATCGTCTGACAGAGATGGAGGCCTTTGCCACAGTTGTTGACCAGGGCGGCTTTACAGACGCAGCCAAGAAGATGGGCATTTCCAAATCTGCTGTTTCCAAACATGTGTCTTCACTTGAGGCGCGCCTTGGCGCCCGCCTTTTGAACCGGACGACCCGCCGCGTCAGCCCCACGGAAATCGGTTTGGCCTACTATGATCGCGCCCGCCGCGTGCTGAATGACGCCGGTGAGGCCGACGCACTTGTCACCTCCATGCAATCCGCGCCCTCGGGCCTGTTGCGGATCAGCGTGGCAACGGATTTCGGTGTGAACCATCTGTCGCCTGTTCTGGGCGAATTCCTCGCAGAATTCCCCGACATTACCGTCAACATGGTCCTCAACAACCGCTTTGTTGAGCTGATCTCGGAAGGCTTTGACATGGCCGTGCGCATTGGAGAGCTGGAAGACAGCACCCTGCGCGCCCGCAAGCTGACCGAAACCAACAAGCGTATGATCGCAAGCCCCGCCTATTTTGAGCAGTACGGAAGACCCGAAAAGATCGACGATCTGAATGAGCACAAGCTCTTGCACTACTCCAACCAGGCCAATTCTGCCGTGTGGAAACTGACCGCACCATCAGGTGAAAAGCGTCAGGTGCGCACCGCCGGATGGCTGACGGTCAACGATGGCCAGTCTCTCTTGAACGCCTGCATCGGCGGCCTTGGCATCGCCTATCTGCCAAGCTTCCTCTACGCCGACGCGATGCGTGACGGTCTGGTGGAAGAGGCGATCCCCGATCTGCCGGTTGAAACGCAGGGCATCTATGCCGTTTATCCGCCCGGCCGCTTCACGCAGCCGAAGGTCCGTGCCTTCATTGATTTTCTGGCCCACGCCTTTGCCGACAAAGGGCCTGACGTCTGGTAATTCTCCCAAGGTGATTGTCCCCACCTGACTAACGCGGCCCGCCATTTGGGCCGCGTTTTTTATTCAGATGTGGCGGTGATAATCACTTCGACCCGGCGATTGGCCTCACGCCCTGCCTCGGTCAGGTTGCTGGCAACGGGTGAGAGATATCCCATGCCCTCGGCCTCCAACTGACTGCGCGGGATGTCGTACACAGAGACAAGCCGTTCAAGGACGGAAGCCGCCCGCCGTTTCGACAGAGCGATGTTTGCCTCCAGTGACCCTGACGAATCCGTGTGCCCGACCAGCGCCACTGTGCGGGTCGGATTGGCGCGCAGGTAATTCGCAAGCTCCGTCAGCGAGGCAAAACTGCCCTCGCCCAGCTGGGCGGATCCTGTTGCAAAGGTCAGGTCGTCCAGCACCGCGCGCCCGTCAGCTTCGAGCGCGCCTGAGAGGCCACCGATATTTGCGCCACCGACGGCTTCTGCCTCTGGCTGGGCAGCGGCGAGCGGTGTTTGCGCTACCTCCTCATCCAGCGGGCCGATGTGGGTGATCTGGACAAACCCCGCCTCTGCCGTGCGACTGAGGAAGAGGGTCAAATACTCCGTCCCGTCGGGCCCCGGCTTTTCGGCCGCCAGAAAACGAAAATCGCCGATGTTGATCCGCATCTCGGGCGGACGCAGCGTTTCGACGGCGAAACGAAAGTCAAAGCCGCCACAGGCCTCTGTCTGGCATTCAAAGATCACCTCATAGCCGTCATTCTGCAACTGCTCGCGCAGCGGGCGCGCCAGTTGGAGGACCGTTAGCGTTGGCGCCGCGATGCGCCAGGCCTGCTGGGTCTTGCGGCCTTCGACCGTCCGGGTCGGCATCACCCCCCTGTCCCAGATCCCCAGCGGCAGCTCATAGCTATCGGCAGGGCTGACCACCTCGGCCTGCAGCCGGGCGTTACTGGGAAAGTCCAGCGTCTGGGCGCTGAGCGATGTTGCCCAAAGCAGAAGGACCGCGATCCGGACGATCATCGCGCCTGCGCGTGGTAGTCATCGTTGGGGCGCATGTCGGTGGCGGATGCGATGCGGTTGCTCATGTTGTAAAACCCGGCAACCGCGGCGATATCCCAGATATCGCGGTCGCTAAAACCTACTTGCCGCAGCGCATCGCGGTCCTTTTCCGTGATCTTGTGGCTGGCAACGGTCATTTGTTCTGCGAACTCCAGCATCGCGGATTGCCGCGCATCCAGATCCGCCGCGCGCCAATTCATCACTAGCATCTCTCCCAGCTTTGGATCGCCCGACAACTGCCGCACCGCCGCGCCATGCGCCGTCAGGCAGTAATAGCATTTGTTGATGGAAGAGACCGCAACCGCTATCATTTCACGCTCCAGCTTCGTCAGACCGCTATCGGCCAGCATCACGTCATTGTAGAGCGCGGTGAAGGCGTTCAACTTGTCGATGTCGAAGGCATAGGCGCGCAGCACGTTCGGCACCATCCCGAGCTTGTCCTGGCAGATGTCGAAATATTTCTGCGTGGCCTCTGGCAGCGGGTCAACCATCGGCAGGTCAAGTGCGGTGGGTTGGTCGTACACGTAAGTTACTCCGTCAGGATGCGGTAGTGGTAGTCTCCCACAGGGGTCATGCCGAGGGAAGTGTAGAGCGCGTTGGCCGCGACATTCTCTTGTGTGGTGACCAATGTCAGATACCGCACCCCTTGCGCGGCCGCCCAGAATGCCGCTGCGTGTGTCAGGTGGCGGGCAAGGCCCTGACGGCGGGCTGAGGAGGCGACTTCAAGCGCGTGGATCATCGCGCAGTCGGCTGCAGTACCCACATAGACCGTGCCAGCTGGCCGATCATCCAGACGCCCCAGCAGCGTCGTTTTGGGTGCACGCGCCCGGTCCAGTACGGCGATCCGCCCTGCACCGATACCGCCTTCCGCCCAGATCTCCACCTGTGTGGCCAGTGGTGGCCAGACCTCAAATGTGGTCACGGGCGGCGGGCGTTGGCCGGCCAGTTTGGCCACCGGTGCGGCATACATATGCACCGGGTCCTTGATGCCGTAGCCGCGTGCGGCGAGCAGCGCATCCAGCGCCTCATCTCCTTCGCGGATCATGAAGAGCGGGGTTTGCTCACCTTCGCGCATGGCATCCTCAGCCACGGGGATATCGGCCTCTGTAATCGCCGCCTCTGCCGTTGCCGCACTCACCCTGCTGCTGCCGCTATCGTCGAGCCGAATTGTCCATGGGCCAATCGCTTGTTTGACCGAAGCGGGCCATGTCCCGTCGATCACCGCGTAAAGCTTTTGCGCGTTAGGCAGCGTCATGCCGCAAAGATCGCCTCCAACTTGGCCATGGCAGCATCCAGCGCAGTCGCATCAGTGCCGCGCACGACCAGATTGGCGCCATAGACCCCGTCTTTCTGAAACGGATAGGACCCGACAGAGAGGTCGGGGTGATCATCGGCAAAGACGCCCAGAGGTCCGGCGATGTCACCCTCCCCCCGCACGACCCGCAGCGTGCGCGAAATCAGCGGTGCACCGCCTGTGAGCCCCGGCAACACGCTGGCCACCATGGCCTGAAACACAGATGGCACCCCGGCCAGCACATAGACGTTGGCGATCTGAAAGCCGGGTGCCGCACTGACCGGGTTGTCGATCAGGGTGGCCCCGTCAGGGATACGGGCCATGCGCAGGCGGGCCGCGTTCAGCTCTGTCCCCGCCTTGTCATAATGCGCCTGTAGGATCGCGCGGGCATCATCCCGCACATCGATCGGCGTACCAAAGGCCGCAGCGATGCAATCGGCTGTGATGTCATCGTGCGTCGGCCCGATCCCGCCGCTGGTGAACACATGGTCAAACCCCGCAGACAGTGCCTTCACCGCATCGACAATTGCAGCGTGATCATCGCTGACCACCCGCACCTCTTTCAGATCAATGCCACGCTCGGTCAGTTGTCCCGCGAGGTAGTGCATATTCGCATCCCGTGTGCGCCCTGACAGGATTTCATCACCAATCACAAGCATGGCGGCAGCGGGGTTTGGCATCAGGTGTTCCTCTGTTCGTTTGCCCAAGTTATAGGGCGCATATGGAATTTGCCACGCCCCTTGTCCCGGCCCGCCTGATCAAGCGTTACAAGCGCTTTCTGGCCGACGTGCGGCTGGATGACGGGCGCGAGGTGACAGCCCACTGTGCCAACCCTGGCAGCATGATGGGGCTCGCCGCGCCGGGCACGAAGGTTTGGCTGGAACCCAACGATGACCCCAAGAAGAAGCTGAAGTTCGGCTGGCGGTTGGTGGAGCATGAGACTGGCCATTTCACCGGCGTCGATACCTCGATCCCCAACCGGGCGCTGAAGACCGCTCTGATGGCGCATCAGGTGCCGGGGCTGCCGGACTACGATCTCGTGCGACCAGAGGTGAAGTATGGCCAGAACAGCCGGATTGATTTCTTGCTGACGGGGGACGGGCCTGACACCTTTGTGGAGGTCAAAAGCGTGACCCTGTCGCGCCAGCCGGGTCTTGCGGAGTTCCCTGACAGCGTAACGGCACGTGGCGCGAAGCACCTGGAGGAGCTGGCGGCGATGGTCGCTGAAGGGCACCGCGCGGTGATGTTCTACCTTTTTGCAGCGCACGGATGCAGAGGCCGTGACCCTCGCCCGCGACATTGATCCAGCCTACGGCGCGGCCTTCGACAGGGCCGCAGCAGCCGGTGTCACCGTTCTGGCCCAACGGTGTGAGATCACGCCGCAGGCCATCACGCTTGGCCCCACCCTGCCGTTCCAGCCCTAGAACTCTGCCCGCACATCCCTTATGTGGCGGGTGACAAGCAAAGGACACGAGCCCCGTGGAAACCAACAAAGCGCATCTGACCAAGGAAGGCATCCGCCTCTATGAACCCGCCGATTTTGCGGGCATGCACAAGGCTGGCGCGCTGGCGGCGGACATCCTTGACCGGATAGCAGAGCATGTGGTGCCGGGGCAAACGACAGGTGAGCTTGATCGCCTGATCACCGAGTGGGTAGACGCGGCTGGAGCAACATCCGCCACCATCGGCTACAAAGGCTATCAGCACGCAAGCTGCATCTCGGTGAACCACGTGGTCTGCCACGGCATCCCCGGTGACAAGCGGCTGAAAGACGGTGATATCCTCAACATCGACGTGACCGTGATCGTCGATGGCTGGTTCGGAGACACCAGCCGCATGTATGCGGCGGGCAACCTGCCCCGCAAGGCCGTGCGGCTGATCCAGGTCACCCATGACGCCCTGATGAAAGGGATCGAGGCGGCCAAGCCAGGCAACACCTTTGGTGACATCGGTCACGCGATTCAGCTTTATGCTGAAAGCCACCGCATGTCCGTGGTGCGTGACTTTTGTGGGCATGGGCTGGGCCGCGTGTTCCATGCACCGCCCAACGTGCTGCACTACGGCCGCCCCGGTACGGGCGCGCGTCTGGAAGAGGGCATGTTCTTCACCATCGAACCGATGATCAATCTCGGGCGCCCGGAAACAAAGGTTCTGTCGGATGACTGGACGGCCGTGACACGGGACAAATCCCTGTCAGCACAATTCGAGCATTCCATTGGGATCACGAAAGACGGGTGTGAGATTTTCACCCTGTCCCCTGCTGGCAAGTTTCATCCGACGTACACGATCTGAATTCAGCGGGGAAAAGCGGATCAGTTTTCCCCACTTGAGAATGACTTGCAACTAGGGGGAAGACCTCCTATATCAATTCTGTCGCTAGCGGTGACGCCTTTCCCTAAAATTCGACGAAAAGGATGCATGCTATGCAACTCATGAAAACTGCCGCCTTTGCGGCTGCCTTTGGCCTGTCCGCAACCACCGCGTTTGCGCAAGAGGTCACGCTGCGCTTTCAGCACTTTGTATCGCCAGCCAGCGCGAACCCGACCTATTTCATGCAGCCCTGGGCTGACGCGATCGAGGAACAGTCGGATGGGCGCATCAAGGTCGAGCTTTATCCATTCATGCAACTGGGCGGTGCCGCCCCCAACCAATACGACCTGATCCGCGATGGCGCGATTGACGGCGGCTGGGTGATCCCTGGCTATCAGCCAAACCGCTTCCCCGAGGCCGAAGCGATGGAATTGCCCTTCATGACAACAAAGTCGGGAGAAGAGGCGAGTGCGGCGGCGTGGGAGTTCACGCAAGCGTACCTGATGGATGATTTCGCAGATGTGCATGTCATCGCCGCCCATATGCACGGTCCGGGCATCGTGCATAAACGCGGGTCTGCGATTGGAACGGTGGATGATTTCGCTGGTCTGAAACTGCGCGGGCCATCGCGTGCGGCCACCCTGCTCTTGGAAGAGCTTGGTGCGACACCCCTCGGCATGCCCGTCCCGCAGTTTCCAGAGGCCCTATCGCGCGGTGTCGTCGATGGCGGGGTGATCACCTGGGAGATGTCGCCTTCGCTCAAACTCAACGAGTTGACGGACAGCCATACCGACGTTGCTGGCGACCGTGCGCTCTACAACCTCTATTTCATCTGGGCGATGAACAAGGAGGTCTACGAAGGGATGCCAGAGGATCTGCGCGCGGTGATCGACGCAAACTCCGGTATGATGGCCAGCCGCTGGGCGGGCCGCGCACATGACACCGGTGACGTGGTCGGCCGTGATCTGATGACCGCAGACGGGAATGAGATTGCCGTGCTGTCGGAAGCGGTGACTGATGAGATCAAGGCAATGGGGGCGGATGTGACCGCCGCCTGGATCGCCGAGATGGATGCGAAGGGTTACGATGGGGCCGCACTTGTGGCGGCTGCCGAAGAGGCTGTCGCGAGCAATCTAACGGACTGATCCGTCAGGTGATGCGGGCCACAACGTAATCGGCCAGATCAATCAACATCTGCTTCAGTGGATGGTCAGGGACGGCGCCCAGCGCCGTCTTTGCCTTTTCGGCCCAGGCCAAAGCATCATCCCGCGTGCTTTCCATCGTACCGTGCTTGGCGAGCAGGGACATGGCGTGGTCAAGATCGCCTTCTTCCTGACGGCCCTTTTCGATTGTCCGTACCCAGAACGCGCGTTCCTCGGCATTGGCCTGCGCCACCGCGCGGATCACCGGCATCGTCAGCTTACGCTCGCGGAAGTCGTCGCCGACATTCTTTCCAATGGCTTTTGTCCCACCGTAATCCAGCAGGTCATCGACAATCTGGAAGGAAATCCCCAGCGCATCGCCGTAGTCGAAAAGCGCCTGTTTCGTGGCGGCATCCTGCCCCGCAATCTCGCCGCCCACTTCCATTGCCGCAGAAAACAGCGCAGCAGTCTTGCCCCGCACCACCTGCAGATACGTCGCCTCGGTCGTGGCCAGGTCGCTGGCAGCAGTGAGTTGCAGCACCTCCCCCTCGGCAATCGTCGCCGCCGCATTGGCAAGGATATCGAGCACCCGGATTGATCCGGTTTCAACCATCAACTGGAACGACCGGGCGAAAAGGTAGTCACCAACGAGAACACTCGATGTGTTGTCCCAGAGCAGGTTCGCCGTGGGCCGTCCACGCCGCTGCTCGCTTTCATCGACGACGTCGTCATGCAGCAGGGTCGCGGTATGAATGAACTCCACCGTGGCCGCCAGATGCACATGATATGGCCCGTCATAGCCACACATGCGCGCCGCAGCGAGCGTAAGCATGGGGCGCAGGCGTTTGCCGCCCGCCTCTACCAGATGCGCCGTGACCTCCGGAATGCGCGGGGCATGTTCTGACGCCATCCGTTCCCGGATCAACGTGTTCACCAGCGTCAGATCATCGGCCAGCGCCGCAGCCAGTTGTTCATGCGGTTTCGTCGCGGCTTGGTCGAGGCTCATTGAAGTTTCCGTCATGTGAATAGACAAGCGCAATGGCCCATCATAGGTCTAAGGATCATGAAAGAGCTTCTGCGCACCAACGACCCGACAGTCATTGCCTTTGCCACCGCCCTCTTGGACAGCGAGGGTATAGACTGGTTCACTTTCGACGTAAATATGAGCGTCCTCGAAGGCAGCATAGGCATTATGCCGCGGCGGTTGATGGTGCTGGACCGGGATCTTTTCATGGCAGAGGCCGTGATGCGCGATGCCGAGATTGACCTTGGGCGCGACTGATCTGACATGTGATGCGTTCCTTGGTGGCCGCCTGCGCGTCTGGCAGCCCAGCAAGGGGTATCGTGCCGGGGTCGATCCCGTCCTGCTTGCCGCAGCGACACCGGCAAAACCGGGGCAAACCGTCTTGGAACTGGGCTGCGGTGTGGGGGTTGCATCGCTCTGTCTGGCGCGCCGCGTTCCAGAGCTGCAAGTCACGGGGGTTGAGGTGCAGGCAGACTACGCCGCTTTGGCGGACCGCAACGGCACCGAGAACGGCCTGCCGCTTGAAGTGACCACCGCAGACCTGCGCGCCCTGCCCCCTGATCTACGCCAGCAGCGGTTCGATCATGTGATCATGAACCCGCCGTATTTTGACCGCTCCCTCGGGTCGGCGTCCCATGACGCAGGCCGCGATATGGCGCTGGGGGGCGATACGCCGCTCGCAGACTGGCTGACAATCGGGGCCAAACGTGTCGGCCCGCGCGGATATCTAACGCTGATCCAGCGTATGGAACGGCTGCCCGAAGTGGTTGCAAATGTATCAGCGCGGCTTGGCGCCATCATCGTGCGCCCCATCGCGGGACGTGCTGGGAAAGCGCCGGAACTGTTCTTGCTGCAAGCCCGGCAAGAGGGGAAAGCCGCGTTTCGCATGGCACCTACGCTGATCATGCACAAAGGCGAGTCGCATCTGGCGGATGCAGTGAGCTATCGCAGCGATGTCGCGGCGGTTTTGCGCGATGCTGCCGAATTGCCCATCTGGCCTTAACACTTTGGCAAGTCCTCTGGATAAACCTGTGGGTATCGCCTGATTGCTGCCCTGCGGCGTGACAGCGGCCCGCTGATGTGCTGCAATCGGCTTATTCACAAACCGAAGGAGGATTTACATGAGCTTGAGTTCGCACCTGCAGGAACTGAAGAAGAAGCACCAGACCCTTTCGGAGCATGTCGAGGTCATGCAGCGCAGCCCTGGCACCGATGACATCGAAATTGCGAAACTGAAGAAGCAAAAGCTGATGCTGAAGGAAGAGATTACACGGCTCAGCACCCATTAACGCGTTTAGGGTGGCCTTAGGCCAGGTCGCGCGCAGAGATCAGGCGTCGCCCATCCTCAAACCGGGTGGACGCCTGAATTTCCTGTCGGACCCAAGCCTCAAACGCCGCGATATGCGGGCGATTTTCGTGCCCCGGCGGGCAAATGAAACGAAATTGCGCCTCTGAAATCAGGCCAACCTCGAACGGGGCCACCAGTCGCCCCGCGTCCAACGCGCGGGTTGCCAGCGACACGCGACCCAGCACAACGCCAGCCCCCGCAATCGCCGCATCCAATGCATGGTCAGCCTGCGAAAATCGCGGGCCATGTGTCGTATCCATCGTGACGTCTGCGGCTTTGCACCAGGCCGCCCAATCCGTGGGGTAGTTGAAGAAACTGATCGAATCGTCGTGGATCAGGGGCGCCTTTGGCAGCGCCGCCAATGAACCGAATTCTTCGGCCATGGCCGGTGTCATCATCGGCGTCATCCATTCATCCACCAGTGGGCGGGCATACACGTCCTTGTCCTGCCCCAGCCCAAAGCGGATGGCCACATCAACCTCGTCCCTGTCAAAGTCGATGATGCGCAAGGTTGCGAGGAAACGCAGCTCAATCTCGGGGTGGGCCTGTGCAAATTCATACATACGCGGCGCCAACCATTTGGATGTAAAGGCAGGCCCGGCTGTCACGGTCAGGACGCCACTGTCAGTTAATCTTTTTGTATTGCGCCATGCAGACTGCAGAGTTGCGAAGGCGTCCGTTGCGCCTGGCGCAAGGCTGCGTCCCGCTTCTGTCAACTCTACCGCACGGTTAAGGCGTCGGAAGACCGGAACACCCAAGTCCGCCTCTAAATATTTGATTTGATAGGATAAAGCGGCTGGTGTGACGTTCAACTCCTCCGCAGCCTTGGCAAATGACATATGGCGGGCCGCAGCCTCAAACGCGCGCAGCGCGGTGAGTGGAGGAAGGCGATCTGACATGATTCAGTTCAATATAGCTTAACTGAACTTATAGAAAGTCTCGTTTGTCGTGAGCCGCGGAAATGCCCATATCTGGGTCATCAAGACAACACGCATCAAAGGACAAACACCATGATCGAGACAACCATGAGCCCCCGCGTTCAAGAAGGTATTCGCCGCGCCCATAAGGAACGGGCAGAAGTTGTGCGCAAAGCCTTCCGTTGGATGATCTTCCGCCACTAACGCTAAGAACCACTCCAACGAAAAAGGGCCACGCCTATACGGCGCGGCCCTCTTCAATTGTTCTTTTGGCGCTTTTAGGCGAGGTACTGACCACCGTTCGCGGACAGCGTCGAACCGGTGATGAAACCAGCCTCGTCAGAGGCAAGGAACACAACGGCGCGCGCAATCTCAGAGGCCTCACCCAGACGGCCCACGGGGATTTGCGGCAGGATCACCTCGTTCATGACCTTCTCTGGGATCGTGCTCATCATCTCGGTGTTGATGTAACCTGGGGCCACCACGTTCACGGTGATCCCGGCGCGCGCACCTTCCTGCGCCAGCGCCTTGGTAAAGCCGATGTCGCCAGCCTTGGTCGCAGCATAGTTGGCCTGCGCGAATTGTCCCTTCTGCCCGTTGATCGAGCTGATCGTCACAACGCGGCCAAACTTACGCTCACGCATGCCGCCCCAGACGTTGTGCGTCATGTTGAAAACACCGTTGAGGTTGGTGTCGATGCATTCGTGCCACTGCTGCGGTGTCATCTTGTGGAATGGCGCGTCGCGCGTGATGCCCGCGTTGTTGATCAGGATCTCAACCGGACCAAGGTCTGCCTCGATCTGTGCAATGCCGTCCTTGCAGGCGTCGTAATTACCGACATCCCACTTGTAGGTCTTGATGCCGGTTTCTGATGTGAAGGCCGCGGCCTTTTCATCATTGCCGGCGTAAGTCGCGGCGACGGTATAGCCGGCTTCTTTCAACGCTGTTGAAATAGCTGCGCCAATACCGCGCGAGCCACCGGTCACAAGTGCAACACGGGACATGGGATTCTCCTCCAGAATATTCGTTTGGTAATCTTGTTATCGTTGCGCCCCGCGGGGCGCAACTTAATTGCTGTGTGACTTAGGGGCGCTCAACGCAGAGCGCGACACCCATACCGCCGCCGATGCACAGCGTGGCGAGGCCTTTCTTGGCATCCCGGCGTTTCATTTCGAACAGCAATGTGTTCAGCACGCGGCAGCCTGACGCCCCGATGGGGTGGCCGATGGCGATAGCGCCACCGTTGACGTTCACGATGGACGGGTCCCAACCCATGTCCTTGTTCACGGCGCAGGCCTGCGCGGCAAAAGCTTCGTTCGCTTCAACAAGGTCAAGGTCATCCACGGACCAGCCCGCCTTTTCCAGCGCCTTGCGGCTTGCATAGATCGGACCAACGCCCATCACCGATGGGTCAAGCCCGGCGGTGGCGTAAGACGCGATGCGGGCCAGCGGTTCGATCCCGCGCTTTTCAGCTTCATCCGCGCTCATCAACAGGGTCGCGGCAGCACCATCATTCAGGCCGGAGGCGTTTGCGGCAGTAACGGACCCTTCCTTGGTGAAGGCAGGGCGCAGCTTTTGCATGGCTTCCATGGTGGCGCCGTGGCGAATGTACTCATCGTCTTCAACGATGATGTCGCCCTTGCGGGTCTTCACGGTAAATGGCGCGATCTCATCCTTGAACTTGCCAGCCTTCTGCGCGGCTTCGGCCTTGTTCTGCGACCCAACTGCGAATTCGTCCTGCATGTCACGGCTGATCTGCCACTGCTCGGCCACGTTCTCGGCTGTCTGGCCCATGTGGTAGTTGTTGAAAGCATCCCACAGACCGTCACGGATCATCGTGTCGATGTATTTCATGTCACCCATTTTGTGGCCGGCGCGCAGGGCTGCGGCATGGGGCGAAAGTGTCATGTTTTCCTGACCACCTGCGGCAACGATGCTCGCATCACCCAGCTGGATGTGCTGGGCGCCAAGGGCAACAGCGCGCAAGCCCGAACCACACACCTGGTTGATGCCCCAGGCCGCGCTCTCCTTTGGCAGGCCGGCGTTAATATGTGCCTGGCGCGCAGGGTTCTGGCCCTGTGCGGCGGTCAGCACCTGACCGAGGATCGTCTCGCTCACTTCGGATTTGTCGACGCCAGCGCGTTCAACGACGGCTTCGAGCACGGCCGCCCCAAGATCATGGGCAGGTGTATTGGCAAAAGACCCGCCAAAGCTGCCCACGGCAGTCCGGGCGGCTGATGCGATAACGACGTTGGTCATGGTGTTCCCTCCAGCTTTTTCCGTTTGCCGAAAGGTGCCATCTACACGCTTGAAGTGCAAATCCGCCCCGCCCGGCGCTTGGCCGCGTGCATAGAGGCGAAGTTGACGTGGGGCAAATCATTTCCCCTATGCGTATGATGCATGCGCTGGAACGCCGCGTCAGATGGTCGGGGACGGCGTGCCGAAAAGGTAGCCCTGCATGCAATCGACGCCTGCCTCCCGCAGAAAGGCGGCTTCTTCTTCGCTCTCCACCCCGTCGGCGACGGCGAACATCTCAAAGCTCTTGGCGACAGAGACGAGGGCAGAGACGAGCACCTGATTGTGATGGTTCAGGTGGATGCGCTTGATGAAGGATTTGTCGATCTTCACCAGATCGAAAAGGAAATCGTTGAGGTGGCGAAACGCAGTCATTCCCGCCCCAAACCCGTCGAGGGCAAAGCCGACCCCCTTGGGCTGCATATCGTGCATGAAGCGGATGACACTGTCGTGCAGCAACATGGCAGAGCTTTCGCTGATCTCGAAAATCAGCCGCTCCCCCAGATGCCCGGTTTCCAGCAGACCCTGTTCGAGGATGCGCCGCCACTGCCCATCCCCAAGCGACCTCGCCGAAAGATTCACGGAAAGTCGCAGATCACGGCTCTGCCGTAGCTGGGCAAAGGCCATGTCCAACGCCGCACAATCAAGCGCGCGGCCCGCAACCGTATCTTCCACCAGCGGCATGAAGCGCGCAGCGGGGATCGCATGGCCTGCATCATTTTTGAGCCGGATCAGCCCCTCGTAAAACGCGATCCGCGGCGGGTCATCGGCTGTGACCACGGGTTGAAACGCAAAATGGGTCCGCCCGGCTGTCAGCGCATCGGCCACCACCGGCAACAGATCCGTGTCCCATCGGCCCATCGCATAACCAATGGGGTCCGAGATTCCCTGATCCTCAATCTCTGCCCGGCTGAGCATGGTGTTTTGCATCGCCCCACTCTCTGCTTTCGGGCACAGAATGCCGTGGGCTGGCTAATATTCCCTTAAACATCTCAGGGACATGCCATGCTTCGTGCTTTGCGCAAACGCGCATCGGCGCTAAGAACGAGTGAGGGGGAGTGATGGTAGCGCCGGTTTTGACGTTCGAGATGATGGTGGTCCTTGGACTGCTGGCATTCACCGTTTTCCTTTTTGTTTCAGAAATCATCCGTATCGACCTTGCTGCAATCCTGGTGATGCTGATCCTCGGCGGGCTCAGCACAATGCCCGGGCTGGGCAATCTGGCGAATGGGGCCGAACTGTTCTCGGGCTTTTCCTCAAATGCGGTCATCTCGATCATCGCGGTGATGATCATTGGCGCAGGGCTCGACAAGACCGGGCTGATGTCCAAGGTCGCAGCGCTGATCCTGAAACGCGGCGGAACGACCGAAACGCGGATCATCCCGATCGTATCCGGCACGGTGGGCGTGATCAGTTCGTTCATGCAGAACGTGGGCGCGGCCGCCCTTTTCCTACCGGTGATCAGCCGGATTTCCGCGCGGACAGAGATTCCGATGGCGCGGCTTGCAATGCCGATGGGGTTCTGTGCGATCCTTGGCGGGACGATCACGATGGTTGGGTCTTCGCCATTGATCCTGCTGAACGACCTGCTTGTTTCAGCGAACCAAGGCTTACCTGCGGATCAGCAGATGCAGCCCTTTGGCTTGTTCTCGGTCACGCCGATCGGGGTGATGCTCGTTCTGACGGGCGTGCTCTATTTCATCTTGTTAGGCCGCTGGATCCTGCCGGGACAGCGCGGGCGCGGCGAGGATGCTGGTGCCGCCCGATCCATGCAGACCTATGTCGAAAACACCTATGGTCTGCGCGCCGACATGTTCGAGGTGAAGGTGCCCGAAGGCTCCATTCTGATCGGTCAGACCCTCTCTGACATCATGGTGGCCTATCACATCTACATCCTCGGCACCTCCTATCGCGGCCACAAGGTAATCGCGCCGATGGCCGACACAAAGATCGAGGCGCCGTGCCGTTTGGCCATCCTCGGGCTGCGCCGCGTGCTGGAGGATGAATTCGCCGAACCCTACGGGCTGGAAATCCTGCCAGAGCTTGATGTGTTCGCGGATGACTTTGCCGCAACGGAATCGGGAGTGGCCGAGGTTGTGGTCCCACCCGGTTCCTCCGCCATCGGCCAATGCCCCATCGACCTGCGCCTGCGCCAAACCCATGGTCTGTCGGTCCTTGCGATCCACCGCGGCGAAGAAACCATGAGCCATGTAGAGACCGAAGACCACGTCGCGACCCACGTAGGCCGGGTGGTCTTGCAAGCAGGCGATACGCTTGTCGTGCATGTGCAATGGGAGAGGCTGACGCGCGTCAAACGCGACCCGAACTTCGTCGTGGTCACATCAGACTTCCCGCAAGAAGAATTGCGACCGCACAAGGTCAATTGGGCACTGGGCTTCTTTGCACTGACACTTGTGCTGATCCTCTTCACAGATCTTTTGTTGTCGCTTTGCCTGCTGACGGGGGCGGTGGGCATGATCCTGTCGCGGGTTCTGTCAATTGATGAGGCTTATGACGCCGTGGGGTGGAGCACGGTGTTCCTGCTGGCCTCGCTCATCCCGCTGGGACAAGCGGTGCAGAACACTGGAACGGCCGCATGGATCGCTGCGCAGATCCTGACGCTGCTTGAAGGCTGGCCGATCTGGGGGCTGCAAGCAGGGGTCGCGATTCTTGCGACGGTGTTCACACTGGTGATGTCGAACGTGGGGGCAACAGTTTTGCTGGTGCCGCTGGCCGTCTCTATCGCGGTGTCCGCCGGGGGGGACCCGGCGATCTTTGCGCTCACTGTCGCAATCTCCACCTCGAACTCGTTCCTGATCCCGACGCATCAGGTCAACGCGTTGATCATGGGGCCAGCAGGGTACCGGGTGATGGATTTCGTCCGCTCCGGTGGGATCATGACCGTGCTGTTCCTGATCGTGTCCCTGACCGGCATGGCGATTTTCTTTTGATGAGGCCTGTATGACCACGCGTTGCCCCTGGGCGGGCCCCGAGCAGATTTACATCGACTATCACGACACCGAATGGGGCGTGCCGGAATATGACAGCCGCGCCTTGTGGGAAAAGCTGATCCTCGACGGGTTTCAAGCGGGGCTGTCCTGGATCACGATCCTAAAGAAGCGCGAAAACTTTCGGGCAACCTTCGCCGGGTTCGACCCGGCGGTGATCGCGGAGTGGGGCGAGGAAGACATTCAGCGCCTGCTGTCCGACCCCGGCATCATCCGGCACCGTGGCAAGATCGCAGCCACCATCGGCAACGCGCGAGCGTATCTGGAGATCGAGGCGCGCGAAGGATTTGATCAATTCCTCTGGAATTACGTCGACGGTACCCCGATCCGCACAACGCTGTCAGACCGGGTGGCGATGCCCACGCAATCACGACTTTCGGAACAGATCTCTAAAGACCTCAAGAAAGCCGGTTTCAAATTCTGCGGCCCAACGATTGTCTATGCATTCATGGAGGCGACGGGGCTGTTGAACAACCACCTGACAACGTGCTTTCGGCATGAGGAATGTGTGGGGTTGGAGAGGATGTAGGCACTTAAGCTCCTTGCGCGGCCAGTGCTAATTCGTCCGCCCTAGCCAACTGCGGATGGTGTCCATCACCGATTTTGACGGAGCATCCGACGGGTCATCACTTTCAACGTCGACCTCTCGTCTTTTCATCTGCTTACGAGCACGCGCCTCTGCCCGCGCTTGTTGCTCTTGCGAGAATAGGGTTGCCTTAAAATCATCTGGTGCCTGTCGCACTGCGTCGTCCAGATAGGGCTGGTCCGCACTTTGAAAATAGAGTTGGGGTGCGCCAGTCGTCTTGATCAACCAGACCCAATCAACATCTTTGAAACCGGCGTGATGCTCGTAGTGGACCGATTCACCGCTATGACTGATCACCCCATTCACTTTGCGCAATTTCAGCATGATCGCATCGCACCGGCGCAATCCCTTTTGTATCAGCAAATCGAACAAGTCCGTATCGTATTCCAAATTGGTATTCAGCACGACTCTGGGGTTCGATTGCATCATTACGTCCCTTAGTTCGGCATTGTCGTCGCGACGCTCTTCGTAGTCGGGCAAGGCAGCAATTGTTTTGCGCAACCATGCCTCTTGATGCGCGATCCAAGCCCGAAGCAATGCGCGATCCTCAAGTGTCCGTTTCGGTTCAGCCATGGTTTCGAACAACTTTTCGAGCTCAAGCTGTTCGGCAACGGTCTCAAACAGAGTGGTCACCCACTCTTCTCGTTCTTCATTCGGCTTGCTTGACAGCCAATTGAAACGCTCATGGGCTGCCAAATCTAGCTCGGCCAACCGGTGTTCAGCGAATGTGTCCCTCTGGAAAGTCTGGTACTGGTAAGCCTCAACAGGTGTCGCGCGACGAAGTTCATCGGCAGAACGCGCAATATCTGCGGCGAACCTGTCGATTTCTGCGTTGCCGTTCAAATGGCTGAGAATTCTCGCGCTATCGGCATAGGGCCCCACCAGGTCAATCGTTGCAAATGATCTCGCTTGCAGGCCAGCAACGCTAAGTGTCGTATCGTAGAGCGCTGCAGCTTCTTTCATGAAGGGTGGAAAGTCACTGCGTCTAAAGTGCAGTTTTTCCAACATATCCACTGCCCTGTAGCATTGAAGAAGCAATGCGCCACGGGGCTTCAGATCGGCGGTGATCGGCATCCTCAAAAAACTCATTGATCCTCTCCGCAGGCAGTTACCCAAGCCCACCTGGGACGCAGGCTCTGGAACAGTCTGATGGTCTCTCCCACAGGCTTGAATGTGCGCCGAAAGAACCGGTCATACGATCCAAGCGCTTTGCAAAAGGCCCGCCTTCTGTGAATTGTAGGTCTAATGTCAAATGGGACCCGTCGCTGCGTTTCACCACCTATCCAACGCATCCTCATCTGCGTCCTTCGCCGCCACCCAGGCCTCCCCATCCGCCGTCACCTCTTTCTTCCAAAACGGTGCGCGGGATTTGAGGTAGTCCATCAGGAAATCGGCCGCTTCAAACGCCGCGGCCCGGTGGGCGGCGGCGGTGGCGACCATCATGATGGGGGCACCCGGTTTGAGGGAGCCGTGCCGGTGGATGACGAGCACATCGGCGAGCGCCCAGCGCGTCGCGGCCTCTTTGGCGATCTTGGTGATCGCTTTTTCGGTCATGCCCGGATAATGCTCGATCAGCATTTCCTGCAAGCCCCCGTCCGTGTCGCGCACCACGCCGGTAAAGCTGACCACCGCGCCGATACCCGTGCGCCCGGCGGCAAAGGAATTCAGCTCCGCCCCCGCATCAAACGCCTCGGCTTGCACCCGAACCTGCATCAGCCGCCCGTCATCGGGGGAAAGAAGGCGACCTCTTTCACGCCCGCGAGCAGCGCGTCAAAGTCCGACAATTCCTGATCCAGCGCCACGCGCAGCGCCGTGGTGTCGGCAAAGGCGGCGGCATAGCGTTCTTCGCGCGCCACGAGCTCCGCCACAAGATCATTCACCGTAACGGCCTCTGTCTCCACCACTTCCTGCGGCAGCCCGATCCGTTCCCGCACCCATGCGAAATAAACAACGTTCATGAGGGTTTATCCGTCAGATAGGGTCGGGATTTGGTGAAGTAATCCCAACCGGTGATCAGTGTCAGAAGTGCGGCGAGCCAGAGCATGATGATCCCGCCCCACCAGCTTATCATCATGCCTTGGTACTTCCACCGCAGGCCAAGCTCATCCGGGCCGGTGCCCTCAATCGCTTCCGTCACCATTTCCTGCGTCATGGCGAGCGACTGCATCCCGAAATAGTGTTCAAACGCGCCAGTTGCGAAGAGCATGGCAATCGCCACCATCTGCGCCGTCGTCTTCCATTTGGCAAGGTTCGTGACCTTCAATGTCCCCGCCGTATCGCCCAGAAACTCCCGCAGACCGGACACAAAGACCTCGCGGAAAATGATGATTGTCGCGGGCAGCAGGATATAGGGGTTCATCCCCGAGAAACCGGTGATCACCACCAGCGCGATGATCACCATCGCTTTGTCCGCAATCGGGTCTAGCATCGCCCCGAGCTTGCTTTCTTGTTTCCAGGCCCGGGCGAGGTAGCCGTCGAGGAAATCCGTCAGTGCCGCCACGATAAAGAGGACAAGCGCGAACCAGTCCGCCCAGGGCCGTGTGAAGTAAAGGAACATCACCACCACGCCAGGCGCCGCGGCAAGGCGCAGGATTGTCAGGATATTTGGCAGGTTCAGCGTCATGCAAACTTCGTAACGCGGGACGGGGCGGGACGCCAGAGGGCGCAGACCTCAGCGCAGCTTGCCGCGATAACGAAGGGATGCCGCGTTGAGCGCGTGCAAATCTGCCCGCCCGGCGAGAATATCCTCGCAAA
>JBCBOD010000032.1:0-31321 GCA_039821425.1 Pseudomonadota bacterium
CGACTTCAACCACCACCGCCCACACACAAGCCTCGCTGGCCTGACGCCAGTCGAATATGCTAACCGGTCAGAAGAGGACCAAAACCTGAACAGAGCTAACTTAAATTAGCGGACTCAATGGGGAGCAGGTCAGTGGTCATGTCCTTGGGAAAGCCAAGCGCATAACTGGGACGGCCACCAAGCAGCAGGCGCCCATCCTCCGACAGGCGGAAATAATGCATGACAAAGAGGCTATCATGCACCGCCATGTTCGACGGGATGATGTCCTGGGCACGATCTCCCAGTGGTTCTGTGGCGGCGATAAAACTGTTCAGCGGCATGACCCGTGATGCGATGCGCGGTTCCAGCCCCGGTAAATAGCCGTTGCCTGCGACGACGACATGGTCCGCCGTCACCCTACCGTGATTGGTCTGCAAGGTCGCCGGTGTCCCATGCGCGATCTGCGTGACTTCCGAAAGCTCGAAGATCTGCGCACCTGCTGCTTCGGCCAACCGCGCCAGGGCGAGCACGTAGCGCAAAGGATGCAGATGCCCGGCGCCGCGATCCACAACACCCCCTTTGTAAAGGGGGGAATTGATGTAGGCGTGCAAAGCGTCCTCATCACAGACTTCAAGTTGGTCATAGCCGTAGCGATCGCGCAGGAAATCAGCCTCTTCCCGATCCGCGTTCAAATCGCCCGCGTTGTTGCAGGCGTGGATCAGGCCCGGGGTATAGCGCGCCTCTGGCACATGGGCCGCAACGCGCGCGCGCAGATCTGCTTTGGCCTCTTCTGCGAAATCCCAAAGCGTCCGCGCGTCGTCTGCCCCGACCCGTTTGGCCAGCTGTAGTGGCCCCATATCGAACCCGCTGCAGACTTGCCCACCATTGCGCCCGGAGGCGCCAAAGCCCACGCGGTGCGCATCCAGAACGACGACGCTCAGGCCCTTCTCGGCCAGATGCAAGGCGGCGGAAAGCCCGGTAAACCCTGCGCCGATGACACAGACATCTGCCTTGTGCTCTCCCTCCAGAGTGGGACGCGGGGCGGGCATTTCGGTCGACGCGACGTACCAACTGTCGGGATAGGCGCCCGGTTTGTCGTTCCGGTAAAGCGGGTTTGCCATCAGACGTTCAGCAGCAGGTGTTCCCGCTCCCACGGGCTGATGACTTGCAGGAATTCAGTGTATTCCGCACGTTTCACGATGGAATAAACGCGGGCAAAATCGGGGCCGAGGACATCATGCAGTTCCTTCGCTTCATCGAACAAATCCAAGGCGGTCCAGAGCGACTCTGCGATTTCCGAGTCCGAATCCTGCGCCTCGCCCCGCCAGCGTTTGTCGGGACGGATCTCGTTTTTCAGACCAAGGTACCCACAGGCGAGCGAAGCCGCGATGCAGAGGTACGGGTTGCAGTCCATCCCGGGCAGGCGGTTCTCGATCCGGCGCGCGGCGGGTTCAGAGATGGGGATACGAATGCCGGTCGTCCGATTGTCGCGCCCCCACTCAAGGTTCACAGGTGCAGCCTCATCCGGCACGTAGCGCCGATAGCTATTCACGTAAGGCGCAATCAGGGCGATGGCGTTTGGCATATGCTCTTGCAGCCCGCCGATGAAGTGGAAGAATGCGTTTGTCTCGCCCCCTTCGGGCCCCGAAAAGATGTTGCGCCCGGTGTCATCCACGACAGAATGATGCACGTGCATGGCCGATCCGGGTTCCCCTTCGATCGGCTTGGCCATGAAGGTCGCAAAGCAGTCGTGCTTCAACGCGGCCTCGCGGATCAGTCGCTTGAAATAGAAGACCTCATCCGCAAGCTTGATCGGATTGCCATGGCGCAGGTTGATCTCTAGCTGCCCGGCGCCGCCTTCCTGCGTGATGCCGTCAATCTCAAATCCCTGCACCTCGGCATATTCGTAAATGTCGTCGATCACGGGGCCATAGTCATCCACGGCTGTCATGGAATAGGCCTGCCGCCCGGCGGCGGGGCGCCCGGTACGACCCATCATCGGCTCAATGGGTTTGGCGGGGTCGATGTTGCGGCCGACCAGATAGAACTCCATCTCTGGCGCGACGATTGGTGTCCATCCTTCCTTTTCATAAAGCTCGCACACCCGGCGCAACACGTTGCGCGGGGCAAAGGGGATGGGTTTGCCTTTCTGGTCAAAGGCGTCGTGGATCACCTGCAACGTGCCATCATGCGTCCAAGGCGCGGCCGTCGCGGTCGAGAGGTCCGGTTTCAGGATCATGTCAGGTTCAAGGAAACCGTCCGGGCCTGCGGCCTCCCCCCATCCGCCGGTGATCGTTTGGAAGTAGATGGAGTTCGGCAGGTGGAACTGCTGTTGCTTTTCCCATTTTGCCGCAGGCACGGCCTTGCCGCGCGCGATGCCGGGTAGGTCGGCAACAACGCATTCCACCTCATCAAGGCGGTTCGCCTCCAGATATGTCTGGGCCGCGTCGGGGATTTTCTTCATCCAGGTCATGCCAGCGCCCTTTCCTTGAAGAAGCGGGCGATCTGATCTGCAATCAACGGGTTTGCGACCGGTTTTGGCAGGTTTTCTCTGACCGCCGCAAGCTGGTCGTCCGGAACGACGCCGGGGCCGCGATGGGTGGCGAGCCCTTCGACAAAGCTCGCGTCGAACTCCGGATGTGGTTGCACGGTGAAGGCGCGCTTGCCGTAGACAAGTGCAGCGTGTTCGCAAAAGCTGTTGGTCGCCACAACCTCTGCGGTGTCGGGCAAGGCGATCACCTGATCCTGATGCCAGGCATTCAGCGCGACAGTCTCACCCTGCCAATCGTACTCTGTGCGACCCACGGCCCAGCCGCCCGAAAACTTCTCGACCTTACCACCAAGCGCCTGCGCGATGATCTGATGCCCGAAGCAGACACCGACGAGCGGAATATCGGCCGCGTAAATCTCGCGGATCAGCTTCTCCAGCGGTGGAATGAACGGGTGATCCTCGTAGGCGCCGTGCTTGGACCCGGTGATCAGCCAGCCGTCACAGACCGTGAGACTGTCTGGGAAATCCATGTCGACCACGTTGTAGGTTTGGTAGCGAAAGCCGTTTCCGTCGAGGAGGCGCGCAAAATGGGCGTCATAGTCGCCCCGCTCTGACAAAAGCTCATCAGGGGCGTGGCCGGTTTGCAGAATGCCGATCTTCATTGTGATCTCATGTGGTTGTTTGCGGCCAACCTAGGGCGTTGGCGCCTGATGCGCCAGTCAGACCGTGTCGAGGGTGAGGGCCAGACGCTCTTCTTCGGTCAGGTCTTCAAAATCGCGCATCTCCTGCCGCTTGGTGCGCAGAAAGTTATCGACCAGTTGCCCGGGGAAGATCCGCCGGGCCATTTTGCTCTCCGCAAAGGCGGTGATGGCTTCGGCCCAGGCGCCCTGCACTTGTGGCAGATCTTGCGCGTAGGCGTTTCCGGTGATCGGGGCGGGGGGTGTCAGCCCATCCTCAATCCCAATCAGGGCAGAGCCCAGTACTGCGGCGAGGAAGAGATAGGGGTTCACATCCCCCCCGGCGAGCCGGTGTTCGATCCGCCGCGCCTTGAACGACCCCCCCGGCACGCGGACGGAAGCCGTGCGGTTATCATAGGCCCAGCAAATGCCAGTGGGGGCGTGTGAACCGGGCACCAACCGTTCGTAGCTGTTGGCATGGGGGGCAAAGATCAGGGCAAGCTCTGGGATGCCAGCCAGGCAGCCCGCAATGGCGTGGCGCAAGGCAGGCGTGCCCGCGTGCGTATCGTCGGCAAAGATGTTGTTGCCCTCGCCATCAATGACCGAAAAATGCGTGTGCATCCCGTTACCGGAATACTCCGGATAGGGCTTTGCCATAAAGCTCGCGGCCATGCCGTGTTTGCGCGCCAGCCCCCGGACCAGCATCTTGAAAAGCCAAGCATCGTCCGCGGCCCTTAACGCGTCGGGTTGGTGTTCGAGATTGATCTCGAACTGTCCCAGCCCGCTCTCTGAAAGGGCGGCCTCTGCCGGGATATCCATCGCCTCGCATGCATCGTAGAGGTCGTTGAAGAAGACATCGAAGGCATCGAGCGCGCGCAAGGAGAGGATTTCTGCCGCATCCCGCCGCTTGCCAGAGCGGGGCGATTTGGGCTGCATGAGTTCCTTGCCGCTGTCGTCGACGAGGTAGAACTCCATTTCCGTGGCCACAACGGGTGTCAGACCACGCTCCGCATAGCGGCGAACAACATTGGCGAGCGCATGGCGTGGGTCACCTGCGAAAGGCGTGCCATCTTCGTGATGCGACCAAAGCGGCAGAAGGGCCGACGGCGAGGTTAGCCATGGCATGGGCACGTAGCCCCGTTCGGTCGGTAGCAAAAGGCCATCGGCATCGCCCGTTTCAAACACCAACGGGCTGTCCTTGATATCCTCTCCCCAGATATCGACGTTCATCACGGAAAGCGGCATGCGCGTGCCTTCACTCTCCAACTTGGCCGCGAACCGGCGCGGGACACGCTTGCCGCGCGCCTGCCCGTTCAGGTCCGCCGCCCCGCAGCGCACATTGCGTACCTCTGGATGATCGTCGAGCCAGCTCATCTGATGATCTGCGGGCGGAAGAACATCTTCTTGCGCCGCTCCACCGGCAGGTGCCGGTTCAGCCGCCGGTTCACGAGGCCAAAGAGGCCGATGATCGCGAGGCTGAAGATGATGAAATACATGGCGAGGATTGGGTAGGGGATGAAAGGGTTGAAGGTCTTGTCGGCAAAGTAGTTCGCGTAATAGAGCGCGTCACCCCTTTGCTGTGCGGCAGGGAAGCCTGAAAAGAAGACCAGTGTTGTGGCGTGGAAAAGAAAGATCGCTTCGTTCGTATATGCGGGCCATGCCAGCCGAAGCATGGTGGGCCAGACCACTCGGCGAAAGCGTGACCAGCCAGAGAGGCCGTAGGCATCTGCCGCCTCTGTATCGCCCTTGGGGATTGACTGTAGCGCGCCGTAGAAGATTTCGCCCGAATATGCGGCCGTGTTCAGGAACAGCACGATTAGCGCGCCAAGCCAGGCGGAGGTGAACGGGTCAAAGAAGGGGCTGACGCCCTTGAGGCTGAGAAAGCAGAAATAGGCAAAGAAGAACTGAATAAAGAGCGGCGAGCCGCGGAAGACAAAGATGAACCATTCGGCCGGCTTGCGGAACAGCCGGTTCTGCGAGGCCTTGCCGACAGCCAAGGCTGTGGCCAGAAAAAAGCCAAAGATCAGGGCGAAGACACCGAAGTAGATGTTCCAGATCATGCCGGAACCAATCAGCGTAAACTGCTGGCACAGCGTGAAATCGGTGCGGGGTAGCAAACGTTCCCCGATACCCTGGCTACGCAGGGCATAGTCGGCGATAGTTTCCCAGCAGGACATCAGGTCGCCGCCTTTCGCTGCCGCTCACCAGCCGCTGTTGCCTGCCCGTGGGTCAGTCGCGCCATGATCCGGTCGAGTACGATCTCGGACACGCGCGTAAAGGCGAGATAGAAGATCAGCAGCGCAAGGAAGTACCACATGCGCCAATCGGGGTGGGGGTAGTCCGTAAACTGCGGCTGCTTCATGCCGCCAAGTTCCCGCGCCCAATAGACGATGTCTTCAACGCCTAAAAGGAACAGTAGCGGCGTCGCCTTGATCAGCACCATCCAAAGGTTTGAGAGACCCGGCAGCGCATAGACCCACATCTGCGGGACAAGCACGCGCCAGAAGGTCTGTCGTTTAGTCATCCCGTAAGCCTCTGCCGTTTCCAGCTGCCCCTTTGGCACGGCCTGCATCGCGCCAAACAGCACGTTGGCAGCGAAGGCTCCGAAAACGATGGCAAAGGTTAGGACGGCCAGCAGGAAGCCGTAGGTCTCATGCACCCATTGCGGCGCGTTGCCCAAAGGCAGCTTGGCCGCGGTGCAAACGATGAAGTCGTTGCCCTGACGGACCGGCTCTTCCCAATCGGGGCATTTGATCCTGTGACGGATGTACTCGAACACCTGATCAAGGGCGATGACGAAGAAGAGAAAGAACGCGATGTCGGGGATGCCGCGGACAACGGCGATATAAGTCTTGCCGATCCAGCGCACCGGCGCAAGCGCACTGCGGGCGGCAGAGGCACCAGCAAAGCCAAATGCAAGCGCCGTGGGGGCCGTGATCGCGAGCAGAAGCAGTACAGTGCCGAATGCCCAATACATCGACATATGCTTGCCCGTGGTCAGGTAGCAGGCCATCCACTGGAAATCGCCCAAGGTGGCAGGATCTGAGCAGAAACTGAAAATGGCGGGGCCTGTCGGTTAGGGCAGGTGGTGCGCGTCCCGGTGAGTGTCACCGGGACGCGCGATGTAATTTAGAAAGTCGCGCCGACTTCCCATTTTTCGATCAGCGTGTTTAGCGAACCATCTTCCTTCATGGAGGCGATGGCTGCATTGAATGCCTCGCGCAGCTCACCGTCGCTTTCACGAATGCCAAGGCCCACGCCGCCGCCGATCAGCTCTTCCTGTTCAAGGAAGCTCAGCTCTGCATCAGCTTCTGCAATGGGGGCAAGGAAGGACTTATCGGCCAGAACCGCATCGGCCTCACCGCTCTTGACGGCAGCGATGGTTTCGTCGGGGGTTGCGAATTCCAGCAGGGTGGCGCCGGTTGCAGCAACAAAGGCGGCCTGGATTGTGCCGGTCTGTGCGGCGATTACGCCACCTTCAAGGTCCACGTCCATGGACATGGCAAGATATGCAGACGGATCGGGCTGGGTGTAGTTGTCGGAAAAGTCGATGACCTCATCCCGCTCGTCGGTGATGGACATGCCCGCGATGATCACGTCGTAGTTGCCGGAGACGAGGTTGGGGATGATGCTGTCCCAGTCGTTGGTGACCCACTCGCAGGTCAGTTCGGCGCGGGCGCAGAGCTCATCACCCAGCTCCCGCTCGAACCCGTCAACTTCGCCGTCATCGTTGAGGAAGTTGAATGGAGGGTAAGCGCCCTCGGTGCCAAGGCGCACAACAGAGTGGCCATCGGCAAAGGCAGTGCCGGCCATCAGGGCCATGGCCGCTGTGGAAAGGATCAGGTATTTCATCAGTTTTCTCCCGTAGATGATGAATTTATGCAGCCGTCGCGGACAAGAACCCGCGCAGCCGTTCGGTTTTTGGATTGCCGAAGAGCTCGGCCGGTGGGCCTTCCTCTTCGATCTTTCCCCGGTGCAGGAACACCACATGATCGCTGACATCATGCGCCAGCTTCATGTCGTGCGTGACGATGATCATCGTGCGGCCCTCGCGGGCGAGGTCCTTGATCACTTTGACCACTTCTTGTTCAAGTTCTGGGTCCAACGCACTTGTCGGTTCGTCAAACAAGAGCGCTTTGGGTTCCATGCAAAGCGCGCGGGCAATAGCCGCGCGCTGTTGCTGCCCGCCTGAAAGCTGCGCTGGGTAGACATCGCATTTGTCGCCGATCCCGACCTTGGCAAGGTACTTGCGCGCCGCCTCTTCCACTTCGGCCTTGTCGCGTTTCAGCACCGTCACCGGCGCCTCCATCACGTTTTGCAGGATCGTCATATGGGCCCATAGGTTGAACTGCTGAAACACCATAGACAGGTTGGTGCGGATGCGGACCATCTGTGCGCGGTCACCCGGATGCCGTTCCGCGCCTGCACCTTTCCAGCTGACCGGCTCACCACAGAAAATCAGGTCACCCTGCTGGCTGTCTTCCAGCAAGTTCGCACACCGGAGCAATGTCGATTTACCCGACCCCGAAGAGCCAATCAGCGAGATCACATGCCCCGCAGGCGCGGTGATATCGACGCCCTTCAGCACCTCAAGGGCGCCATAGGCTTTGTGAAGATTGCGAATTTCGATGACGGGGGCGTTTGCGGTCACGTGGGGCAGCTTTTTATCGTTCCGCCGGGCAGTCATGCCTATTTTGAGGGCTTTTGCAATGTCTGCTTGCAGCGTGACATCACTTCAGGGGGCAAATGCCACCGGATTAGGCGGCAAGGGCAAGTCGTAGGCGCCCGGCGGTAAGTCAATCACCGCTTTGAGGCCCAGAGTTGCCTGATCCGCGGACGATAGCGCGGTGATGGCGTCGTTCATTGCCGCAAAGATCGGGGCAGGGTCCTGCGTTTTTGCAGTGATGAAAGGCAGGCCGGGTGTTGGCTGGGTCGCATGTATGATGTGAAGCCCTGCCGTCACCGACTGCGCCATCAGATGGCGCCACGTGACAACGTCAATCGCCACAAAATCCGCTACACCCTTCCGGACAGCCAAGGCAGAGGCCTGATGGCTGCCTGTTTGCAGCTTTGGCCCGTGCAGGGCCTCTGGACGCTCAAGCGCCAACGCAGCCCAGCCCGACTGCGAGAGCGGGTCATTGTAGGCAAACCGCGCGCCTTGGAATGCTGACAGGGTTTGCCGATCATCATCGGCGCGCGCGATCACAACACTCTGATAATGCCCGGGCGGGCATCCTTCGATGCCGTAGTCAGGGGTACCAACCAGCGTGACCTGATCCTTGAGCGCCGCGCGGTAGGGCAATCCGCAGGTCTGCGAAAGAACCAGCGCAGGGTCGCGCCAATGCGCGATCAAGTCAGGCGGGGAGTGTGTGAGCCGGTCAGGCGCCGCAATGCCTCGCGCCCGCAGCCCATCGCGGATGAACTCCCAAAACCGTGTATCCCCACCCGCCGTCAGCGGGGTCGCATACATCGGTAGGCTGGCAATCATGCTTTGGCGACTTTGATCCGCGCGCGGTGGCTGTCCTGATCGCTGACACCCAGAAGGGAGGCGGTCATGCGCATCATGCTGTCCTCTTCATCATCGCGCACACCATCGGCGAGCACGACCGACCAAAGCGCCTCAATCACGCTGACGCGCTCTTCATAAGGGACGGTGTCTTTGAGTGCGCGGGTAAAGCGGACGGTGTCCGGTGCTTCCGCCTCCAACGCCTCACATTCGGCGCGCAGTTGGGCGGCCTCATCCACACTCAGCCCGTAGCGGGCCATCAACGCCTGATCGATTTGTTTAATCTCGGATGCTGCATAGTCACCGTCGGTGCGGGCAATGCGCACGAGCAGCGCGCCGAGCGCGATACGACAGTCAAGTTCAGGCAGCGGGGCGGGTTCGGGGGCGGTCAGACGCCGAAGAAGATCAGTAAACATACCCGCTACATAGGCCGCCCGTAGGCCTCTTGAAAGAGGGCGGTGATGTCCGCTGCCGCCTCGGCCAGCCCAAAGGGCGGATTGATCACGAAAAGGCCCGAGCCGATCATGCGGTGGCCGGGCCTGACGGGTGAAAATCTGACCTCGTGGGTGAGCGCATCCGGGCATGCGCTCTGCAGTGGTTTCAGCATGGCCTTGTGCGGGCCGTCCTGCAGGATCGGATACCAGAGCATGATCACCCCGACATTCCACTTGCGGTGCAATTGCAGGATCGATTTGGGCAGTTTCTGATAGTCCGATTTGACCTCATAAGTCGGGTCAATCAGCATCAGCCCGCGTCGTGGCGTGGGTGGGCAGAGCGCTTGTGCTGCGGCGAGCCCATCCTGTTGAAGGCATTGTGCGCCATACTGGGCCATGTTGGCCTCCAACGCGCTGAATTCCTGCGGGTGCAGTTCGGCCAGATGCAGGCGGTCGTCCTCTCGGAGTGACAGCGCCGCGACCACGGGGGAGCCGGGGTAAGCGTCCGCACCATCTTGTGCGCGCAGCTCCGCCATGAGGCGCGGAAACGGGTGGTCTGGTGCAAAACGCGGCAGCAGCCGCGCGACACCCATTTCGGCCTCACCCGTTTTGGCGGCCATCGCATCAGTCAGGTCGTAAAGCCCGCGGCCTGCATGGGTCTCGATGTAGCTGAGCGGCTTATCTTTCTGCGTCATGTAGTGCAGCACCCACGCCAGCAGGCTGTGTTTGTGCACATCCGCCGCGTTGCCGGCGTGGTACCCGTGTTGATAGCTTAGCATTGCGCGGCACTAGCGGAGCGAGCCGGGCCTGTCCATCACAGAAACGGGAATACCCAGGCGACAAGTTTGTGCTATGTTTGGACCAACTGGCGTGAAAGGCCACTCACGATGAAACCCGCCCTGACAACAGTGATCCTGCTTGCGACGGTCACATCAGCTGCTGCGCAAGAGGGCGCGAACGGAATCGATTTGCGGTTTGGCATCGGGCCGTCCGTGTCCCCCGGCTATTTCGGGGATGAGGATCTGGACCCGGGCGTTGGTGTCAAATTCCAACTGGAACGGTTCGCGCTGGGCCCTTTTTCGTTTGGTGGGGCGGATGAACCTGGTTTGGGGTTTGGTGGTTCGTTTCGCTACATCGCGCCGCGCGAAGCAGGGGATTTCAGCGAACTGGCCGGGCTTGCCGACATTGACCCAAGCCTCGAGATTGGTGGCGGCGTTGAATACAACGGCCCCGATTATGTGGTCTTTGCCAACCTGCGCTACGGCGCTGTCGGGCATGAATCCTTTGTCGCCGAACTGGGCGCGGACTATGAGATTGCCCCGCGTGACGCGCTGACTGTCACCATTGGACCGCGCGTTCTGGTGGGCGACGATGATTATGCGCAGACCTATTTCGGCGTCAGTGATGTGGAAAGTGCTGCGAGCGCTTTTGATAGTTTCGATGCCGAGGGCGGCCTGATTTCTGCCGGGGCGAAGGCAGAGGTGATCTACAGCCTCAACGACGATTGGGAGATTGTGGGAACAATCGAGTATGAACGCTTTCTGCGTGACGCCGCTGACAGCCCGATCACATCCACTGACGATCAGATCGACGCACAGGTGGTGCTGACCCGACGGATCACGCTGGGTTTCTAGACGAGACGCGAGGTTTCCACTGCCGCGCGCACGAAATCGGCGAAGAGCGGGTGAGGCTCAAACGGTTTTGACTTCAGCTCCGGGTGGAACTGCACACCGATGAACCAAGGGTGGCCGTTCCATTCCACGATTTCCGGCAGCTTTCCGTCGGGCGACATGCCTGAAAACCGCAGGCCCGCCTTTTCCAACCGGTCGCGGTACTTCACATCCACCTCATACCGGTGGCGGTGGCGTTCCTCGATGGCCGCCGCATCATAGACCTCTGCTACCTTTGAGCCTTCCGCCAGCGTTGCGTTGTAGGCGCCAAGGCGCATTGTCCCGCCTTTGTCGTCATCGGCCTTGCGCGCGACCTTGTGGTTGCCCTGCACCCATTCCTTCAAATGGTAAACAACGGGTTCGAAACGCTTTTTCCCGGCCTCATGGTCGAATTCTTCTGACCCGGCCTTTTCCAAACCCGCCACGTTCCGCGCGGCTTCGATCACCGCCATCTGCATGCCGAGGCATATGCCAAGGTAGGGGATGTTCTTTTCGCGTGCGAATTGGGCGGCCTTGATCTTGCCTTCTGTCCCACGCTCACCAAACCCGCCGGGCACTAGTATCGCGTGGAAGCCCTCAAGGTGCGGGGTGGCGTCGTCGTGATCGAAAAGCTCTGCATCCACCCATTCGATCCGCACTTTCACGCGGTTGGCCATCCCACCGTGGGTCAGGGCCTCGGCGATAGACTTATAGGCGTCTTCCAACTGGGTATATTTGCCGACGATGGCGACCTTCACTTCACCCTCGGGGTTGTGAATGCGGTCATAGACGTCATGCCAGACGTCCAGCTTGGGCTGCGGGGCGGGGGAGATCCCGAAGGCGTCGAGTACAGCCTGATCAAGACCCTGGTCGTGGTAGGCCAGCGGCGCCTCGTAGATTGATTTGAGGTCATAGGCCGCCACAACCGCTTGTTTGCGGACGTTGCAGAAGAGCGCGATTTTCTCGCGCTCTTTCTCCGGGATCGGCTGTTCGGAGCGGCAAACGAGGATATCTGGCGCGATCCCGATCGACTGCAGTTCCTTGACGGAGTGTTGGGTCGGCTTTGTCTTCAACTCACCGCTTGCCGCAAGATAGGGCAGCAGTGTCAGGTGCATGAAGATGCACTGGCCGACAGGCTTATCGTGTGCGAATTGGCGGATCGCCTCAAAGAATGGCAGCCCCTCGATATCACCCACCGTGCCACCGATTTCGCACAGCATGAAATCAACTTCATCCTCACCGATGCTGATGAAGTCTTTGATTTCATTGGTCACGTGGGGAACGACCTGGATCGTCTTGCCGAGATAGTCTCCACGACGCTCTTTCTCCAGCACGTTGGAATAGATTCGACCGGACGAGACCGAGTCCGTCTTGCGTGCCGGGACGCCGGTAAAGCGTTCATAGTGGCCAAGGTCGAGGTCGGTTTCGGCGCCGTCATCAGTGACGAACACTTCGCCATGCTCAAACGGCGACATCGTTCCGGGATCGACGTTCAGATAGGGGTCAAGCTTGCGCAGGCGCACCGAATACCCACGCGCCTGCAAGAGCGCGCCCAATGCAGCCGAGGCGAGCCCTTTGCCAAGGGATGAGACCACGCCGCCGGTAATGAAAATAAAACGCGCCATAGGTGGGCAACCCCCGTGAATTCGAACCAAGTTGTGGGAAAACGAACCGCAAAATTCGCATCATCACGGGATTTAACCCATAGTGGATTCGGTGCGGTTTTGCAACCTGCCACCCCCCACATAATGTGATGTGGGTGACGGTTTCAGCAATCCCTAGTAATTAGTCGCCAGATGGCACCAATGGTGCATCGTCGTCCAAAGATGGCGGCAGCAGGCTGTCGCCCAAGGACGGCACCTCGACACCTTCTTCGGCACCCGGCACTGGGGCCAGTCGGTCTGCCACGGACGATCCGGCGGCATTGTTTGTCGCGATCAGCGTCAGCGCGATGGATGTGCAGATGAACGCGGATGCGAGGATCCAGGTGAATTTGCTCATCGCTGTGGGCGCTGGGCGTGACCCTGCAGAGCCACCGCCGCCGCCACCCATGCCGAGCCCGCCACCCTCTGACCGCTGCATCAGCACGGTGCCGATCAGGCTGAGCGCCAGGATCAGGTGAATGATGAGGACGACGTTTTCCATACGGGGGTGGCCTTTCGGGGCGTTCGCGAACACGCGGTATCTAAAAGCTGCGCGCCGCTCTCGCAACCCCCGAAAAACGCTGTTGTGACGTCATCCCGCCTAGACCGGTCTGTCACCCTTGATCGTCACGCGGCGGCCCTTGCGCTCTTCCGGCCAGTAATCCCAGATCGCCCGATGCATACAGCAGCGATTGTCCCAGAAGGCCATGTCATTGAGCGACCAGCGGAACCGGATCTGATAGTTGATGTGTTCGGCGTGGGCAAAGAGCATCTCAAGGATCGCGTCACTTTCGCTGTCAGACAGCCCGATGATCTTCGTTGTGAAGGTGCGGTTGACGAATAGCGCCTTGCGCCCGGTTTCAGGATGCGTGCGGACGATCGGATGGATCGCTTCGGGGCAATCGATCTCACTGTCTTTCTGCCCCCGGTCGCTGTAGCGCCCTTTGTAGATATGCTCTGACCCATGCAGGGCTGTCAGCCCCTCCAGCATCCGTTTGATGGGCGGCGATAGATCTTCATAAGCCGCGTACATATCGCTGAACATCGTATCACCGCCAGAGGGCGGCATGATGTGAATCTGTAGCATGGTGCCCAGCGGCGGGGTTTCATCGCAGGATACATCCGAATGCCAGAACTCCCCATTCGCGACCTTGGAGTTCTTGGTGGCGTGAATCTCGAAGATCTCTGGAAACCCGTCCATCGTTGGGGCCGCAGGGTGCGCATGCAAGGGGCCAAAGCGTTTGCCGAACGCGATATGCTGGGCGGGCGGAATTTCTTTTTGGTCGCGAAAGAACAGCACCTGATATTTGTGAAATGCGTCCTTGATCTCGGCAAACTGGTCGTCCGGCACGGGTTCACTCAGATCCACGCCATAGATGTCTGCGCCAAGGTTCGGCGCAAACGGCTTCGCCTCGAACAGCCTGTAGTCATTTGTTTTTGCGACGACCATCATACCCTCCCCGATTGTTGGTCTGTGTCAGCGCCTCCCCGCGCTGTTATTCGTCGATATCATCGACGTCCGTTTGCCCCGTCAAGCGGCGGCGCACGATGGACCAAGATAGCCCGACCGCCAGCACCACGGACAAGGCCACGATCCCGATCCACGTATTCACGGATGGATTGTCCAGGCTGATGATCCCCTGATCGAACAGCACCCACAGCAGGGTCCCGACCACGGCGAGGATCAGGATCATCCCGAAAATCCCGATCGAGCGCAGGGTTGCCCGCAGATAAATGATGTAACCCACAAACAGGATCAGCCCGAAAAGCACGGTGAGCGACAGATTGGTGTCTGCGTAATCCATCGCCCAGCGGACATAGTTGTATTGGGTCGGGTTGTAGGTCGCAGCCAGCAGGACAAAGGCAAAAACCCAGCGGATGACAAAGCCCATGTGAACCTCTTCCTGGTCAGTCTTTTGCCAGACAATGCCGCCGCCACTCTGGCCTGTCCAGACGTGCGCCACAACTTTGCGGTTTCGCCGCCCGGCGCGCGGCGATATAGGGGGCGCGCAATATCCAAAGGGATCAGTTTTCATGGCAAATGTGGTTGTTGTCGGCGCCCAGTGGGGTGATGAGGGCAAAGGCAAGATCGTTGACTGGCTGTCGGAACGGGCCGATGTGATCGCCCGGTTCCAAGGGGGCCATAACGCGGGCCACACGTTGGTGATTGATGGAGCCGTCTACAAACTGCATGCACTGCCTTCGGGTGTTGTGCGTGCAGGCAAGCTTTCGGTCATTGGCAATGGCGTTGTGCTGGATCCCTGGCATTTGATCAAAGAGATCGAAACGCTGCGCGCACAGGACGTGACGATCACGCCAGAGACGTTGATGATCGCGGAAAACACACCGCTGATCCTGCCGTTTCATGGGGAGTTGGATCGCGCGCGGGAGAACCAGAACTCTGTCGCCAAGATTGGCACCACCGGTCGTGGGATTGGCCCATGCTACGAAGACAAGGTTGGTCGCCGTGTGATCCGGGTTGCCGACCTCGCCGATGATGCGACGCTGCAACTGCGTGTGGACCGCGCGTTGGTGCATCACGATGCGCTGCGCCGCGGGCTGGGGCTGGAGCCGATTAACCGCGATGCGCTGCTGACCCAATTGCGGGCAATTGCGCCAGAAATCCTTCAATATGCCGCCCCCGTCTGGAAGGTGCTGAACGAGAAGCGCAAGGCAGGCAAGCGCATTCTGTTCGAAGGGGCGCAGGGCGCGCTTTTGGACATCGACTTCGGGACATATCCCTTCGTGACGTCCTCCAACGTGATCGCAGGTCAAGCCGCCACCGGCGTTGGTATGGGCCCGGGGGCGATTGATTTCGTGCTGGGGATCGTCAAGGCCTACACCACACGGGTGGGCGAGGGGCCGTTCCCGACAGAGTTGGAGGATGAAGACGGTCAGCGCCTCGGTGAGCGCGGCCATGAGTTTGGTACGACCACGGGGCGGAAACGCCGCTGCGGCTGGTTTGACGCCTGCCTTGTGCGCCAGACCTGTGCGACCTCCGGCGTCTCGGGTATCTCGCTGACCAAGCTTGATGTGCTTGACGGGTTCGACGTGCTGAAAATCTGCGTGGGCTACGAGCTTGACGGCGAAACGCTCGATTATTTGCCCACGGCCGCCGATCAGCAAGCGCGCTGCACACCAATCTATGAAGAGATCGAAGGCTGGTCGCAGTCCACCGAAGGCGCGCGGTCCTGGGCCGATCTGCCTGCGCAAGCAATCAAATACGTCCGCCGGATCGAAGAGTTGATCGCTTGCCCTGTGGCCCTAGTTTCCACGTCACCGGAACGGGATGACACCATTCTGGTGACCGATCCATTCGCTGACTGAGGACTGATGACCTACAAGGCACGGAAACGACTGGCGCTGTTTATTCTTGTGGTGGGTCTGCCCATCTACATCATCATCGCTGCGACGATTATGAGCGTGATGATGACGCAAGGCACACGATTTCCGCTGATTGTCGAGTTCTTCATCTACGTGGCCCTTGGGATTGGCTGGGCATTTCCGCTGAAATGGGTGTTCAAGGGGATCGGACAGCCCGATCCCGATCAGAACAACCAGACATGAAAAAAGCGGGCGCTGGGCCCGCTTTTTCTTTCTCTTGGCTCAGGGGGTTACCCCTGCGCAGCCCAATCATCATCAGGGCGATATTGCGTGTTTTCCGCCACCTGAAAGCGCCCGTTGTTCAGTTTGATGAAGCGGGCTTGGCGCAGCAGACGACCAAAGGACCGCAGCCCTTCTTCGCGCGTAATCTCCTTCTCGGATGCGGACTGCACCACTTTCATCACTTGTGGGCGCGTGAAATCTGGGTCGCCTTCGACAAAGGTGATGTAGGCGGCAGCGGCCTCTAGCATGTCGATCAGGTCAGCTGCGCCTTGCTGTGCGGCAAAGTCGGCAAAACTGACTTTCTTGACACCGGTCAGATCTCGTTCCTTGAGGGCGGCAATGCGGCGCAGTTTCTCTGACGCGGCATCAACCGGTTCCTGGTTCGCGGCTTCGGCGTTTTCGATCGCCTGTGTGGCAACCAGTTTGAGGGGTGTGACATTGTCCCCGGCATCGCCACCGGCGCCGTCGGGGTCTATTCCAAGGCTCTTGCCTTCGGCATCATGCGCGCCGAGGTCGTCCTTGAACGCACCTTCCGGATCAACGATCTTGGACTTCTCACCAAGCTGACGCGCGGCTTCGGTCGCGGCAACGGCGGCCTTGAGCTGGGCAAAGGCGTCGCGGTGGCGTTTGCTTTCGGGCGCGTTCAACTGCTGGTCGGTCTGCGACAGGATGCGGCTCATCGCGTCTTCGACGCTGCGGGGCAGGCCGTGGCGCGCAACCTCGTTCCCGGGGCGTGCTGCGATTTCGGCTTCAACCTTTGCCACTTCGCTCGCCAGGTCGAACTCGTCATCGCCTTTCTTTTCGTCGGCAGGGGCAGCAAGGTTCGGGGTAAGCAGGAATGGCTTGTTGGGGTCTTCAGCCGCAGCGGCATTTTCCTGAACCGGGGCCGCCTCCTCGGAGGTCTCTGCCTCTGGTTCCTCGGCGACTTCTGGGGCGGTCACCTCTTCGACATCATCGTCTAGGTCATCGCTCACTTCCATGGACGCTGCGGTTTCGCGCTGCGCCATGTCATCCATAGCTGGCTCTTCGAGCGCTTCGGCAATGTCGCTGGTGAGGTCATCGGCATCTGCGGTGGTGACTTCCGTCTCTGCTTCGGCTGCCAAGTCTTCGTCGATGTCCTCGGCCATCGTCGCGTCCAGCATGTCTTCCGAAGTCTCGGCCTCCTCGGGCTCTGCTGCACTCTCCTCCGCAAGACCTTCATGCAAATCTTCGGCGAGAGCCTCTTCCTCGGCGTCAAGGGCCGCCATCAGATCATCATCGCTGTCGGTTTCGCTTGCTGGCTCATCTGTTTCGGCTGTTTCAGCCGCTGCCAGCGCATCCTCTTCTTCCAGCGCCGCGAGCTCTTCTTCAAAAGCGGCATCGTCGTCGTTAGAGGCCATCGCAGCCTCGGAATAGGGCTCTGCCACAGATACGTCATCTGCGGCGGCCATATCTTCCGCTCCCGCTTCATCGTTTTCGTCGGAGGCCGCGAGCGCTGCGAGGCGATCAGAGAAGGTGTCTGGCAGATCCTCTTCTGCTTCGCCATCATCTGCGATCTCTGCTTCTTCCTCGGAAAGGTCTTCTGCGATGTCTTCCGCGTCAGAGGCATCGGTTTCCGTTTCCGCCGGCAGAGCGCCGCTCACAACGCTGCGGATATGGTTGAGCTTGTCTGCGACGCTGGCATCATCATCGAGAGGATCGAGGGCATCCATTTCGTCGGATGTTGGTTCCGTTTCATCAACGGCTTCCGCAACCTCTTCCAGGTCGCTGGCGAACGCTGCATCATCATCCATCAGATCGTCATCGGACTCTGCACCAGCCGCATCATCGGCGACATCTTCAAGATCCTCGACTTCCTCGAAATCCGCTGCAGACAGGTCTTCCGACGCATCATCGTCCTCTTCGGCGCTTTCCTCGACCGTCAGGCGGATCTGGCCATCTTCCTCTGTGATGGCAACGTCGCCCTCTGCGTGCTCTTCGGTCAGCTCTTGCAGGGTGGCCATGTCTGGCGCCTGAAGCTCCATATCCATGAAGTCTTCGTGCCCCGCGAGTTCGTGAAAATATCCCACGACCAGCTTCATCGTCTCAACGGAATCTTCGAATCCTTCAAGACGGCAGGAAAACTTGCCGTAAGAGACATCGAGGATTTGCTTACCATTATCCATGCAATCAGACTTTCATTGGTTACTGGGCGCCGGAGCGACGACGTATTCAGCTAGGTACACGTTGCCTATATGGGCGATTTGTGGCCCTTTTGGGGAATGTTTGTGGATCAAGGTGCAATAGGTGGTCAAAGATCAAATTGTTTCAACCAACAGCCTAATGTGTCTGGTCGGAGGTGCAAGTCTTGGAAAAGCCTTGTTTTCAAGGGTTTCACCATATGTCGCCGGGTTTGTCGGCGTTGATGGAGGGGCAGATCACCTGCTAAAGGCTGGGATCGCGCCAGAGGCGGTCGTCGGTGATCTGGACAGTTTGTCTAGCCGGGCGCGTGCCACATTCTCCGATCGCCTGTTTGAAGTGGCCGAACAGTCGACAACTGATTTTGAGAAGGCGGTCACGCGGGTGGAGGCAAAGGGGCTGATTGCCATCGGGTTTACAGGTGGGCGGATTGACCACGCGCTTTCGGTGTTGAATGTGATGGCGCGTCATCGCGACAGGCCGATCTTCCTGTTGGATGAGGCGGATGTCAGCTGGGTGCTTTCGGGGGCGGATGTGGCGTTTGATTTGCCAAAGGGCACACGCGTCTCGGTCATGCCACTTGGGCAGGCACAGGTGACGGTCACTGGCCTCGTGTGGCCGTTTGCTGATCAAGCCATGTCACCGGATGGCTTTACCAGCCCATCAAATGCGGCGATTGGCGGGGCGGTGACTGTTGCGGCCGACGGGCCTGTCTTGATTACGGTACCGCAGGCACATCTTCCAGACGTCGTGCAAGCTGTCGTTCCCGCAAAATGATGTAGAGACCAGCGGCCACGGTCACGCAGATGCCAACCGCGGCGAGCCCGTTCGGCAGATCAGCGAAGATAAGCCAGCCAATTGCCGTCCCAAAGGGAATTTCAAGATACTGCATCGGTGCCAATGTGGACGCCGGGGCGAAACGCAAGCTCCACGTCATGAAAAGATGGGCCAGCGTGCCGAGCACCCCGAGGGCCAGCAGAAGCCAGAGGTCACCGGGCGCGATGTTCAACGGATCATCCCCAAGCAATCCGGGTGCAACAAGAACCGCTATCATCAGCATGGCAGACGCCTGCAGCCCGCTGATCGCCTGCAGCTTGATCGGATCGAGCGCGCGCGCCACCTTGCGCGTCACCATCATGAATAGGGCAAACACCACGGCGACACCCAATGGCAACAGTGCGGGCCAGCCAACCTCGACGAAGTTGGGCTGGATCACCAGCAGTGTCCCGACGAAGCCCACGGCACACGCAACCATCCGGTGCAGTCCGACCTCTTCACCCATCACGAAATGCCCGAGGATCAGCATGATGAACGGCATCACAAAGGCGATGGCCAATGCATCGGCGAGCGGAAGATACTGCAGCGCCGAAAACATCAGCCCGATGCCCGCGATATGCAGCAAGCTGCGCAAGAGCGTCCAACCCAGCAGCCCTTCCGGCAAGCGAAATCCGGCACCCGACCAGACTACCATGGGCGCAAGGATCGCCGCCTGTATCCCGAAGCGGACGAGGATCAAGAACGTCAGCGCTACGGTTGCCCCAAGCAGCTTTGCCATGCTGTCGCCCAACGGCGCCAGCACGCAAAAGATCAGCATCAGCAGGACGCCAAGATAGGGGCGATCAGCGCTCATGGTCGCACAGTAGCGGCACAGGCGCGGGCGGCACAGCCCCTATCATCGCGCCAAAATACGGCCGCCGGAGGCGCCGAAGTCAGCCGGCGGTGCTTTGTCAGCAGTTGGGCACATTCACCGCCAACCCACCCAGCGCGGTTTCCTTGTATTTCTCGGACATATCCGCCCCGGTCTGGCGCATGGTCTCAACCGCTACATCAAGTAAAACAAGGTGCTGGCCGTCCCCGCGCAACGCCAGTGAGGCCGCTGAAACGGCCTTGATCGCGCCCAAACCGTTGCGCTCGATACACGGGACCTGGACCAGACCCTTCACGGGGTCGCAGGTCATGCCAAGGTGATGTTCCAGCGCGATTTCAGCCGCGTTTTCAATCTGTTCCGGCGTACCCCCCAGTACGGCGGCTAGGCCAGCCGCGGCCATGGCCGACGCGCTGCCAACCTCTGCCTGACAGCCGCATTCCGCGCCAGAGATGGAGGCGTTAAACTTGATCAACCCGCCGATGGCCCCCGCAGTCAGCAGGAATTCCGGCACCTTTGATGACGTGGCCCCGGGGACGTGGTCCAACCAATAACGGATCGTGGCCGGCACAACGCCAGCCGCCCCGTTCGTCGGGGCGGTGACCACCTGCCCACCGGCCGCGTTTTCCTCGTTCACCGCCATCGCATAGGTCGACATGTAGTCATTGATCGTGTGGGGAGCTGTCAGGTTCATGCCGCGTTCCGCTTGCAACGCCTCCCAGATCCCCTTGGCGCGGCGGCGCACCTGCAGACCACCGGGCAAGATCCCTTCAGTTGACAGCCCGCGTTCAATGCAGGCGTTCATGACCTCCCAGATCCGGGCAAGGCCCCGGTCAAGGTCACCACCCGGCATTCGGGATAGTTCATTCGCGCGTTTCATCTCCGCGATGCTTTTGCCGGATGTCTTGGCCATGGCCAGCATCTCCTCCCCGCTGTGGAAGGGGTAGGGGACCGGTGGGCCATCATCGGTATCGCGGCCCGCTGCCAACTCATCCGCTGTCAGAACGAAACCGCCACCGATCGAATAATAGGTCACTTGCGTGATCACATCGCCCTGCGCGTCCATCCCCTGCAGGATGAGCCCGTTGGCATGGCCGGGCAGGGCAGGGCCGTAGTCGAAAACCACATCATCCTTTGGATGAAATCGCAGAACACCAAGACCCCCTGGCACGACGGTCTGTTCGCTCCGGATACGCGCGAGTTCGGCCTCGGCCTTGTCCGCATCGTAGTCGTCTGCCCGTATCCCGGCGAGGCCCAGGATCACGGCCCTGTCGGTCGCATGGCCAACCCCCGTGAAAGCAAGCGATCCGTGCAGCGACGCGCGGACACCGGCAACCGCGAAGGGCTGCGCGCGCAGGTGGTCGAGAAAACGCGCGGCAGCGACCATCGGTCCGATGGTGTGCGAAGATGACGGGCCAACACCCACTTTGAACATGTCGAAGACAGAGAGGAACATCTTGGGTCGGTCTCTTGCGCGGGCTCGTGATCGGCTGGTTGCTACGATCACCGTAGCGCGCTTGCCTAAGGTCATCGCGACAAAAACGACAGTTTTGCACGCGAATGTGCGCCGGTTGCTATTTTGCCTGCTGACCGGAGATTTCGCCACTCGCACCTTTCCCCGATTGCGCCTATAAGCCCGGCAGAACTAGCGTGGAGAGGCTGATGAGCAGCGAGTTGTCCCCGATCGACAAAGCGAAATTCGTCGCGGCCAAGCAGGCCACTGAATATGTGGAAACCGGCATGAAGGTGGGGCTCGGTACCGGCTCTACGGCCGCCTGGCTTGTGCAATGCCTGGGCGAGATGGTGCGCGAGGAAGGGCTTCAGATCAAAGGCGTTCCCACGTCTGAGCGCACCGCAAAACTGGCCCAGCGGGTCGGGATTGAGGTGATCAGCCTTGAAGAAGCCAAATGGCTTGATGTGACAATCGACGGGGCGGACGAATACGATCCATCGCTCAACCTGATCAAAGGTGGTGGCGGCGCACATCTGCGGGAAAAGGTCGTGGCAACCGCCAGTGACCGGATGATCGTGATCGCGGATGCCAGCAAAACGGTTGAGCATCTGGGCGCCTTTCCCCTGCCGTTGGAGGTGATCCCTTTCGGTCTCGACGTCACGCGCAACCTTGTCGAAGAGATGCTGCTTGGCATGGATGTGCTGGGACGCGAGATCACGCTGCGCAAAATCGGCGACGAGAACTTTGTGACGGATGAAGGTAATCACATCTTTGATTTGCATCTGAAACGGATCGGAGATGCCCGCAAACTGTCCTTCATGCTCAACCAGATTCCCGGCGTCGTTGAAAACGGGCTCTTTATTGATATCTGCGATGTGGTCGTGCTGGGGCATGGTGATGGCACGGTCAAAGTGCGCGATATCACCAACGACACGTTTGAGACGATCCAGTTCGATATCAAGGACAAGGACAACATCTTCGTGAATGTCAGCGACTGAGCCAGCGCTGCAATTTAGTTTTGATGGAGAATGCAGATGAGCTTTGACTATGACCTCTTTGTCATCGGTGGTGGCTCTGGCGGGGTGCGCGCGGCGCGTGTTGCCGCCGCGACAGGCGCCAAGGTCGCGCTGGCTGAAGAGTTTCGGATGGGCGGCACCTGCGTGATCCGCGGCTGTGTCCCGAAAAAGCTGATGGTCTTTGCTTCGGGCTTTGCCGAAATGTTCGAAGATGCGCGCAGCTATGGATGGGACCTGAAAGAGGGCGATTTCAACTGGGACAAGTTCAGCGGCCAGTTGCGGTCCGAGCTTGACCGGCTTGAAGGCATTTATCGCAAGCTCTTGGACGGATCGAATGTGCAGATCTTTGATGCGCGTGCCCGGCTGAAAGATCCGCATACCGTCACCTTGTCGACGGGTGAGGATATCAGCGCCAAACACATCCTCGTGGCCACCGGCGGGCACCCCGTCGTGCCTGAAATTGCGGGTGCAGAGCTTGGCATCACCTCGAACGAGATTTTCCTGCTCGACGAGTTGCCAAAGTCCATCCTGATCATTGGCGGCGGCTATATTGCGTCAGAGTTCGCGGGCATTCTGAACGGCCTTGGGGTGGAGGTGACGCAATTCTATCGCGGTGCGCAGATCCTGCGCGGTTTCGATGATGAGGCGCGCGGGCTTGTTGCCGAAGGCATGCGCAGCAAGGGCATTGATCTGCATCTTGGCACCAACATCGTCGAAATGCGCCAAGCGACCGAGGATGACCTCAAAGGTGCGACCCACGGCGTCCCCATGGAAGGTGGCGTTCCTGCGGCCTTGCCGCAAAGCGGCCAGGGCAAGGGGATCTGGGTCAAGGGCACCAACGGAACCGAGAAGGTCTATGATCAAGTGCTCTTTGCCACGGGCCGTTCACCCAACACCGCAGACATGGGCCTGGAAGAGGCCGGGGTGAAGATCGGTCGCCGGGGGGAGGTGCTGGTCGATGAATACAGCCAGACCAACATCCCATCTGTCTACGCCATCGGTGATGTCACCAACCGTGTCCAGTTGACGCCCGTGGCCATTCGCGAAGGCATGGCCTTTGTCGAAACCGTCTTCAAGGGCAATCCCACACCGGTTGATCATGAGCTGATCCCATCGGCCGTTTTCACCCAGCCAGAGCTGGGCACCGTCGGCCTGACGGAAGAGGAAGCGCGCGAACAGGAACCGGTGGAAATCTACTGCACCTCCTTCAAGCCGATGAACCACGCTTTCGCAGGGCGCGATGACAGGGTTTTGATGAAGCTTGTGGTCAGCAAGGAAACCCGCAAGGTGCTTGGCTGTCATATTGTCGCGGACCACGCAGGCGAGATGATCCAGTTGGCCGGGATTGCTGTGAAAATGGGTGCAACAAAGGAAGATTTTGATCGCACGGTCGCCGTGCACCCGACGATTGCAGAAGAACTTGTGACGATGAAGGTCCCGATGCGAACCGCTTGAATTCCCGATATCAAGCGCCACATGCAATGGGGCGTCCGGCACACGCCGGGAAAGCGTGAAAGGAAACGTAGGAAACAATGGCAGGCAATAGTGGTGGCCCCTGGGGCGGCGGTGGAAATAGCGGCGGAGGCAGCGGTGGCGGCGGAAACGACGGCAACCGTGGCAACGGCGGCCGTCGGCCACAGAATGATGGCCCAAACATTCCCGAAATCGACGATCTGGTAAATAAAGGCCGTGAACAGCTGCGCGTCCTGATGGGCGGCGGCGGTGGCAACCGGCCCAACGGGGCTGATGGCGGCGGCGGTGGCCCACAGCTAACCCGCGGTACCATCGGACTGGGTATCTTTGGTGCCGTGGCACTGTGGCTCTTTGCATCCTTCTACACGGTGCGGCCAGAAGAACAGTCTGTTGAGCTGCTGCTCGGCGACTTCCTTGAGGTTGGTGAGCCGGGTCTGAACTTTGCCCCATGGCCCATCGTGACACGCGAAGTGCTGGCCGTGACGACGGAACGCAACATCGACATCGGCACCAGCCGCTCTGGCATGGACGCAGGCCTGATGCTGACGGGTGACGAGAACATCGTGGATATCGATTTCCAGGTGGTCTGGAACATCAACAACCCTGAAGAGTACCTCTTCAACCTCGCCAACCCGCCCGCAACGATTGAGGCGGTGGCGGAATCCGCCATGCGTGAAATTATCTCGCAGTCGGAACTGGCGCCAATTCTGAACCGGGATCGTGGTGCGATTTCCGATCAGCTGCGCGATCTGATCCAGACGACACTGGATAGCTATGATTCTGGCGTGTCCATCATCCGTGTGAACTTCGACAAGGCCGACCCGCCAGAGCCGGTCATTGCATCCTTCCGCGCGGTGCAGGACGCCGAGCAGGAACGTGACCGCGTGCAAAACGTGGCTGATGCCTACGCCAACCAGGTTGTGGCTGAAGCCCGCGGTCAGGCGGCCCAGATCCTTGAAGAGGCTGAAGGTTATCGCGCCCGCGTGGTGAACGAAGCCGAAGGTGAGGCAAGCCGTTTTTCCGCCGTTCTGGAGGAATATCTTCAGGCGCCCGAGGTAACGCGCAAGCGCCTTTACCTCGAAACCATGGAAAGCGTACTGGGTGGTGTCGACATCATCTTGCTTGATGAAGGCGACGGTGGCGGTCAGGGGGTCGTACCCTATCTGCCGCTCAATGATCTGCGCCGTAATACCACCGCAGCCGGAGGGTCCAACTAATGCGTAAGTCAGCATTTCTACTTCCCGCACTTTTTGTAGTCGTGATGGGTGCCCTCTCCTCGGTGTTTATCGTGGATGAACGCGAAAAGGCACTGGTTCTGCAGTTTGGTCAGATCGTGAAGGTTCAGGAAGAACCCGGGCTTGGGTTCAAGATCCCCCTGATCCAAGAGGTCGTCCGCTATGATGACCGGATCCTGAGCCGTGACCTGGACCCTATTGAGGTCACGCCATCGGATGATCGTCGTCTCGTTGTTGACGCCTTTGCGCGTTACCGGATTTTCGATGTGGAACGTTTCCGTCAGGCCGTGGGTTCAGGCGGGGAAGAGGCAGCAGCGCGCCGTCTTGACAGCATTCTGCGCGCTGAAACGCGCGAGGTGCTGGGTTCGGTTTCATCGAACGATATCCTGTCGACGGACCGTGCCGCACTCATGCTGCGCATCCGCAACAGTGCAATCGCCGAGGCGACTTCACTGGGCCTACAAGTGATCGACGTGCGTTTGAAGCGGACCGACCTGCCACCAGAAAACCTCAACGCGACATACGAGCGGATGAAGGCCGAGCGTGACCGTGAAGCCGCAGACGAACGCGCTCGCGGTAACGAGGCGGCGCAGCGTATCCGCGCGCAGGCCGACCGTACGGTGATCGAGCTTGTGTCCGAGGCACAGCGTGAATCTCAGATCATTCAGGGTGAGGCTGACGCCCGCCGGAACGAGATCTTTGCTAGCGCCTTTGGCCGCGATCCGGAGTTCTTTGAATTCTACCGCTCGATGACGGCCTATCAGCGGTCATTGACGCCGGGCAATTCCACCATGGTGTTGTCGCCGGACAACGAGTTCTTCAACTACCTGAAGTCCGATCAAGGCAGCTTTGGCCAATAGGCCAGACCACTAGATCCTTCAAAGGGCCGGCATCGCTGCCGGCCCTTTTTCGTTTGCGGTGTCGGACACGGCATCTGGTGAAACGGCCAAACCAACCTTGTTTGCCAGATCGCGCGAGATCAGGGCGTCGAGGGCCAGTTTGATCCGCGGATTGGTCCGGGTTGATTTTCTGAGCGCCTCACGTGACCACATCACGACCTCAACACCTGCTGGAAATACGGTTGTTGCGGCGCTTGGCGTATTGCGCAGGTAGGCGACCTCTCCAACAAATGTGGGGCCCGGCACGTCAAAACGGACAGTCCCTTTCTGCACGTGAAAGGTGCCGTTGGTGACAAAGTAAAGGTGTGTTGGATGCTCACCCTGAACTGTCACCACCTCTTCCGTTTGGGTGGTTCGCCGTGTTGCCAACCGCATCACTTTGCGAAAGTCCCCGGGTTCAAGATCATCGAACAAGGGATAGATGTCGCGGTGCGCCTCTGGCACAGACCAGCGCGCATTCCGCGCATAGAGGGCCGCAAGCCCCAAAAGGATCGCCACCATCGTCAGCGACGACAGCGTCACCGCATCCCATAGCGGCGTTTCCGCAACCGTCATGTAATAGAGGATATAAAGCGATGTGCTGCACAGCATCGTCAGACGCAGATACGTCTGGTTGATCAACAGATAGCCAAAAATCTGCACGCAACCCGCAAGAATGATCAAAACAGATGGCGACAAAAACTGCGGTAACATGGTCTTACTTTCGAAACGCGACGCAAACTGCGCCACAGAAAACGGCGAACAGCACGCTTTGGCAAGGATTTTACCTCAACACGCAAACATCACATGCGTTTGAGCAAAGCGGAGCGAAGTTTGCGTTGCACAATTCCCGCCCTAGATAGATCATCAAACGACCCAGTACTGCAGCGGCCCACACCGCGCAGTCCATGACAAAGGAGTTTTGCCCCGTGAAGTCCAAGGCAATCGCACTGCAACAAGACCAAACGCAGGCTCGCCGCCTGCTCCTCGCGTTTCTGACAACCCTTGTTGTCGCAATCGCGATGATCGTCGCACAGGTACAGGCCGCCTATGCGCAGGCCCGCCCGAATACCTTCGCCGACCTTGCCGAACAGGTCAGCCCGGCCGTCGTCAATATCACGACCAGCACAACAATCGCTGGTCGCACTGGTCCGCAGGGCCTCGTGCCGGAAGGCTCCCCCTTTGAGGATTTCTTCAATGACCTGGACCGTGGCCCGAACGAAGGCACGCGCCGGTCGTCTGCGCTTGGCTCCGGCTTTGTGATCTCCGAAGATGGGTTCATCGTCACCAACAACCACGTGATCGAAGGGGCCGATGAGATCCTTATCGAATTCTTCCCTGGTGGTGAGCCTGGCGTGCCCGCCGAACTGGTCGGCACCGACCCCAACACAGACATTGCCGTGCTGAAGGTCGATCTGGACGGTCTGCCCTTTGTGGAATTTGGTGACAGCAGCGCCGAAGGCGCCCGTGTGGGTGACTGGGTAATGGCCATGGGTAACCCGCTGGGACAAGGGTTTTCGGTCTCAGCCGGGATCGTGTCCGCCCGCAACCGTGCCCTGTCAGGCACTTATGACGACTACATCCAGACCGACGCTGCCATCAACCGCGGTAACTCCGGTGGGCCGCTGTTCAATATGGATGGTGAAGTGATCGGCGTGAACACCGCGATCCTGTCGCCCAATGGTGGTTCCATCGGGATCGGCTTTGCCATGTCTTCTGCGGTTGTCACCAACGTCGTCGATCAGCTGATCGAGTTTGGTGAGACGCGCCGCGGCTGGCTGGGTGTCCGCATTCAGGACGTAACGCCAGATATGGTCGAGGCGATCGAAGGTCTGGATGCCGCCCGTGGTGCTTTGGTCACCGACGTACCCGCAGGCCCGGCAGAGAATGCAGGCATGCTGGCCGGTGACGTGATCCTGAACTTCGACGGTGTCGAGATTGAGGATACCCGTGAACTGGTGCGCATCGTCGGCAATTCCCCAGTTGGCAAGGAAGTCCCTGTGTCTGTCCTGCGCGAAGGGGACATGGAAGATCTGACGGTGGTGTTGGGTCGTCGCGAAACGTCAGAGGCAGTAGCCTTCCCAGCTTCCACCGAAGAGGCCGAACCGGAAGCTTCCTCGCTTCTGGGGCTGACCCTGTCCGAGATCACACCGGAACTGACGGATCAGTACTCGCTGTCCGTTGACGCCGGTCTGGTGATCATCGGGATTGATGGCGATAGTGAGGCTGCCTCAAAGGGCTTGCTGGAAGGTGACGTGATCACTGAGGCGGGTCAGCAGGCGGTGAACTCGGTCGAGGATCTGGAAACCCGCATCACTGCTGCAACGGATGCCGGGCGCAAATCGATCCTGCTGCTGGTCCGTCGTGGCGGTGACCCACGCTTTGTGGCGTTGTCACTCGAAGAGTAAGTAGAAAAGCTAACTATCGAAAAAGGCGGCCGATGTGCCGCCTTTTTCATGTCTGGTTCTGGGGCAGACCATCGGCGATGTCGTAGTAGTCACCCTTTTCTGAGACAAAGATATGTCGGGCGATTTGCGTGCCCGTGGGCGTGTCGAGTGCCCCCATGGCGACGGCGGTCCAATCATGGTGGATCGGATCCCAGAACAGCGTAGACCCGCAGACATTGCAAAAGCCGCGCCGCACCTTCTCGGACGACTTGTACCAGCGCACATGCTCTTCACCCGTGATCTGCAGCGTATCGCGCGGGATATCGACGGACACCTCGTAGTGGCCGGAATGCTTGCGACATTCCCGACAATGGCAGGCGTTCACCGGCGGCAGGTTGCCCTGAACGGTCAGGGTGACGGCACCGCAAAGGCAGCTGCCCTGGTGCAGGGTCATGCCGGTTGCATGGCTTGCCGGGATCGCGCGTTCCATACCAGAAGGCCAATGACGACCGCTGCGCCCGCCGCGTTTACAGGTAGTGCTGCGGGCCAGAGGCAGGCCGCCCCGGCAATGCCCGAGACCACGCGGAGCGCGATGTTCAGCGGGGCCTCCATACAGCCTTGCAGTGCCCCGGCCAGCCCGTAAATCCCCACAACGCCAAACGCAAAGAGGATCAGCATTTCACCCCAGTTGCCGGATAGGAGCGGGGTGTAGGCCATCATCAGCGGCACGATGTAGAGACCCTTGGCGAGCTTCCAACTTGCAAAGCCGGTGGCCATGGCCGGGGCCTTTGCAATCGCAGCGGCGGTGAACGAGGCGAGAGCCACGGGCGGTGTCACGTTGCTGTCCTGGCTGAGCCAGAAGATGATCATATGCGCCGACAAAAGCGCAAGCAGTGCTGCATCTGGCGGCACCACAAGATCACGCAGGGGGGCGGCCACTTCCAGCGGCAGCGCACGGATCAAGTCACGTGCTTCCTCGAATGTCAGCGGCGCCATCAGCACGGCCGAGTCAGGCACCCCCAGCATCAGAATCGCGTTGGCTGTTTCCGGCAGCGTACCAGCCGCCAGCGCATCAATGACAAAACGGTCAGAGATCATACCCGCAATCGCAGGCGCCGAAAGCGTCGCGATCACGATATAGGCCGCGGTGACCGGCAACCCCATGCCGAGCACAAGGCTCGCGATGGCCACCATCACCAGCGCAAAGAACAGGTTTCCACCCGCCCAATCGGCAATCATCAGGCTGAATGTGTTGCCAACACCGGCAGTTGCGATGACGTTAACGACGAGGCCAACCGCGCAGAGCAGCACCGCCGTCATGATCATGCCCTTGGTGCCCATCACCAGCGCCTCGAACACCGCGCGGGGGCCCATGGGGTTCTGCGTCAGCCAGCTGGAGGCGATCACGGCAATGATCCCGAAAACAGCCGCATAGGCCGGGGTGAAGCCCGCGACGAGCAAGCTGATCAACAGGCCGATGGGGATCACGAAACTGGCGCCACCTTTCTTGAAGGCGCTACCAACGGTCTCGCCGTTATTTTCCATCGGCTGAAGGTTCAGACGGCGGGCCTCAATCCGGACGAAGAAAACGACCGATAAGAAGTAGAGCAGGGCAGGAAGTAGCGCCACCGCGACGATAGTTTCGTAGGGGATTTGCGTAAAGCTCGCCATGACAAAGGCACCAGCGCCCATGATCGGCGGCATCAGCTGGCCTCCGGTGGATGAAGCCGCTTCAACGCCACCTGCGAACTTGGGTTGAAACCCTGCCTTCTTCATCAGCGGGATCGTGATCACCCCGGTGGAGGCTGTGTTGGCCACCGCAGAACCGGAAATGGTCCCAGTCAGGCCTGATGCAATCACGGCCACGATCCCCGGCCCGCCCACCAAACGCCCCGCAATAGCGCGCGCGATGTTGATGACGAAATCCCCGGCACCGGACCGCAACAGGAATGCACCGAAGATAATGAAAAGAAAGACGAAGGTGGATGAAATCCGGGCAATGGTGCCGAACATCGCATCGTCGCCATAGATGGACCGGAAGGCGATAGATTCCCACGACAGGCCGGGGAATGAGAAGACCCCGCTGATCAACTGCCCCCACCAACCGACATATGAGATCGCGATGATGATCAGCGCTGGGATCACCCAGCCTGTCAGACGGCGGGTCAACTCGATGGCGCCGACGATACAGATGACGGACGCAATCCAATCCAACGTCGAGAATTTGACGCCGCGGTCATAGATGCCTTGCTCGGCAAAGGGCAGGTATATCGCGGCAATCGCAACCAAAGTGCCAAGAGCCAAATCGAAGGCGAGCATCGGCTTGCTGCGCGTCTGCCCTTTGATCAGCGGGTGCAGGACTGCCGCCAGAAAGGCAAATCCGGCAAAGTGATAAGCGTTGCGGTGAAATTCAGAGATGATCGGGTCAAAGGCCACGTAGATGTGGCCGACCGCGATCAGAAAGCAAAGACCGGTGAGTGCGGCCTCTGGCCAACCGGTGAAAGTGCGCAGGCCGGGGGCCTCTGTCGGGGTTTCGTCAGACATATGGCAGGCCCTTTGCAGTCAGTATGGCCCGCACCACATGGCTGCGGTGCGGACCTTTGGTCTTTTAATTTGCGATCAGACGCTCAGGGATTTCGACACCCTGTTCCTGATAGTAACGCGCTGCACCTGGGTGCAGTGGCACTGGCAGACCCGCAATGGCGTTTTCCAGCGCCATGGCCTTGGTGGCCGGGTGGATCGCCTGCAGGAATGGTAGGTTCTCATAGATCGTCTTGGTGATCTGATAGACATTTTCCTCTGGCAGATCGGCATGCGTGGCGAGGAAGTTCGGCTGCGCGATGGTGTTCAGATCAGCCTCTTGTCCCGGATATGTCCCGGCAGGGATCACAAAGCGGGTCCAGAGGTTGCGGCCACCGTCGGCCTGCGCCAACTGCTCGTCAGTGAATTCGAGGAATGTCACGCTGTCGCCCGCAGCTGCCATCAGCTGGCTGACCGCACCAGTTGGGACGCCAGCAGGTGTGCTGATGCCCTTGACCTGACCGTTCTGCAGCGCCTCGGCCGATGGGCCGTAGCCTGCAAAGACAAGCTCA
>JBCBOD010000122.1:0-11188 GCA_039821425.1 Pseudomonadota bacterium
ATCGCCGGGCGCCTGCCGTTGATCTGGATCAAGGCCGCGCACGCCCCCTCTCAATACTCTGACCGTAACACGGTACCAACCTTGGACAATTCGCATGCAGGACTCTGTTAAACTCTTCGGTCTCGGCTTCGTCATCCTACTGGCGGCATTGGCAAGCAACTGGGGCTACGACCTCGCCTACCGGGTGCATGCAGTCATCATCATGGCGGTGGCCGGGGGGCTTTTTATCTGGACGCTCCGGCGGGTCGATGAGCCAAGGGTGGCTGCCAACCAAGGCGAATACATGGACGGGGTGGTACGCGCGGGTGTCATCGCCACGGCCTTTTGGGGCGTGGTCGGTTTTCTGGTGGGTGTTGTCATCGCGTTTCAGCTTGCCTTTCCGGCGCTGAACTTCGAGTGGGGTCAGCCGTTCACCAATTTCGGGCGGCTGCGGCCGCTGCATACCAGCGCGGTGATCTTCGCCTTTGGCGGCAACGCGCTGATCATGGCGTCGTTTTATATCGTGCAACGCACATGCAGCGCACGTTTGTGGGGCGGTAACCTGGCGTGGTTTGTGTTTTGGGGGTACAATTTGTTTATCATGCTCGCCGCGACAGGTTACTTGCTCGGCGCCACGCAATCCAAGGAATATGCCGAGCCTGAGTGGTACGTTGACCTGTGGCTGACCATTGTCTGGGTCGCCTTCCTGCTCGTCTATCTTGGCACAATCATGAAGCGCAAAGAGCGGCATATCTATGTCGCCAACTGGTTCCTCCTAGCCTTCATCATCACCGTGGCGATGCTGCATATCGTCAACAACATCTCCATCCCTGTGTCGATCTGGGGCTCAAAGAGCGTGCAGGTCTTCGCCGGTGTGCAGGATGCCATGGTGCAATGGTGGTATGGCCACAATGCGGTCGGGTTCTTTCTGACCGCAGGCTTCTTGGGCATGATGTACTACTTCGTGCCCAAGCAAGCCGGTCGCCCGATCTACAGCTACAAGCTGTCGATCATCCACTTCTGGGCGCTGATCTTTCTTTATATCTGGGCCGGTCCGCACCACCTGCATTACACGGCGCTGCCTGATTGGGCGTCGACCCTTGGCATGGTGTTCTCGATCATCCTCTGGATGCCCAGCTGGGGTGGCATGATCAACGGGTTGATGACGCTGGATGGCGCTTGGGACAAGATCCGCACAGATCCGATCATCCGCATGTTCGTGATCTCGCTCGCCTTCTACGGCATGTCGACCTTCGAGGGTCCGATGATGTCGATCCGCGCGGTGAACTCTCTGTCCCACTATACGGACTGGACCATCGGCCACGTGCACTCTGGCGCGCTGGGCTGGAACGGGATGATCACCTTCGCGACGCTCTACTTCCTGACGCCGAAGCTTTGGGGCCGGACGCAGATGTATTCGATGGCGGCCATCAACTGGCACTTCTGGCTCGCCACCATCGGCATCGTGCTCTACGCCGCGTCGATGTGGGTCACCGGGATCATGGAAGGCCTGATGTGGCGCGAAGTCGACGCGCAGGGCTTCCTCGTCAACTCTTTCGCCGACACGGTTTCTGCCAAGTTCCCAATGTACGTGGTGCGCGGCCTGGGCGGTGTGCTCTACCTCACCGGTGCCCTGATCATGGCCTGGAACATGTGGATGACCATCCGCACGGGTGAGCGCAAGCCTGTCACCTACGGCGTCCCTGCAGAATAGGACCGGAACATGAGCATTCTTGAAAAACACGCGCTTCTGGAAAAAAGCCCGACACTGCTTTTGGTCGGATCATTGCTGACCGTGAGTGTCGGGGGACTGGTCGAGATTGTCCCGCTCTTCTACCTCGAAAACACGATCGAGGATGTGGATGGGATGCGGCCCTACTCACCGCTGGAACTCGCAGGGCGTGATATCTACATCCGCGAGGGCTGCTATGTTTGCCACAGCCAGATGGTCCGCCCGATGCGGGACGAGGTGGAGCGCTACGGGCACTATTCGCTGGCGGCGGAATCGAAGTACGACCATCCGTTCCAATGGGGGTCAAAGCGGACAGGGCCGGATCTGGCCCGTGTTGGCGGGCGCTATTCGGACGCCTGGCATGTGGATCACTTCACGAACCCCCAGTCGGTCGTGCCGGAAAGCATCATGCCCCGGTATGAATTCCTGCTGGATGCCAAACTCGACGACAGCCAGATGGAAGCGTTGCTGAGCACCCACCGCATTGTTGGCGTGCCTTACACCGAAGAAATGATCGAGAATGCGGTTGCCGACCTCAAGGTTCAGGCCGATCCCGACGGTGATTGGGACGATATGCTGGACCGCTATCCCGGTGCTGTCGTGTCAAACTTCGACGGCCAGCCCGAGCTGACCGAGATGGACGCGCTGATCGCCTATATGCAGATGCTCGGCACGCTGGTCGATTTCTCGACCTTCGTGCCGGATGAGAGCCGATAGGAGGGGGCGGATGGAAACCTACACCCTTCTGCGGGCCTTTGCCGACAGCTGGTTCCTGCTGTTCATGACGTTGTTCTACATCGGTTGCATCGCTTTCGCGTTTCGCCCGGGTTCCCGCAAAATGCATTCCGAAATCTCGCAGATCCCGCTGAGGGATGATGACTGGCAGCCCGACGCCCCCGCGATGTCGGCGGCCGGCTGCACCACCAATTGCGCCACATGTGCGTGTTCCAAGCGCGAGGCAAAAGCATGAGCAAGACAGACAATCACGACAAGCCCGAGGTCGGGACAACCGGCCATAGCTGGGACGGCATTGAAGAGCTGAACAACCCGCTGCCGCGCTGGTGGCTGTGGACGTTCTACCTGACGATCATCTGGGGTGTGGGGTACACGATCCTGTTCCCTGCATGGCCGATGATTTCTGGCGCGACCGCCGGTGTGTTGGGCTATTCAACGCGGGCCGAGGTTGCGGCGGATATCGCCGCCGTGGATGCACAGAACGCCGAGGTGTCGGCGCAACTGGCATCGGCCGACCTCTCCACGCTCAGCCGTGATGACCCAGCGTTCCACTATGGTGTGTCCGGTGGTGCGGCTGTGTTCGGGGCCAACTGTTCGCAATGCCACGGGTCCGGTGCGGCCGGTGCTGTGGGCTATCCGAACCTTCTGGACGATGACTGGCTCTGGGGTGGTACGCTGGAAGAGATCGAATACACGGTCCGCCACGGTATCCGCAATGAGACTGATTTTGACGCCCATTGGTCAGAAATGCCTGCCTTTGGCGACATCTTGGAACGGGACGAGATAACGGCTGTTGTTGAGCATGTGCTGTTGTTGTCCGGACAGGACCACGACGCCGGACTTGCCACAGAGGGTGCCAATATCTTTGCAGACCAGTGTGCCAGTTGCCACGGCGATGCCGGAATGGGCATGCAGGACCTTGGCGCGCCCAACCTGTCGGATGCCATCTGGCTCTACGGCGGTAGCCGAGACGCCGTCACCTATAGCGTGGTCAATGCCCGCTTTGGCGTGATGCCCCCTTGGGGCCAGCGTCTGGAAGAGGATGAGATCAAGGCCGTGACCCTCTATGTCCACCAGCTTGGCGGGGGCGAATAGCCCCTGACTTTCGCGCCCACAAGATGTGAGAGACGCCGTGACACAAAGCCTTTACGCCGCGCGGGAACCAATCTTCCCCAAGGATGTCAGCGGTCCGTTTCGGACGCTGAAATGGCGGATCATGGCGATCACGCTGGCGATCTATTACATCACACCGTGGATCCGCTGGGACCGCGGCCCAAACCTGCCCGATCAGGCGGTTCTGGTCGATCTGGCGAACCGGCGGTTCTACTTCTTCTGGATCGAGATCTGGCCGCACGAGTTCTACTTCGTCGCGGGCCTTCTGATCATGGCGGGGCTTGGCCTGTTCCTCTTCACCAGTGCGCTGGGCCGTGTCTGGTGCGGCTACGCCTGCCCACAGACGGTCTGGACCGACCTTTTCCTGCTGGTCGAGCGCAAGGTGGAGGGCGACCGCAACGCGCAGGTGCGCCTCTGGAAGGCGCCGTGGACCTTCCGCAAGATCCGGCTGCGTGCGATGAAGTGGACGCTTTGGCTGCTCATTGCCGCGGCGACGGGCGGGGCATGGGTGTTTTACTTCGCTGATGCGCCAACGCTCGCCGTTGACCTTGTCAGTTACACCGCCGCCCCCATCGCCTACATCACCATCGGCGTGCTGACCGCGACGACCTTTGTTCTTGGCGGCTTCATGCGCGAGCAGGTCTGCATCTACATGTGCCCGTGGCCGCGCATTCAGGCGGCGATGATGGATGATGAGACGCTGACCGTGGGCTATCGCAGCTGGCGGGGGGAGCCGCGTACCAAAGGCAAAGCGCGGGCAGAGGATTCAGGCGACTGCATCGACTGCTACGCCTGCGTCAACGTCTGCCCAACCGGCATCGACATTCGCGATGGCCAGCAGATGGCCTGCATCACCTGTGCCCTTTGCATCGATGCCTGCGACGACATCATGGAAAAGATCGGCAAGCCGCGTGGTCTGATTGACTATCTGGCGCTGTCGGATGAGCCTCAGGAACGCGAGGGTGTCCCGCCGCGCCCTTACTGGAAGCACGTGCTGCGCCTGCGCACGATGATCTACACCGGGCTTTGGGCGACGTTTGGTGTGCTTTTGCTTGTCGCACTGTTCATCCGGGCCGAGATCGACGTGACCGTCGCCCCCATCCGCAATCCGCAATTCGTGACCCTTTCTGACGGATCTATCCGCAACACCTACGACATCCGGCTGCGCAACAAGCACGGCGAAGACCGGCCTTTCCGGCTGCAGGTGACGGGCGATCTTGCCGTGCGGATCGCGCTGGAGGGCACGCCTTATGAACAGGTCACCGTCGCCGCCAACGAAACGCGCCTACAGCGGGTTTATGTCAGCGCGCCGGGCGGGACAGACGTCGCAAACAATGAACGCACCGATATTCGTTTCTGGATCGAAGACCTCGTCTCGGGTGAGCGGGTCCATGTCGACAGCATCTTCCACGGGAGGGGAACCCCATGACACAAGAACTCAAAGGGCGGCACGTCCTGATGATCTTCGTTGCTTGTTTTTCGGTGATCATCGCCGCCAACCTGACGCTCGCGTTTTCGGCGGTAAAGACGTTTCCCGGGCTGGAGGTGAAGAATTCCTATGTCGCGAGCCAGCATTTTGAAGCCGATCGGGAGGCGCAACTGGCACTCGGCTGGGATATCGGGGTGGAGCTTGAAGGTGACCTTCTGAAACTCGCAATCGCTTATGCGGATGGGCCTGTCGCCCCAGAGATCACGCGTGCCACACTGGGACGGGCCACGCATGTCTTTGAAGATCAGGAACTTGCATTCCGCTTCGATGGTCAGGCACATCTGGCCGAAATCTCACCGCTTGGGGCAGGGAACTGGAACCTGCGTCTTGTTGCTGTTGCGCCTGACGGGACGGAGTTCAAGCAGCGCATCCCGCTTTGGGTGCGCCAGTGACAGCTGCCGTCTGCCCCGGCTGCGCGGTTGGTGAGGCCACCGCCGAATACGTCCAGCCTGATGCGGTGACGCATCATCTGGTGCTGCCGGGCATTCACTGTGCAGCCTGCATTCGGGGGGTGGAAAGCGCCTTGGCCGCCATCCCCGGAATCAGCGCCGCAAGGGTCAACCTGACGAAGAAACGCGTGGCGATCAGTGCTGTGCAAGGCGAGGATCCGACCCCGTGGATCGTGGCGCTCTCCAAAGCCGGGTATGAAGCCTACGAGGCCGATGATGCGCCCAAGGATCACGACCGTGACCTACTAATGCCACTTGGTGTCGCTGGCTTTGCCATGATGAACGTGATGCTTCTGTCTGTCGCGGTGTGGTCCGGTGCAGCCGAAAGCACAAAGGATTTCCTGCATTGGGTCACGGCGATCATCGCCTTGCCAGCAACGGCCTATGCTGCACAACCGTTCTTCCGCAACGCGGGTTTTGCGCTGCGGGCAGGGCGGCTCAACATGGATGTGCCGATCTCGCTGGCGATCATCCTTGCTTGCGGCATGTCGCTCTACGAGGTCAGCCAGGGTGGCGCGCACGCCTGGTTCGACGCAGCGCTCGCCCTCACGTTCTTCCTTCTGGTGGGGCGGGCGCTGGACCAGCGGCTGCGGCGCGCGGCGCGCTCTGCGGCGGATAACCTCTCGGCGCTGGAACCGAGCCGGGCCTTCCGGATGGAACACGGCGCGAAGGTCAGCCGCCCTTTGGCCGACATTCGGGTGGGCGATCAGCTGTGGCTGGCCGCGGGGGCGCGTGTGCCTGTCGATGGCAGGTTGGAGGCCGGACAAGTCGCCGTTGATGCCAGTTTCCTGACCGGGGAAAGCGCGCTGGTGACACGGCACGCGGGCCAGATGCTCTATGCTGGTGAGATCGCGATGACCGGTCCGCTGACCTTGCAGGCAGTGACAGTCGGTGAAGATACCAAGCTGCGGCGTATCGCGCAGATGGTCGCGACGGCCGAGGGCGCGCGTGGAAGGTTCCGGTCGCTGGCGGACAGGGCGGCGGCGATTTATACCCCTGCGGTCCATATCATTTCAGCGATCGCGTTTTTGGGATGGCTTCTTGCTACGGGCGATGCACGGATGGCCATTAACGTCGCCATCGCCACGCTGATCATCACCTGCCCTTGCGCGTTGGGCCTCGCGGTGCCCGCAATGGGCGTGGCCGCCACGGCAAACCTCTTCCGCAACGGCGTGCTGGTGACCTCTGACACAGCGCTTGAGCGCGTCGCTGCCATCGATACGGTCGTCTTTGACAAGACCGGTACGCTGACAGAGCGGCGGTTGCGCGTGCCCGATACGGTGCCAGCCGACCAACTGCCGATCCTCCGCGCGCTCGCCGATGCCTCCGATCACCCGCTGAGCCGTGGACTGGCGAAAACGTTGGCCAATATTGCCCCAGCTGCCCTTTCCGAGGTGCGCGAAGACGTGGGCGACGGGATTTACGCAGAGGTCAATGGACATCAGGTCAGCCTCGCGCGCGGCAGTGGGGCGGATCGCGCCACAGTCTTTGCCTTTGGTGATGTACATCATGAACTTCCCAGCAATGAGGTGCTCTTGCCGGATGCCGCCCAGACCGTCGCAGCGCTGCAGGCAATGGGGCTGAAGGTGCATATGCTGACCGGCGACAATCAGACCGCCGCAGCGCGGATTGCGGCAGAGCTTGGGATCGACGCCTACTGGGCCGAGGTGCAGCCCGAGGACAAGGTGCGCCACGTCGCTGACCTGCAGCGCGAGGGTGCGACCGTTCTGATGGTTGGTGACGGGCTGAACGACACCGCCGCACTGACCTCTGCCGATGCGTCACTTGCCCCAGGCAGCGCGCTGGAGGCGAGCCGCAACGCCGCGGATATGATCCTTGTGTCGGGCGCACTAGGCGACGTGCCACGTTCCATCAAAATCTGCGGCACCGCGCGGGCACGCATCCTGCAGAACTTCGGACTGGCGGTGGCCTACAACAGCGTCTCTGTCCCGATAGCGGTGCTGGGATTTGCAACCCCGCTTGCAGCGGCGATCGCGATGTCGACAAGCTCCATCTGTGTGATCGTGAACTCGATCAGGAGGATCCGTACATGAACATCCTTGTTGTCCTCGTCCCTTGTTCGCTGCTGCTGGGCCTCGGCGCGCTCGCGGCCTTTGTCTGGACCATGAAATCGGACCAATACGATGATCTCGACGGCGACGCCGCACGGGTGCTTTTTGATGATGAGGGCGGGCCGAACGGTTAATCTCGGTGTTTTTCGTCGTTTCTGTACCCAATCATGTATCCGGTGAATCTCAATCGAACGTAGCACGAAGTTTGGCGTGAGAAATACGCTGGAAAGACCAGATCTTAGTTTTTCTTGCGTGGGCAGCTACGCTACGTCGGCAGCATGGCAAAGTTACAGTTTGCCTTGCGCTAAACCGCGTGCGGTCTCAGCTTTTCGACCTCTTCTCGGTAGGGTGTTGCCCCTACAGGGAGGTCTGGCACGATGACCGCATCTTGGTATTTCAGCTGTTTGATCAGCACCGGAGCGAGGCGTTTGAATGCCGCAATGATCGAAGCGTCCGGTGCCGGGGCGTCGTTTTTGATCAACTCGTGGAGCTTGGGCAGATGATAGTAAGGCACCATCGTGAACATGTGGTGCTCCAAATGATAGTTCATGTTCAGGTAGATGAAACGGCTGATCGGGTTCATCAGGACAGTGCGCGTATTCAGGCGATGATCCGAAACATTCTCGGCCAGCCCCAGGTGTTGCAGCAGGCCGGTCATCACATGATGCCATGCGCCGTAGAGGCGCGGCAGGCCGATCAGCATCAACGGTAACAGTGATGCCGTCAGAATTGAAACAACAAGGGTTGCGGCATAGATCACCAGCCAAATGCGCGCGATCCGGGCGACCTTGGGGCGGTCTTTTGGCGGGACGTACATCGCTTCTTCGGCGTCGAGGCGACCGCTGGCGTGCAGAAACATTCGTTTGAAGGCAGCGATTACATCGACGATCCCGATGAACATCAACGCGACGCGCAGCAGATCAGGCGGGCGCATCGCAACGATCTCGGGATCACGCCCTACAACGATTGTATCCGTGTGATGCCTGACGTGACTTGCGCGCCAGACAACGGGGTTACGCATCATCATGAAACTGGCCAATTGATAGACAGCATCATTCATCCAAGGAGTTTTGAACGCCGTCTTGTGACCACACTCATGCCAGCGCGAGTCGGCCCCTGAACCATAGAGAACACCGTAAATCAGCCAGAAGGGCACAGACCAAACCGACAGCCAAAGAGCGACGGCCGATCCCGCCGAAACAACCATCGCGCCAAGCCACACCACCGTGTCGCGCAAGGCTACTGCGTCAGATTTTTGCATCAAAGCACGGATTGCCTGCGGATCAACACTTGGACGAAACCAATTCGGATTGGCGGTTCCGTTCTTGACGGCGGTTTTGTCCGCGTCTTCTGACAGTCGATATGTCTTGGTCACCGCAAAACGGTAGTTGTGTGATGTGGCGTGGTCAATCTTGGCAGCGAATTGTGAGAACTGCGGCCGGGCACGTGAAAGATGGTCTTGATTTTGAAGGGCGTTCTGCGAATGGCCTGCGCATTTGCGGCCTGGCCTGGCGATAGCCACGTGCCGCAGCGGCAACGAATATGTTGCAACCGGTTGCAAAAAATCGAATCGCGGTTAAGGTGCCTCTTGGGAAACGTGGGGGAGCACCTTTGCCGAAGCCATCCTTTGGACTGAACCACATGACAGTGCCGCACGCGTCCACACGTGCGCTCTGCGACATGGCGCGGTCCCTTGGATGTGTTGGGGTAGAGCTGCGTAACGATCTTGCAGGTCAGCCGTTTGACGGGCTTGCGCCTGAGAGCGCCAAAGGCGCCGCTACTGAGGCTGGCCTTGCCATCCTCGGTCTTGCAGAGATGAAGGCCTTCAACCGTGAGACCCCCGCCAGACTGCACGAGGCCCAAGGCTTGATGTCGCAAGCAGCTGCTTGCGGCGCAAAAGGGATCGCACTCATCCCCGCGGTGGCCGACGCCCCGCAGCCGCGTGAGATGCAGAGGCGTGACCTTCGGACTGCGCTGCTGGCCTTGCAACCGCTTTTGGAAGCGCATGGCCTGATCGGCCTGATCGAGCCGCTTGGGTTTCCAAACAGCACGCTGCGCCACAAGGAGGATGTGGTCGCCGCGCTGGAAGACATTGGAGACCCGGCATGTTTCTCCATCGTGCATGACACGTTCCATCACTGTCTTGCAGGCGGTGGCTCGGTCTATGCAGATCGCACAGCAATTGTTCACGTCTCCGGTGTCACCGATCCCGATGTTACGATTGAAGAGATGACAGATGCACACCGTGTGCTTGTTGATACCGGTGACAGGCTCGACAACATCGGGCAGCTGCGCGCGCTCATTGCTGACGGATACGCAGGGCCCATCTCTTTCGAAGCCTTCGCGCCAGAAATCCACGACTTAACCGATCCGACCGCTGCATTGGCCGGATCCATCGCCTTCATCACACAGCAACTGCAGGAGGAGACGGCAGGGGCCGCGTGATGGATCCATCGCCCCGCAATGGGGTCCCGGAAAATGAACCGTGTACCGGGCACGAACTTTGGGAGGAAACCAATGAAAAAGGTACTTGTAGCCGCAGGGCTTGCCACATTGATGATGGGCACATCTGCCGTCGCACAAAACATCGGCGCGTCAATCGCCCGTTTTGACGACAACGGTTTGACCATCATGCGCAACGGCATGACCGCACATATCGAAACGCTCGACGGTGTGACCTTGCAAATGGAAGACGCACAGGATGACGTTGCGCGCCAGCTTGACCAGATCAACAACTTCATCGCTTCTGGCGTGGATGCGATCATTGTCAATGCCGTCGACACGAACGCAACCGAAGCAATGTCGAATGCAGCCGCTGCGGCAGGCGTGCCACTGGTCTATGTCAACCGCCAGCCGATCAACATGGACACATTGCCCGAAGGGCAGGCGTTTGTTGCCTCGAATGAAATCGAGTCCGGCACGCTGCAGGCGTTCCAGATCTGCCGCAACCTGCGCGCAGAAGGGAAATCCGGCGGCGCAACCGGCTACCTGATGAACGGCCAGTTGTCCAACCAGGCAGCAGTTCAACGTTCCAAGGACGTCTATGACGTGATCGGCATGGACATGTGTAACTTCATGACGCTGATCGATGAGCAGACCGCAAACTGGTCGCGTGATGAAGCCCAGGACTTGATGACCAACTGGCTTTCGGCCGGTGAAGAGTTCGACTTTGTCATTGCGAACAATGACGAAATGGCCATCGGTGCAATCCAGGCGATGAAGGCGAACGGTATCAGCATGGATGAGGTGCAGGTAGGCGGCGTGGACGCGACACCAGACGCCTTGGTTGCTATGGCTGCAGGCGACATGGACGTGACGGTTTTCCAGGACCTTGCAGGTCAAGGCGCCGGTTCCATCGACACTGCGCTGGCGCTGGCTGCCGGTGAGGACGTGGACAAGACCGTCTTCATTCCGTTCATTCTGGTCACACCAGAAAACGCAGCTGAGTTCCAGTAAGCGAACCCAAAGCAACACAACGGGCAGCGTTCGCGCTGCCTGTTACCGGCCATGTGTCGACAAGGCACGGGGAACAGAGCACGGGGGGAACACATAAGATGTCCGAAACATCGCACGGAATTGGTGGGCTAACTTACGACAAGAAGAAGCGATCCTTGCCAGG
>JBCBOD010000134.1:0-9653 GCA_039821425.1 Pseudomonadota bacterium
GACGGGCAGGTTGAGCGTGTCGAACATCGTGCAGCTCGTCTGCTCGGAATAATCCTTGATGCTGTAGCTCTTGCCGTAGCGGCGGCCGGCGACACCTTCGCTCAGCTCGAAATAATCCCCGTGGAAGGTCACGCGCGTGTTCGCGGCCGAAGAGGACAGGAAACCGAACTTCGAGGTGTGATAGAGCGGGCGTTCCTGGCCTGTGTTTAGGGCACCAAGGAACCCGACCAGCTCGCCGCTCTCGGCCGAGAGGATGGACGGCTTGAGGTTGGCCAGCCCGGAGGTGAAGATCCCGACCGCCTCATTCAGGCGCCGCAGCCGTTTGACGGTCTCGTCTTTCAATCGGGCCGGGGAGGGGCCGCGCATGAAGCTCAGGAAGCCCTTGGAGGGCGGCCGGTGGATGACGGTCAGCGTGAGCGTCTTGTCGCGCAGTCCGCTCGTCTCCATTTTTTCGCGCCATTGCGCATCGACAAGTGCCGCGAAGCTGTCGCCGTCGATGGGCTCGAGGTCAACCTTGATCCCTTTCGAGACCTTATGGACGTAAAAGCTGAACTCTTCGCCGAGCTGTGCGACGATCCGGGCGAAGAGCGCGCGCACCTTGTCGAGATAGTCGTCATCGGTGGTGTAGCTGTTGACGCCGGTGATGCGGATGCACTGGAAGAGCTCGTTCACCCGGGTGCGCACGGTACGATCATCGACGAGGCTCACGTAAGGCAGCATGTGGGCGAGGTGTTTTTCGTGCTGATACCATTTTGGCATCAGCGTGCGCTCATCGTGCTCGCTGCGTCCGTTGACGTCATCACGGGGCATAGCTGTCGCCCCCATGGATTTTGCGGTTTCGGGTTGGGGGCGTTTCCTGGAGCGTGGTCATCGCGACATCGATGAAGCGCGGATCCCAATCCGCCGCCTTCCAAAGGAGCGGATAGAGAATGGCCGCGATGCCGAGCACCACGAAGCTCTGGATCCAGACAAAGAGCAGGACGGATCCGAAAAGCCAGACCACGGCATACATGATCGGCAAGCCGAAGAGTTTCGGCGGGCGTACGAGACCGAGAAAGAGGGGAGAACGTTCCGCCACGCCAACCTCCTTCAGCTGAAGACTGCGGCCACGATCGTGGGCGCTGCGGCGACTCCCGCGATCCCGACCAGAACCCAGAGGGCCTGGCGCAGGTCGATGATGTTGAAGAACCAGCTCAGGAACACGCCGATCACCGCGAGGGTGGCGATCACGACGCCAAGCGGGCCGGTGAGCGCATCGACGATACCTTGCAGGAGGTCCTGAATGGGCGACAGGTCGATGCTCTGCGCCATCGCCGGTTCGGCAAAGGCGACAAAGACCGTCAGGACGGTCAGAGTTAGGGGTATGGGCCTCATGAGTTTTCTCCTTCCAGCCTGTTGAACACGGCCAGCACCCGCTGAACGTGGGTTTGTGTCTCACGGTAAGGTGGGATGCCGCCACGCTCACGGACGGCCTCGGGCCCGGCGTTATAGGCCGCGAGGGCCAGCCGCGCGTCGCGGAAGGTCTCGAGCTGTGCGGCGAGGTAGCGCGCAGACCCATCGAGATTTGCGCGCCAGTCAAAGGGGTCGACTCGAAGACCTTCAGCGGTCTTCGGCATGAGTTGACCAAGGCCGATGGCCCCCACGCGCGACCGGGCGTTGGGATTGTAGGCGCTCTCGATTTCGATGTTGGCGCGGAAGAGGAGGCGCCACTCCGTCACCGTGAGGCCGGATGCGCGCAAACCTTGATGACCGGCATAGCGCAGGGCGGTCTCATCTATGGCGGCAAGGATGTCAGGGCGCGGGACCACGACGCGTGGTGTAACGGCGGCCACGCGGAACGTAGCATCGCCCGCTTGGACCTCAGCCTCGGTGTCGTCGCCAAAGATATGCAGCGGCGCATTGGGATCGCCCTGGCCGACCCCGTCATTGTAGTTGCGGGCAAATGCCTCTTGAGAAGGTGAGGGGGAAAGCGATCCGTCGCTTTCCATCGTGAAGACCATCTGCGCCGGCGCGGCTTGAGCCGTGAAAAGCAGAAAAAGGACGCTAGTAGTCGATAATGTCGTCTTCCGCTTCAGCCAACTTGTAGGTCCAGCGCTGCCCTTCGTAGACTGGGAAGGCCACGACCGAGAAGCCGAGGTCGATGAGGAAGGAGACGAGGCCGGTGACCGTCTTGAAGGTCCGGAGCTGGATGAAGTCGCCATCCGGACGCGCCCGAGCGGTGACGAGTTCCTTCTCGACACCGTCTTCATTGACGGCGCGCAGCAGCCAAATGCCATGCCAGACCGAGTTCTTCCGGTAGGCATCCTGCTTGCAGACAACTTCGACGCTGTGTCCGGATTCAACGAGCATTTTGAATCCCGCTTCTGTGACCACATTCGGCGCTTCTTTTCTTAAGTCTATCGCCACGGCGCGCTCTTTTCGGTCTTTGGGCGCACCGAAGCCATTGCTTCCATGAGCCATGATTACAATAATACGGTTTTGTGCGCAAGATGCGGTTTTGTCTTGCCTTAACCTTTGTTCTGGAGCATTATTACGCACGCATACGCGTTCTCCTCAAGCTCCGAAGGCCAAAGCCCATGCGCAAACAGATCACCTGTATGTGCTATGTTACTGTAGTTTTGTACTTTTCCCTGCCGGCGACGGGGCACGCCCAAGCCTGCTACGCGCCAGAGCGGCCCTTCGTGCCGACCGATCCCGACGATATCCGCGAGTACAGTGATCTGATTCGGTCTGACTTTGAGCTCTACATCAAGGACATTCAGGCGTATTTCCGCTGCCTTGAGGAGGAGCGTGGACGAGCTTTTGAGGAGGCGCGCGAAGTCAGCGAGGACTATGGGCGGTTTCTGCAAGTTGTTGGGCAGTGATCGAAAGCTCTGTCACGTAGTCTGAGATAGGCTGTCATAGGCGCTAATAGGGCAGCTTCTGAATTATGTTCTTGGTCAAAGTGGTAGGTTTTTTGTACTGTTCGTACCGGATAAGTTGATGGATTGGATGCCCCTCCTGCCGGTTTAAAATTGAACCGTTGCTACCCAAACTGGTTGCAAAGAGGAGGAGAAGACATGGAAGAACTACATACTTTGGGCGTAGATTTGGCCAAGCGTACGCTCGCCGTCTACGGCACTGATAAGATTCATTATGTGAAGTATTCTGGCGGGCAGGTCAGTAGGAACAAGAAATCTGGGTCGAACACACGCTTGTACATCGACTTTGACCCTTTCTAAAAAATGAAGTAAATTTATACTACGAGTACATATGCAATCTGTCGCTTGCCAAGGATCACGAATGAAACTCTTCGTCAGCCTTCTCACTCTAGCCTTTGCGAGCATACTTAAAAGCCTACGCCCTAGGGTACTTGTATGTTTGTAACGACGGTAATACGACAGGCAACTTTGTGACCTACAGTGCCAATCCTCTTACCGATGGAGGTCGTGTAGAGGGTTGGGTTTCAATTCGGCCGGGTAAGTGCTTCAGCACCCCAACAAATTCATTTCGAACGACATCATTCGGATTTGCAGCTCTTAGTCGAGATGGGCAAATTGTTCCATTAAAGTTTGACTTCAATCTCGACGGTCGATTGTCTGATGCTGTTAGTACGATCTGCGCGCCTAGAAATCCAAATGGTTTTAAGTATTCAGGCGGACCTACACGAGTAGAAGCGCCGTGCCTGTCTCACGAAATCGCGATCCCGGTTTCGTTTTCCATCTTGGGCGGGGATAATGACGTTCAAGTAAGTGTTGCTTTCAACAAGGCGGAAGTTGAAGCTCGTTCCCATGCTAGTCATAACCAAGCTATCGATAAAAAAATTATTGTAGAGCAAGGCGGAAACGAAACTAGAAATCAACCTCTAGTGATTCCTACCGAAGAATTTCCCGGGCAGTTTGCTATACAAGAATATGAGCGCATACTTCGGAATGTGGCGCGAGAAGGAGACGAGGCTTTCGTCCTAGCTGCGCTGCGTGGTGTATCCAATGAGCTGATACGGAAACACAATTTACCAGAGCAATTTATCTATGAAGGCGACGCTCGGCTTGCGACAGGTGACACGATTGATGCATACTTTTTTTGGGAAAGGCGGCAAGAATCAAACCCATTATTGGAAACTTTAAGCACACAGTTTTTGCAAACTATGAGAGAAAGTGCTCCTGAGAGGCTCGACCAGTCACTTGCTAAGCTATTGGCTTTGGACAAGAGCAGTAGTATTGCAGTCACCTTTCATATCGCAATCGTAGTAGCAGAAGCTACGAAATAGGGAGCGTTGATTTACAAGACTACATTGTTGAAAAAGTTTAGTTTAGACTACAAACTAGCTGGTTGAAATCTTCAGCGGATTAATCCCTGAAACACGTATAACAGTGATATTGATCCAGTGGCTTAGCTTTCTAAAATCCTTGTTGCACAACACATCGCGTTTCGCGAGGGTTTGTGCAACATGAGCGCCTTGCCCTACTCATAGCCCCTTTTTGCCTTCTGCATGTGAAGATCAAAGCGGACATCCTTTGCCTCTGACTCCGTGCCGAACTAGTCGGTCTGCAGCTGGCCGGAGCTTCCGATCCGCCCACAGTTGCGCACGAGGCCGCAATCGCCAAAGAGGCCGGGGACGATCTCCATACGATAGAAGCGGTATTGATTGGCCTGTGGCTCGATCTTCGTGAGATGCATGTCCCCTACCCCCACATCCGCGATGCGATGTCTTGCTCTTCCTTACCGACTGCATCGGCATAGATCGCGGTTGTGCTGAGCTGCGCATGCCCCATCCACTTTTGCAGCATGTGCAGTGGAATGCCGTTCACAGTGGCATTGATCCCAAAACCATGACGCAATCCTTTTGGGCTACGATGCGGCGCGTCGGCGATCCCGGCTTCGATCATGATGCGCTTCACGATCTGCCAGACCCGTACGCGGCTGAGAGGCCAGATCGGCACGCCCGCCAGCTTGCGCGACGTCTGCGCCTCACGAATGCCGTGCGCGGTGTTGAGCGTGTCCAAGTAGTCGGGCGGCACCGGCACTGTACGATAGACGACTTTCTGCACCCCGCTCGCATCATTGCGCTTCTTCAAAGACCGAATGGCAATGGTGCCGCCGGACAGGTCAATGCGAGCGGGCGTGATCTCGATCAACTCCGATGGGCGACATCCGGTGAAATGCAAAGTCTCGCACAAAGTCCGATCCCGCGCGGGCTGCTTACGTGCTACAGCAAGGAAGGCCGCGCGCTCTTCGGCGTTCAAATAAAGGCGGTTCCCGGTGCTGTCATAGAGGGTCATTTCACTCATATTTAACAGTTTACCCGAAAACCGTTAAGCGACGAAGCGAATTCCTTGTGTTATCCCCTAACCCGGGCTGTGCAGGATGGCAGATCACTTAACACTATTACCCATAGTGTTAAGTCAGTTTATGATTTTCACTATTTCATTTGGGATTACGTGTGCGAGGATCATGATCCCACACAGAACAAGCAACAATGCCAATCTGCGCTTTTCACGTATTGCTGCCTTTGTTGTCTTCATCATCTTCCGATGACTTCTCCTTACAAAGCGCCCGCACTCCAACTAAAATTGCGACGATTCCAGCTCCGCTGCTAATCAGAGTCGATATTATGTCAATGACCTCTGGCATGTCACGCCTCCAATCCAATGGCCTCGTGACATCCCATAATAGTCATAAAAGTTAACCCAAAATTACTAACGAAAAACACGCTAAGGTTGCGCATATCTGGGTGCGTGTTCGCCATTGCTCTAAACAGTTTGTCAGGTCAGACTTGCGCGTCCCGAATTATGTCCTTGATTACGTGAACTGTTTTGCGGTGCATCCATCGATCACAACGACAACATCTATTTTGTCGGGGCCTCGCCCGTGCCTTGTATCCGCTGCAACGAGCGGGTGAAGTTCGATGACCTGCTCGAGACCGCCCGCGATCTGGATGCGAGCTGCATGGCGACCGGGCACTATATCGTTAGGGCCGCTAGTTGCACATTGCCAACTAATCTGCTCCGGACTTGCGCACCAAGTCGCCTGCCCGGTTATCATTGGCGTAGCTGCTGGTGCGGGAAGTATAATACCCGCTCCACCTCCGAGAGAGCAGACGTTCGCAACATAGCGAAAACTTGGTAGGTTTGAGCTACAGTCAGCCTTCGCCGTGCTTTGCACGAATGGCGGCTAGCGAGAGTCGAGCTAGCAGTGTCATTTCGCCCCCCCTAAACGACCCTGGCTCGCCAAAGCCCCGCGTTGGGCGAACAGTCTGCGCCGACCGAAGAACGTTGCCCCCGATCGCCTGCGTAATGTGTTCTCCTTGCAAGATGAACGGCTTGATGGTACCCAACTTGTCTTCTCCTATAATGCGTGCTGATCATCCTGGCAAAGAACGAGATCACATGCGGTCAGCCAGGAAGATACGTGGACACGTTTGCGCTCCCTGACGGACGATTCGAGGTGCGCTGAAAGGGGTTCCGATCCCCTACCCCGTCTTTAAGAAAGACCAGCGCGCGACGAACGCTGCGATCACTATGAGCAAGCACGTTAGTGCAGTCCTGAATCACATCAAAGCCGCGCAGGGGAAAACCGCCCCCAAGAAATGGCATGTTGGCAAGCAAGCAACGCAATATCAGACTACTGGAAAACCCAACAATAGCTGGAATTCAAAGCTCGCGAGAAGAGCTAATAAACAAGCCGCTGAATAGTCTTACCTAAATGGCTGTTCAGGGCCGCGAAATCTCAGGTCTCCGCGCCGCCGAGCCATGCAACCACACTGACAAGTGGGGCATTTTTGCTTTGTTGCAAATACTGGTCTTAGCATATCTGATCCCCCTTGTCGGACGTGTTTTTCCCTCGAACACCGCCGTCCGCCCTGGCGAACCTGACCTTGTGACAGCTACGTCCGTGGACGCTGCTGTTGCCGGGTCTCTTCTTTTTCGCAAGAGCTTGTGCACGGCTCGACGGACGATGTCACCGTGCCGGTTCATTGGTCCCGGGACTGGCGAGGAGGTTTCGCGTTGCTAGTCGTAGATGACGTCGTCACGCGCCTGGGATTTCCATAGCGGAGTAAATTCGCCGGTGTTCCATTGATAGAGCCAGCCCAAAAGCTCGCCGGTTTTCGGATCAAGGATGCGCTTGACCACTTGAGCATGCAGACGGGTTGTGCCGGCCTGAGCCGTTGCAAAGGGCTTGCCGGAGCTACGTCGCCGCGGCATGGCCCTCAGTTCTACAAGCCCAGTTGCCACGAACTTCATCTTGATCGCCTTCGGCATCTTCGGTCCTCCGGTTTACTCGGCGATCGTGGAAACGGCGGTCTCCAAGTGACGTCGCCTTTGCACTGCACCTCAGTGAGCGGTTACCCGCTTCCCGTAATAGTTGAAACTATCCTTGCTGCAGCCGCACGATAAGATGTGCAAAGGCATGCGAAAGAGCGCAGAGAAACGCAAAATGGGCCACCAAGGCGTTGATGAAGAATGGGAAATATTTTGTCGCACCGCAGAGTACGGACGAGGACTTTAAGCAGCTTTTCGCTCGTTTAGCAGCAGCAGGTGCAGGCCGACCGGTTGACCGGCAAGGTGTCCCGGACGGACCCTGGACGCCGGAAGAATTGGCCGTGGCGATCTCGTCGATCGAGGCCAATCGCCGGGGAATTGAGCTCAGATCCGTTCAGGTTTGGTTCCAGAACAACAACAATGGTGTCAGTGACGCTAACATACGTTGGCTTGCACGGATTTTCGGTTGCGACGACCCACAAGCGACCAGTCAGTGGCAAGCGGAACTGAAAGCCGCAAAGGAGAGGCTTGCCAGTCTCAGGCGTGAAAAGAAAAGAAGCAGTGCGGGCGGGAATGGCGGCGCCAGTGGTCTGGCCGCCGACGTTGATGAAACCGTGTCCGACATTGAAGCCGAAGCATCGGTGGGCTTGCGTGAACCCAAGGCCGGGTCTCCGCCAGGAGCAAAGACGCTTGCTGAGAAGTGTGAACACATGCTCAGCGGTCCCACCGCTCTAAACCTTCAGTTTGGCTACTGGCTCGTCTTCTGCGGCCTCGGTGTGACGAACTACGTCCTCGGGACACTGAGCGTGACTTACAGCCCCGTCGAAGGCCTGGATAAACAAGTCGGTTTCATCTGGGCTCCGACCCTCACGGTCTTGCCCCTCGTCGCCCTCCCCGCCTACATTTTCTTCGTCAGCAACATGAACACCTACTGGAAGCGGGTCGGCCGGTCGAAGTGCTCATCCGATTGCGCAATGTCAGTTGATCGCAGCAGCAGCGAAGGCTGGTACAAAAAAGTGAATGATTTCTCATTCTCCTTCTGGGCCATAGCCTTGTTCTGCTTCTTCTTTGTCTTCGGTTTTCAATGGGCAGGGATCTACCTTCCGGCCTATCTGTCGGGCAACAACAGCGGCGTTCAGATCGACCGTTATCTGGTGGCACTCGTCCGGCCCGACGTGATCACCATCCCCAAAGCAATGGTTCTTTCTGCGGTCGGCTACATGTACACCGCCTCCTACATTGCGATTTTCATGTTCGGGCTCCTCTTCTCCGTCATCATCACACAGGACTACGAGGACATATGCACCACGTCTGAGCTTGGAGGGACCACGGCAGATCGGGAGGTGCTTCGGAAAGAAGGTCAGAAGATCGTTTGGGGAGTCTTTCGGGTCGTGGTGTTTGCCCTCTGGCTGGCCATTCTGGTGAAGCTCCAGATCACGTATCTGCAATCCGACAGCACAGACTTTGTGACATGGTTGTTCACAGATGCAGCAGCAGCATTCGGCGCCAGCGTGACGCCTAACGGATGGTTAGAGAACAGTTCGATCAGCCATTTCACCACGTTCATGATGATGGTCGTGACAGCGGCAATTTTCATGGCTTGTGTCATGAAAATGCGCAGTATCGTCGAAAAACTGGCTCTTTATGATAGCAGCTACCGTTCCACGCGGGACAAGCGGGTAATGACCTGCATGTTTTTGGTGGTAGCCCTCCTGTCCTTGAACCTTGTGCTGGTGGGCCGCTTCACCGGGTTTTCACTAACGCTGGCGACTTGCGTGATTGCCAGCGTATTTGTCTTGGCGGGTCCGAAACTGCAAACATATTAGGTGGGTGATGGAAGAGGCGAAGTTTTATGATGACATAGCAGACGGCCCGCCATCAGCGAGCGCCTATTGGATGCAGACCGCCGATCACGTCCGGGTTCGTGTTGGTGCGTATCACACTGTGGCTGACCGAAGGGGCACCATTCTACTGATGCTCGGCCGGTTTGGTTACATCGAAAGATATGGCCGCGTTGCAAAGGCCTTTGCAGAAAACGGCTTCTCAACAGCCGTGATCGATTGGCGCAGCCAAGGCCTTTCAGACCGCATGGCAAAGGATCCGCAAGCTGGCCACATCAATACGTTCGCCGATTACCAAAAAGATGTCGCTGCAATGATGCATGTTGTTGAAGAACTCGACATGCCGAAACCTTATTTTCTGATCGGCATTTCGATGGGTGCCTGCATCGGCCTTCGGTCGATGCTTGAAGGGCTTCCCGTCGTGGCATGCGCATTCATCTCGCCTATGTGGGGCATCAAGATGTCCACGGCTCAGCGCATTGCCGCCTGGCCGCTCTCTTGGGCAGCAATGCAATTTGGGCTTGGGCAACGATATGTCCCCGGTGAGAGCGGTGACATCTACGTGTTGGAA
>JBCBOD010000051.1:0-25206 GCA_039821425.1 Pseudomonadota bacterium
ATCCCGATGAAGTCAATGTTCGGATCAGCCCAGAGCGCATCGAGGTGAAAGAGCTTGTCGTCTGTCCCGACGGGCGTCATCCCGTGGAACTCTGTCCAATCAGCGGCGTAGCTTATCTTGCAGTCCGGGCCCAGGATACCGCGGACGTCAGCGGCCAATTGGATGAGCCCGTCGACCATCGGGAAGCCATCTTGGTCATCGCGAATGGATGTGAGGCCGGATAGCTGGCTCCCGATACAAAACGCGCTGACCCCACCTGCAGCGGCGCAAAGATGGGCGTAGTGCAGTATGAAGCGGCGATAACCGATGTCGGCAGGGCCGGTATGGCTGACGGTCGTGCCGCTGACGCTGAAATCAGACGAATCCGCAGCGCCGAGGAAGGCCGCAACCTCTGTCGCCGCCGTTGCCGTACCATCGGTAGAGCTGGGCCAACCAGGCGCAAGCGCAGTCGTGATCCGCCCACGCCACGGCGTTTGATCCTGCCCCGCTTCACCGGTCCACGGGTCCGGCAGGCTATTCCCGGCGACCTGTGTCATCAGCAGCAACGGGGAAAAGACAACATCTTTTCCGCGCGCCGACAGATCAGCAATCGCCTCAACCACTGCTGCATCGGTCGGGGTGCCACCATAAAGCGGCAGATCATCAACCGATGGCACCACATCCGCCTGCCCTCGCGTGATCCCGGAGACGCGCCAGGGCATGGCCGAGACCTCTGCCCCCTGTTGTTCGACCATCGGCGCAATTTGGCAGCTGTTGCAACGCAGATCGTCACCGAACCATGCGACTGGAAAAACAACCGATTGCGCAGCAGGCAAATCGCCTGCGAGCGCATCCATTGAGACCGCAAAATCGCTCGGGCCAAGCGGCGTGTTGGTGTTGAGAGGGATTGAGGCCCCATAACCTTTGTTCAGATGCACCTGCGTTGTCGCCAGCGCATACTCTCCGGTGCCGGGCATCAACGTAATGCCGGTGATCTGACCGGTGAGCGGATCAAGCGCCGCAGGCGCGCCGCGCACCACCTCAAAAGTCAGTTGCGGGATGCGATTGCCGAAGGGGGCGAGGGCAAGATCCTCCAAGACAACATAGGCCGTGCCACGATAGGCGGGTGTGTTTTCAGCCCCTTCGACGGCGGCGATCTTCGGATCTGGTTGCTGGTCCAGTGTACCCGGGTAGAGACGCATGTTCAGCGTCTCGGGTGAAACCTCTTCGCCATCGGCCCAGACCCGCCCGATGCGTGAAATCTCTCCTTCACACAGCGCGATGGCGAGGCTGACGCTGTAGGCGTAGGTCGTGGTTTTGGGGGTCGAGGGGCCGCCCTTGCCGCCGCCTGTCGTCGTGCTGCTTTCCTGAAACTGGCTGGCCCAGATCACCTGCCCTGGCACGCGCATGCGCCCGTAGATGCGCTGGATATCAGCGCCCTCTGCGGCACCGGTGACACGGAAACGGTCAATGCGGCCCGTCTCGACGGTCTCGCTCCCCCCGCCGAGGATCTGTTGATCAATCCGCCGCCCGATCGCCGCGCCCGCAGCGCGCCCGATGGTGGCAGCCGATAACCCAAGGACCGTCCCACCGATGGAGCCGCCCACCGCCATCCCGACGGCAGAAAGTGCAATGGTCGCCATGTGTCAGTCCTTTGTAAAAGTAAAACGGGCCACGATGCGGCGCGCCCAGGGGGCGGAAAGCGGGCTTTCGACAACGCCGTGGCCCGCGTAGGCGTGGATGAAGTGCGGTGTGTTTCCGGAGAGGGACAGAATGCCGAGGTGTTTGGCCACCGCGCCCCTTGCCATGCGGAAGAGCAGGACATCGCCGGGCGCTTCTGTATCCGTCGCCGGATGCAGGTAGGTCTGCGCTGCATTGAGCAGCGCCTCGTCTCCCTGCGGCTCTGACCAGTCCGGCGTGTAGGCAGGGATGGGACAAGGCTCTGCCCCATACTGAGCGCGCCAGATCCCACGGATCAGCCCAAGGCAGTCACACCCCACCCCCTTGGTGGAGGCCTGATGCGCATAAGGCGTGCCGAGCCACGCCCTCGCTTCGGCAACAATCGCGTTGCTCATCGCGTGAGGCTCCCGCCGGTGTTGGGCTGGTTGGAACGGGGCACAGAGACGATCCAATCGTCGCCTGGAATATCCGGAAAGCCCTGGAAGTTTTTGAAATTATTGAACTTCTCACGGCAGGTCGCGGCCCGTTTATCGCAACCCGCGATAAGGCGCACCGCGTCGCCAGAAGCCAGCGGCACCGGCAACGGCGCCCAGAGAGTGATCGTGCGATCCTCGCCATCCAGCACATCCGTGCGGATGCTCGCTTTCAGACCTGCGGCCTCCCCCGATTGTACCGTCAACAAACCGCCGGAAAACCAGCCATCCGCAAATCCGGATGCCTGCGACAGGATCAAGTGATCGCCGTCGCTTCCGGCCGCCACCGTATGATCAAGCCGGAACGCCGGATTACTTGTGTCGACCCCGCAGCGCGCATCCCCAAGCACCGAACTGCAGGTCTTCAGGTAAGACCGGCCAAGTGGTTTGTTCAGCGCCTCTGTCAGCCCCAACAGCTCTGCCGTGAACGCCCCATTGGCGCGCGTGATTTCACCTAACGTGCCGCGAAACTGCACCTTGCGCGCGCTCACATCGTCCCAGCGCGCCTGCCAGAGTGTGACAGCCGCACCATCGTAGCGCCCGGCAGCGATATCCGCCTCGGTGATCGCGTCAGAAGTCAGCGCACCGATGGCCTCGGTATTGTTCAAAGACAGCCCTGTGCTGCTGGCCAACGCGTGTGCTGTCATACCGCTTTGCGGCTGAAAGTTGATACCGTCGAAGCTCAGCGCACGGTCATGGTCGGTGAAGCCCAGCGTCGTCCCGTCCTGCCGGACCAGCGCCCAGCAGCGACAGACATGGGTCGACTTGGTCTTCAGATGTTCGATGAGCGTCATACCCGCACCTCGACAATCGGGACGTTGGGCACTTCACCGGCCTGAAAGCTCGCCACGGAGGTCATGATGCTGTCAGTGTCGAAGCGAACGGGGACGTCGAACTCAAACCCGGCGCGCACCTCAGCCCCGGTATCCGGCGGGTGGGTGAAGGTGAGGACGCCTGTTGTTTCATCCAGAGTGTAGTCCACGCCTTCGGTGACAGGATCCCCGCCGACCGTCAGTTTGACCGACCCGGGTACGGGCTTGGTGATCGGGCGCTGGTAGGTCGCCGCACCGGACCGGTAGGTTTTGGTCAAGGCAAAGACTGTTGTCACTTCATCACCCACCGCGATCAACTGGTCATCCGGTTCCGGTTCGCAAGAAGGCTTGCAGGATTGGTAGTCGGACCAGTCCTTCCACCGGAACCCGATCAATTGTCCCTGCCGTGCCTCAAAGAACGCAATCAGCACCTCGATATCATCGAGCGACCGCAGACCCATCCCAGCGTCATAGCGCCGGCGTGCGTGGGCCCAAGGGGTGTTACGTTCCTCGAACCCGTTGGCGAGCGTGACGATCTCTGTCCGCCGCTCCGGCCCGCCAAGCGCGCCAAACGACAGCGAGGCGGGAAATCTGACTTCGTGAAAGGACATCTTGCGCTCCTACCTGTGCCGCTGGCCGCGGGCCATCGCACGGCCCACCTGGGCGGCGATCTGCGCGCTGCTGCGTTGGAAACTGGGGGCGTCGGGGGTGGTGATGTTCATGGTGACATTGACCGGCGCACCGCCCGCCGCACTGACGCCCAGCCGCCCGTCAGCGCCACGGGTCAGTGGCATGATCGCCTCTGGCCCCGCCTCGCCCATCAGGCCCGTCCCGCCCCGCATGGGAAAGGCCGTTGCCCCACTGACAACTCCGCCTTTGGCGAAAGGCATCACACGGCCCTGGGTGAATGCAGCGCCGTCGGCAAAAGGCATCAAGCCGGAAACAGCAGCGTTCACCCCATCGGCCAAAAGCCCACCAAAGTGGTTCGTGACAGGATTGATCGCAGCCCCATAGGCCGTATCTGCCATCTTTTGCGCAAGGCCCGAAAGCGCGTCCGTCAGCGATTGCCCACCCAAGACGAGCCCGTCAAAGGCGGAGCGCAGACCGCTGGAAAACCCGCGTTCCAGCTTGCCCAAATCACGTGTCGTTTCATTGAGGCTGCTCTGCACACTGCGCAACTGCCCTGAAAACGCCGCCGTCATAGCAGAGGCATCTTCGAGCGCCCCTTCAAGGCTGCTGAGGTCGCTTTCCAGCGCGTCAATCTTATCGGTCTCGTTCATCCGTCACTCCTTTGCCCGTGTCGGGAAAATTGCGCAGCAGGCCTTCCAGCCCCGCACGCCCTAGCGGCATATTCACTTGCCCCACGCCGAGCATGATCTGCAGCTCTGCCGGGGTGAGCGCCCAGAATTGCGCGGGCGTCAGGCGCAGCCCGTGCAGGCCTGACCGTATCAACCCCTGCCAGTCCAAGCGTCTACTCCGGCACCGTGAAGGCGCGGGCGAGCATCAGGGCCGCTGCCTGCGCGGCCGCCACCGGGCCACCCGCAATATCGGCCTGCAAGAGGTCCGCCTGCTGCCCTGCCCATCCGCCACCGCGCAGGCCTGCGACGACCACGGCCATCACATCGGCGCCGGAAAAGGACCCGCTCTCGAACCGGCGGATCAGGTCAATGAGCGATCCGGTGCCCAGCGCGCCTTCAAGCTCTGCCAGTGCTCCCAGCGTCAGCTTGCAGCAATGCGGCACCCCGTCGATCGTCAGGCTGACCTCGCCTGCCAGCGGGTTCGCCATCAGACCAGCGCCGTAAAGGTCAATACCCCGGCAGAGGCGAGCGACATCTCGTATGTCGCCTCTCCATTATGAGTGCCCGCGTATTCAATGGACGAAATCTGAAACGCCCCTTGCAGCGTGCCAAAGCCTGGCACGATCAGCTGGAAATCAGGGGTTTCACCGTCAAAGAAGATCTGACGCGCGCGTTCGTCGGTGGTTTCATCCTTGAACACACCGGCGCCCGAAATCGCGGCGGATTTCACCCCGGCCCCACCGAGCAGCTCGCGCCAGCCACCCGTGCTTTCCAGGCTCGTGACATCCACCGTTTCTGCGTTCAGCGACAGCCGCGTCGCCCGCAGCCCCGCCACCGTTTCAAACTGACCGTCGCCGGTCATGTCGATCTTGACCAGAAGGTCCTTGCCATTTTGTGCAGCCATGAGGGCAGCTCCTCTTTCGGGTTATCAGGTGTCAGGGCGCATCCGCGACGCGGGCGCGAAACATCAGTGTGATCTGGCGTTCGGCGCCGGCGCCGATGCGGGCGGCGCGGGCCTTGTCGAAGTGAAGGGAAATCAGGCTGCCGCGGCTGAGCGTCAGTGGCGCGTCGATTAGCGCGTCGCAGATAGCTGTCGCGGCCAGCTTGGCGCTGGCGAAACCGGCGGCCTGCGTCACAATGCTGATCGTGAAACGATGCCAGGCGCCTGCCCCGGTCTTGTCAGAGGCGTCGCGCGCGCCCTCAGCGCCGAGCACCGCATAGAGCGGGGGCAAGGTGCCGGGTGGCAATGCGTCATAAATTGCATCACCCAGTACGTCGCCTACGCCCGCGTCAGCGATCAAATGATCATACACTGCCGTCTGCAGAGCGGCGGCCATTGCATAGCTCATGGCGCGACCTCCTCGACGGCATTGCAAGTCAGATAGCGGTTCTCAGGCCCCTGCTCTGCCACGGCATGAATGACAAAAATGCGGTTGCCATCGCGAAAGCGCTGGCCTGCGGTGGGGCGCGACGCGGCACCATGGGGGGCGGCACGCAAAGTGATCTTGAACGGCGTCCGCGCAAGCGTCGCGGCGGATTGCGCACGTTCACGGCCAGACATGGCACGCACCTCGGCCCAGATCACGCCCAGTGCCTCCCACCCTTCGGTGAAGCCACCCGACCCATCAGCAAGGCGCAGAGGGCCTTCCAACACCAGAGAACGGTTGAGTTGCGGGAGCTTCATGTGCGGCCACCGGCAAAAAGGCGCAGCGCGCGGTGCGGCGCGATCAGCGCCTGAACGTCAGCTGGCAAAGCAGGCGCGCCACCCGCATGTTCATGACGAACCTCATAGTAGTGCGCCGCGAGCAAGATCACCGCCTGTGCCAGGTCATTCGGCAACTCAGCCCAAACTGCGGCATAGCCCGCTTGCATCGCGATCAACGCAGCACCAGAGGTGGGGATTGTGGGCAGGCAGGATTTGGCAGCAACAAGGGTCGGGCGATGCGTATCTTGGGCAAGGGTCCAAAGGGTTGGATCAGCGGCCGTTTCCACCCCCGCGGCGTCGACCAGCGTGATCCCCGTCACCTCTGACACAGGGGCAATCGGCAGCATCTGTCGCTGCCCGTCGCGCCAGGCATTCAACCGCCATGAAAAGTTGCGTACGATCAGTATCTTTCCCGTCCGCGCCTCGATCGTCGCAACTGCGGCGCGCAGGTAACTCACCAGCAATCCATCCTGCAAATCCGCATCGGCAAACCCCGATCCAAGGCGCAGGTGCTCTTTGAACGATGCGACCGGCAGCGCACTTTCAGGCACCGTGGTCTCTTCGACTAACATCATGGATTTACTCCGAAATTCTGACAGATCGCAGGGCAGGTATGGCCCCGGGCGCGCAGGCTCCCCGCGTTGCTCGGACGGAAGGGACTGCTAGACAACGCGGCGATTGTCTGCGCGCGCGCCCGGGGGGCCGGATGCCGCACACATGGCGCGACACCCATCGCAAGCACAGGGTTAGCTGGCCGCGAATTTCATCAGCTTGATGGCGGCGAAATCGCTGACCGCCCCACCCACGCGCTTGGTCGCATAGAACAGCACATGCGGCTTGGCCGAGAACGGATCGCGCAGCACGCGCAGATCAGGGCGTTCAGCGACGGTGTAGCCCGCACGGAAATCACCAAAGGCAATCGCCATCGCATCATTGGCAATATCCGGCATGTCCTCGGCAATCAGCACGCGGTAACCCATCAGGCGGGCAGGCTCTGCCTCGGCAATCCCATCCAGCCAGACGAAGCGGCCATCGGCATCCTTGAGCTTGCGGATCGCGCCAGCCGTCTTGGAGTTCATCACGAAGGTCGCATTGGCCCGGTATTCAGCCCCCAGCGCATAGACAAGATCCACAATCGGATCGGCGCGTGTGATACCGCCAGCGGTCTCAGACGCTACATAGCCGATGTTGCCCCAGGTCCAGCTGTCATTGTCTACAGTGGGATAGTTCATCAGGCCGGTCGGTTTGTCCGTGCCATTGCCGTTGATGAAGGCATCCGCTTCTGACCGGGCGAATTTGTCCGCAATGCGCGTGGCGAGCCAGCCCTCGATGTCAAAGGCGCTGTCATCGAGCAGGCGTTGCGAGGCCTTTGGCAGGGCGGAAAGTTCGTGCAGTGGAATGCTGATCCGCTCGATCTGTGGCGTGTCCGTTTCAGACACAGGGCCTGCTTCCGTGGCCCAGCCGGCGCCCATCTCGGTATGGTCGATTAGGACGTCAAATGATGTCGCATCGACATTCACCACATTGGCGATGGAGCGGATGGAGGCCGTGGATGACAGCGTACCGCGAATGGCCTCTGCCGTTTGCGGATCCACCAGATAGCCACCATCAGCGGCGATTGAGGTGCTCATCGCCTTGCCTTCCAACTCCAGCCCGCGCAGCCCGTCATCGTCGCCAGAGCGCAGGTAGGCGGCGAAGGCCTTCTGATGCGGCGCTTCCTCAGCGGCCGCCTGCGCCAGCACGGGGCGCGCGTTGATCATGGTTTTACGGTCCAGCTTGGTCATCCGGTCATCCTGTTTTTGAAGTTTGGCATTCACGCCCTGGGAAAAGTCTTTGAAATCACGCATGAAACCGGCAATTGCGGTGTTCAGCGCCTCGGCGGCGGGCACATCTTCCCCGGCCCGAGACTTGCTCTCGATCTTGCTCATTACTGTCGTCCTTCTTGGTTTGGTTCGGGCGGGTCAGCCCCGCGCCATCAACTGGCGCGCACCCTCGAATGCCGCAGCCATCTCACGCAGGGCGGCCATGGCGGGATCATCCCCTTTCGCGCCGACGCGTGCCTCTGGAAGCATGGGAAAGGTCACGAGTGACACTTCCCACAGTTCAACTTCGGACAGGTGGCGCCTGCCCTTGTCATCCTTGCGGGCCTTCACGGTGCGATACCCGATAGAAAGGCCATCAATGGCCTTCGCGGCAATTAGGCTCGCCGCCTCGCGCCCGCGCGCCACATCCGTCAAGAGGCGGCCCTTGACCCAAAGGCCCTTGTCATCCTCGCGCACCTCTTCCCACACGCCGATGGGCTGGGCCGGGTCGTGCTGCCACAGCATCTTGACCCCGCGCCCTTGGGCCAGGGACGCCGCATAGGCCCCCTTCTCTACCAGGTCACCCGACTGATCGGGCGCCCCGAAAACAGAGGCATAGCCGCTGATCACGGTCCCATCTGTCACGGTCACATCCGTTCCCAGGGCACAGAATTTATGTTCCAGTTTCATTGCGGACCCCCGCTCAGCGCTTTGACAATTTCGAAAACCAACAGGCCTGCACAGCCGCAGACGATCACCCAGACCTGCCATTCCAGCCGCGTGACCATGAACTCAATCCGGCTGAGGCGGACATCCACCTGCGCGAACCAGAAATCGGACACCGGCGGCGGGCCGCCACGGCGCGGCTGCCCGTCCAGATCAACAACCTTACGATCCATCGCCCACCTCCAGCGCTGGCAGCCCCAGAAGGCTGCGTTTCTCGGCATCCGTGAGGAAGGCAGCATCAGCCACCCGGCGCCATTGCGCGTCACGTTCGGCAGACAGGGCCGGGATCTGGTCAACGTCAGGGCGCAGCGCCACCTCTTCCCCTGCAAAGCCCGACAGCCAGTCGGCCAATGTCGCCAGCACCCGTGTCGCCAAAGGCAGTACGGTCAAACGGTAGAAGGCCCTGTTTGCTTCCTGATAATTGGCGTAGGTCGCATCGCCCGGAATGCCGAGGATCATGGGCGGCACGCCAAAGGCAATCGCGATCTCGCGTGCCGCGGCCTCTTTTGTCTTCTGAAACTCCATATCGGAAGGGGAGAAGCCCATCGGCTTCCAATCCAGCCCCCCTTCCAACAGCATCGGCCGGCCCGCATTGCGCGCGCCTTGATGCTGTGTCTCCATCTCTTCCAAAAGGCGATCATACTGGTCATTCGTCAGGGCTGATTGCCCGTCGGCACCGCGATAAACAATCGCGCCAGAGGGCCGCGCCGCATTATCGAGCAGCGCCTTTGACCAGCGCGAGGCGCTGTTGTGCACGTCAATCGCAGCGGCGGCCGCCTGCAAGGGTGAGAAGCCATAGTGGTCGTCTTGTGGGTGAAAACTCTTCAAATGGCAGATCATCCCTGCCCCTTCGCCTATCTGGAAGCGATGCTTGCGCCCGTTCACTTGATATTCGTAGCCTGCAGGCCAACCGTCGGCACCCGGTACAACCGACATCCGGTCAGAGCGCAGGACATGCAGTTCCACCGGCAGCCCGTCATCGCCCACAGCCTCCAGATAACCGTTACCGGTCAGCAGGATTTGACCAAAGAGCGCCTCCAGCATCTCCGCACGTCCTTGCGCGGCATTGGGGCTGGCCAGCAACGACAGGACCGGGTGCGTGTCATAGCGGCGCTGGCTGTCCTGCAGGATCACCGGCATCGCAGCAGCAGCCTCGGCAATCAGCTTGACCGCGCGAAAGCCGACCGGATTGGCGCGAAACCCCGATTTGGTCAGCGACACGACATCACGCGGCGACCACGCCACACGACCGGCACCAGAGAGCGCCATCACCCGCCACGTGGCCGAGGCCTTCACCTCTGCCGCTGCGGGCTGACGCGATGCACGGTTCAAAAATTCAAACATTCAAAACTCCGATGCCGGTCGTTGGTGGCCTCTCCGGTCCACGCAAAACAATCTCGCATTGATAGGTTGGAAAGCTCTGACACCGCCGCGCGCAGGGCGGTGCAACGCCCCAAAGGGTCAGAGCAGCCGCACCTGCGGCTTGCGCCACGTCTTGGCCGGTTCGATCAGCAGATCATGCAGCGCCCAGACCAGCGCATCGACACGGTCAGGGGAGCCTTTGCCCTGAAACCCAGCCGTGCTCATCTCGGTCATCTGGTCTTCCAGGGCCGTCAGACCCGGCAGATGGCTGACCCTGCTCTGTTCATAAAGTGCTGCAACAGGTTCCGCCCGCGCGACCTTCCCGCGCGAGGCGTAGACAGATCGGAACGGCACCATCGGGTCGATCCCGCGCAAAACCGTCTCCACCATGTCGCCACCCTGATTGACCTCTGCGACCAGCCGATCTGCCTGATGGCGGCGCAGCGCCTCAATGGCGGCCTTTGCCCAGACGGTCGGGCGGGCCGCCTGCACAGTCGCATCTTCGAGGACGTAGGCATGCCAGCCATGCGCCTCCCCCTGCATCTGCACCCCCGCTACGACGATCCCGCAGGCATCAGCACCTGCATGGGACGCCCCCGGAGGATCAATGGCGACAACGATACGGTCGAGCGGCGGGGCCTCTGCGACGCGGGCTTGGTCCAAATCCGCCAAGGTCCAGAGCGCACCCTCGACATCCATCAGCATCTCACCCGCGAGTTCCTGCCGGCCAAGGGTCGTGCCACCGTAGCGGGCCTCCACCTCTGTCAGGAAACTGTCGGCAAGGTTTGCGCGGTTTGCCTCCGTGGCGGCATGGGTGCTAACGGTGCTCTCGCGCTCCAGTAGATCGCGCAGCACGGCAGACCGGCGTGGCGTGGTCGTTACACAGGCGCGCGGATCGACACCGAGGCGTAAGCCAAATTGCAACATGTCCCAGGCCTCTTGCGCTTTGGGCCATTTGGCAAGCTCATCCGCCCATGCGGCATCAAACTGCGGGCCGCGCAGGCTTTCGGGATCATGGGCGGAAAAGATCTGGGCCGTCGCGCCATTGGGCCATTCCAGCATCCGGCGCCCGGCGATCCAGTGCGGGCGGCGGTCCGGCGGGCAGACGGCCATGATACCGCTGTCGCCAAAGACCATCACCTCGCGCGCCTGATCGATGGTTTCACCCACCAGCGCCACACGGTTTGCAGCTCCGCTGGCATGGGGCAAGGCCCCTTCGACCATGCGGCGGACCCATTCGGCACCCGCGCGGGTCTTGCCCGCACCACGCCCGCCCAGCACGACCCACGTGCGCCAGTCACCCCCGGGTGGGATCTGATGCGGCAGCGCCCAGAAATCGAACAAATAGGGCAGTGCCATCATCTGTTCCAGCGTCAGGAGCGATAGAAACTCCTTTTGCGACGAGGGTTTCCCGGATGCGATCAAGTTGGCGCCCGATCTCAGCACGGATGGAGTCAAGATCTGCGGCGTCTGCGTCGGGGTCTTTGCCGATTTTGTCATGAAACGTATCCTCGGCAGCCAGCACTTTCAGATGCGCCGCATGCAATTCATTGAGCTTTGTCAGGATTGTCTTAGGCAAGGCGCTGGCCTCATCATCGCCTTCCAGCGTGTCCATCATGTCGGTCAGGGCACGCCTGATCCGGCGCGAAAGCGCATCGACTTCTGCCAGCCGGTTCTCGGCCAACTGCGCTTCGGTTTCATCCGTTTCGGGGATCTCGTTCATCAGTTACTGACCTGTCTGGCAAAGTCCGTCAGGTCGAGTGGTCGCCTCCGAATTGGAAAAACGACTATCTAGCAGGGTGCAGAAATACAGCGGCACAGCGCCGGCTGTCAAATCTGGGGGCAATCACAGCGCGCGGAACAAAGAGGTTTTCTTAACCTAAGCCCTAGGGTCAGCCGTCGCTTTCACGCGCAGCTTCGATCTCGCGCCAGCGGGCGACATTGCTATTGTGGTCGTCGAGATTGGTGGCAAAGGCATGGCCGCCGGTCCCATCCGCTACAAAGAAGATATACTCGGTTTCATCCGGGTTCAGCGCCGCCTCAATCGCCGCCTGACCAGGGTTCGCAATCGGTGTCGGAGGAAGCCCTTCAATCACATAGGTATTCCAAGGAGTTGCAGCGCGTAGTTCACTTTGCCGCAGACCGCGACCCAACACACCCTCACCCTGCGTAATGCCGTAGATCACCGTCGGATCGGTCTGCAGCCGCATGCCACGGTTCAAGCGATTGACAAAGACACTGGACACCTGCCTGCGCTCTTCCGGCACGCTGGTTTCCTTTTCGATAATGCTGGCGAGAATCAGGGCTTCTTCTGCCGACAGCAGGGGCAGGCCCTCTTCCCGGTTTTCCCACGCATTCGCAAGGATCTCTGTCTGTGCCTCACGCATCCGGTTCAGAACGGATGACACGGTATCACCGTCCCGCAGATCGTAGTCACGGGGGGCGAGGATGCCTTCGGGCGGCACGTCCGCAACATCATTGCGGAGCACGTCAATCTGACCAAGCGCGTTCACAACCTGCCAGCTGGTTACACCCTCGGCAAAGACGACGCGGTAGGTGGCACTGCCGTCGGCGCGGACTTCCGCGTAGGTTTCCGGCACCTCCAGCCCGCCCGCCTCAAAGCTGACGAGATCGACAAATTCGTTCGACGCAGGGTCCAGTTCGCGAACGTCAACAAGCGTGCGGTTGATGCCCACACGATAGATCACCTCGGCCCCGCAGGTATTGCGCCCGCCACGGGTGACGATATCCACGATTTCTTCCATCGACGACGCTTCAGGGACCCTGAACCGACCGGCTTTCAGCTGGCTGGATTTCTCTGTGTAGTCCGCCCCAACCTCAAAAATAAAGGGAGAGGTAATGGCACCCTGCCCGGTCAGGTTGGCGCTCAGATCATCAAAGTTGCTGCCGCTTGGCACCTCAAGGCAGATCGCCGTTTCCAACGGTCCCGCGGCGGAATATTCACGGCTTCCCCAGGCAATCGCACCGACCATCAGGAACAATCCGACGATCAGGAACGTCATTGCGTTAGACGCAATATGGCGCCACATCAGTCGACTTTCCCGAAGACGACACTCGCATTGGTGCCGCCAAAACCAAAGGAATTCGACAAGGCAATATCAATCGGGCCGGGCCGCTTTTCATTGGCGCAAAGGTCCACCACCGTATCAGTATCCGGGTTGTCGAGGTTGATCGTTGGCGGCGCCACCTGATCACGGATCGCGAGGATGGAGAAGATCGCCTCAATCGCGCCAGCGGCCCCCAAAAGGTGTCCAGTCGCGGATTTGGTCGAGGACATCTTGAGGTTTTTCGCGGCATCCCCAACCAGACGTTCAACTGCACCCAGCTCAATCGTGTCGGCCATCGTCGACGTGCCATGCGCATTCACGTAGTTGATCTGGCTCGGTTCAATGCCTGCGTTCTTGCAAGCCGCCCGCATCGCGCGCTCGGCACCCTCGTGGTCCGGTGGTGGTGCGGTGATGTGGTGGGCATCGCCAGACAGGCCATAACCCAGAACCTCGCCATAAATCTTGGCCCCACGCGCTTTGGCGTGTTCGTATTCCTCCAGCACCACGATACCGGCGCCCTCACCCATCACAAAACCGTCGCGGTCTTTGTCCCAGGGGCGGCTCGCAATTGTCGGATCATCGTTGTGCTTGGTGCTCAGCGCCTTGCAAGCGTTGAAGCCCGCCATGCCGACCTCGCAGATCGCGGCCTCGGCCCCACCGGCAACCATGACATCCGCATCACCAAACATGATCAGACGCGCAGCATCGCCAATGGCATGCGCCCCTGTCGAACAGGCTGTCACAACAGCGTGGTTCGGGCCGCGGAAGCCGTATTTGATCGACACCTGGCCAGAAATCAGGTTGATCAGCGCGCCAGGGACAAAGAAGGGCGATACGCGGCGCGGTCCCTTCTCGGCCATCATGATGGAGGTATTGGCAATGGAGTTCAGCCCACCAATGCCAGAGCCGATCATAACGCCTGTCCGCTCAAGCGCCTCACGGTCTTCAGGCGCCCAGCCCGAATCCTCGATCGCCTGCTGCGCGGCTGCCATGCCGAACTGGATAAAGGTATCAACTTTGCGCTGTTCCTTTGGGTCCATATAGGCGTCAGCGTTGAACGTCCCGTCAGCGCCATCGCCGCGTGGCACCTCGCAGGCATATTGCGTTGTCAGGCGGCTTGGATCGAACCCCTCAATGCGGCCCGCGCCGGATTTCCCGTCAAGAATGCGCTGCCAAGAGGCTTCCACACCATCTGCTAGGGGTGTGACCAACCCCAACCCTGTCACTACGACACGCCGCATGCTCTGCCCTCACCTTACTGGTTCTTTCCCCGGGTGATACCCCAGCCGCGCGGTCAGGGGCAAGGGCGGCCAAGGGCCAGGGCTGGCAGGATTTCACCGGTGCTTAAGACAAAGACACTAGATCTGCGCTGAAAGACAGATGGATCACAGTTTGCGGTACTGCACTCTCATCGCGATGGCGTCCGCTCTGCTGACGGCCTTCCCACAAGCCTCAACCGCGCAGGTGGCGAAAGAGGATTGCGTCATCGTCGATCAGCTAGATACCATCTGGGCCATTCAAACCCGGCTTTACCGCAATCCCGCCACAGCGCTTTTCACCAATGACATCCGGCAACTGCGGCAGATTACAGGGCGTCTCAGCAATAGCGACGCGATCCAGGTTGTGGGTGGCACCTCGATCTCAGGCAAGGGGGCGACGTTCCGGCGATTCCTGGATGACACGCGTGACCTGCTGCGCCGGACAAGCCTAGATGACCCCTTTTCGACACGTCCCCACTTTACCGCACAGGTCCTCAACAGGCTTTCCGACGTTGAACAGGACCTGCTCGAATTGCGCTGCGACGCACAACAAATCGCAATCGCTACTCGCGAAAGGTCAGAGCGTGGCTTTTCGGGTGAGGACATCGGTGAAGATGTGGAAGACATTGAAGTGGTCAGAGAAACGCTCGCCGAATACCGCGAACAAGTCATGCAGCCCAGGAACTTTGTCATCCTCTTTGTGGTTGGTGGCGCCGCGATGGTCCTGACACCCTTGATCCGCAAATGGCTGATCTGGCGGCGGCGCAAGGCGAAGCGTCACAACACCAGTTATGCAACCACGTACCAGCTGGATGAGCGCAAGCTGCCCGGGATGCTGATTGATATCAATTGTTTCGGCACGAAGCTGAAACACGGACTAGAGACACCACCAGAGGTCGGCGCTGTAGTGGAGATAGATATCCTTGATCAGACGACCCCCGGCGCGGTGAAATGGGCGAACACCCACTATGTCGGCGTGCAATTCGATCAGCAGATCAGCCTGGGCACCGTTGGTGTGATTGTAAATCAGGCCCGGGAAACGCAAACGGCACCCGCATAGGGGTGCCGTTCAAAATCAATACGCGATGTGGATCAGGACGCGCCGTCGATGAATTTGACAGCGTCGCCGAATGTCTGGATCGTTTCCGCCGCGTCGTCAGGGATCTCGATCCCGAACTCTTCTTCGAAGGCCATCACAAGCTCAACCGTATCCAGGCTGTCTGCGCCCAGATCGTCAATAAAGGACGCATTCTCGGTCACTTTGTCTTCTTCAACGCCAAGATGCTCTACAACAATCTTGCGTACGCGGTCAGCAACGTCGCTCATTTCAATTCCTCACGTCTTTCTGGGCCTTGACCCGATTTTCATTGGGCTGGCGCCCTTCTGTGCCGTCGTAATTCGGCATGTTCATATCTGCGCCGCACAACGTTTGACGTAGGGTCACATGCGCAGGTTCGCAAATCTGCGTGGCCTATAGCAGAGAAATTCAGATAGGCAAACGCTTTCGCATCGGCATCCGGCATGCACTCAGAGCATCGCCATGCCCCCGTTTACGTGCAAGGTGGTACCGGTAACATAGGCGGCTTCCGGGCTTGATAGGTACAGCACGGCCGCCGCGATTTCGTCTGCTTCACCCATCCGGCCGGCGGGAACCTGACCCAGAATGCCGGCCTTTTGATCATCGGTCAGCTTCTCGGTCATCGCGGTTGTGATGAAACCGGGTGCCACGCAGTTGACGGTGATTCCACGGCTTGCGACCTCATACGCGATCGACTTTGACATGCCGACCATGCCCGCTTTCGAGGCGGCATAGTTGGCCTGTCCCGGGTTGCCGGTCGCACCCACGACGGATGAGATATTCACGATCCGGCCCCAGCGCGCCTTCATCATCCCCCGGATCACACCTTTGCAAAGGCGCATGGTCGAGGTCAGGTTGACCTCGAGCACCTGCGCCCATTCCTCGTCCGACATGCGCATGAAGATATTGTCACGCGTGATGCCCGCGTTGTTGACCAACACATCAACAGACCCCATCGCGTCAGCCGCCTGTTTCGGCAGGGCATTCACGGCCTCTGCATCGCTCAGATTGCAAGGCAGTATATGGGCGCGCTCACCAAGGCTTGCCGCCAGTTCGCTCAGTGGATCAACCCGCGTGCCAGAGAGCGCGACAGTGGCACCGGCATCATAGAGCGCTTTGGCAATCGCACCGCCGATCCCACCGGAGGCACCGGTGACCAGCGCATTCTTTCCATTCAAGTCAAACATATCTCAGGCCTTCTTCAGGTTATGCATTTATGTCTTCGGCGACGGCTTTTACGTCATCGGGCGTGCCAACCGGGGTCGCCGCGACGCTTCGGTCGATCCGTTTGACCATGCCGGAAAGCGCCTTGCCCGCACCGATCTCGTAGATTTCCTTCACACCCTGGGCGGCCATGAACATGATGCTCTCGCGCCAGCGAACCGCCGCCGTCACCTGATCGACCAGCAAAGAGCGGAGCATCACGCAGTCTTCCTCGGCATGGGCCAGCACGTTGGCCACCACCGGCACCTTCGGATGAACCATGTCAACGTCTTCCAGCGCCTGTGCCATCACCTTCGCGGCGGGGGCCATGAGGCTGCAGTGGAAAGGTGCGCTGACCGGCAGCAAGACCGCGCGCTTGGCGCCCTTTTCCTTGGCGATCCATGTCGCACGTTCCACCGCGCCTTTGTGGCCGGACACGACCACCTGCGCGGGGTCATTGTCGTTTGCGGCCGCACAAACTTCGCCTTGCGCGGCCTCCTCAGCGACGGCCTTCACACTCTCCAGATCAAGCCCAAGGATCGCCGCCATCGCGCCGACACCCACCGGAACAGCCTCTTGCATCGCTGTCCCGCGCACCCGCAAAAGGCGCGCAGCGTCGGCAACCGTCAGTGTTCCCGCAGCGGCCAGGGCCGAATACTCACCCAAAGAATGCCCGGCGACGAAATTTGCGTCAGTGATCGCAACCCCTTCAGCTTCCATCGCGCGCAGCGTGGCCAGCGATGTCGCCATCAGGGCGGGCTGCGCATTGGCGGTAAGGGTCAGCGTTTCAAGGTCACCCTCCCAGATCAGGCCAGAGAGGCTTTCGCCCAGCGCCTCGTCGACCTCATCAAAGACGGCCTTGGCTGCCGGATTGGCCTCTGCCAGCGCCTTGCCCATGCCGATGGTCTGCGCCCCTTGGCCCGGAAAAACGAATGCACGCATGTGGAACCCTCCCCTTCTTTGCTCGCAGGCTTAGCGCGCTGACCGGCCCCGCACAAGCAATCGGCACAAAAGCGCGTGATGCACATCATCCGCGCAGCTTCGCACAAACTCTATCACTGTTCGCTGGGGTCAATCAGTATACTGTGGAGGAAAGACGACGGAGTTTGACATGCACGCCACCACACATCCCGTGACCTATGGCACGGTGACCAAGACGTTTCACTGGCTGACGGCCCTGCTGATCCTGACGGCAGCACCATTGGGGGCCATCGCCTATCGACTCCCCTATGAAACGAATGAGCAGCTCGCGTTGAAGGCGCAGCTCTTTTCATTTCACAAGACGCTCGGTGTGGTTGTCTTTGTCGTTGCACTGCTGCGCATCCTTTGGGCGCTCGGGCAGCCAAAACCGGACACGCTCCACCCGAAGCGCAAGGCAGAGACGTTTCTTGCATCCACTGTCCATTGGCTTCTCTACATCTCGCTCGTTGCTGTCCCCCTGACCGGCTGGATCCATCACGCCGCAACCGAAGGCTTCGCGCCCATCCTTTTGCCCATCAGCCAGGAGCTTCCATTCGTTCCGAATGATGAGGATGTCGCCAAGCTCTTCGGTGGGCTCCACTGGGCGTGGAGCAAGATCCTGATGGCCGCAATCATCCTGCATATCGCGGGTGCTGTGAAACACCATGTGATCGACAAGGACGCCACGCTGCGGCGGATGTGGTTCGGCAAGGAAAGCGGGCCCGCTGTTGGCGCGCATCGCGGCGGCTGGACAGCACCGCTCTTGGCCGTGGGCATCTATCTGGGCGTCACCGCAGGTGGGGCTGCCGCAGGGATCTACACCAGCGAATCCTCTGTCCCGCAGGCAGCATTGGCAGAGGTCAGCTCTGACTGGGTCGTCTCTGAAGGCGAGATTGGCATCGCCGTCACGCAGTTCGGCAGCGCTGTCTCGGGTGGGTTCTCGGATTTTACGGCCGCGATCAGCTTTGATCCGGAGGCAGAGGGCGTGATGGGCGATGTAAACGCCACGATTGCAATCACCTCGCTTTCATTAGGTACGGTGACCAGCAACGCGCTCGGCGCTGATTTCTTTGCCGCAGACACGTTCCCCACCGCCAGTTTTGTCGCCGATATCCTAGCGGATGGTGACGCCTACGTCGCTGACGGCACCCTGACGATCAAGGGGAATGCGGTGCCACTGCAGATGCCATTCACGCTGGAACTTGCCGGCGATACCGCCGTGATGGCCGCGGCGCTGACATTGGACCGGCGTGACTTTGGTATCGGGGCCAGCATGACTGACGAAAGCAACCTGGCCTTCGCCGTGGACGTCGCGATCAACCTGACTGCGACCCGTAGCGCCGAATGAAAAAAAGCCGCGCCTGGTGAACAGGCGCGGCTCTTCCGTGAGTGTGGGCGGGGAAATCAGGAAGCGGCCTGCATCGCCTCGATCGAGATGATCACCTCAACCTCGTCGCTGACGAAGGGGGCAAAGGCACCAACTTCAAAGTCAGAGCGCAGGATCGTCGTTGTTGCGTCAAAACCGGCCCAGGGCATGTTCTGCATTGGGTGATCGCTGGCCTGGTTCAGCGTTGTGTCCAGAACGACCGATTGCGTGATGCCGTTCAGGGTCAGATCACCAGTGATCAGCGCAGTGTTGTCACCTGTCACTTCAATACCTGTGGACGTGAAGGTCACCATTTCATCGTCAGCAGCGGCAAAGAAATCGTCACTCATGAAGTGGTTGAAACGGGCTTCCCAGCCGGTCAGCATGGTGCGGACAGGGAAAGACACAGTGACGGAAGACGCCGCGGGGTTTTCCTGATCAAAGACGATGTCGCCTTCAAAACCAGAGAACATGCCGTAGGTCGTGGAATAGCCGAGGTGATCGTAGGAAAACACGATCTGACTGTGGCTGGCGTCAAGCGTGTAGTTGTTGGCAAGCGCAGGGGCGGCGAATGTGGATGCGACCAGCGCCGCCGTTGTGAGAAGTTTGGTCATTGGGATCTCCGTAACGGAATGAACTTGTGTCTCACAGAGATAGGACGAACTGCCGCAGAGCAATTCTACAAAAATGAACAAATTCTGTTCAGGGCGGCGTGAACGGCGGTTTGGCGCCTAGGCCGCGACAGACTGCAACCGGGGCTGCTGCAGCAGATCATGGGCCAGCCTGTTGCGCAGCGCGATCAACTGGGCGGTAGGCGCTTCAGCGACGATCACACCCTTCTGGGTGTCGCGATACTGCAGGATCAGCTTGGCGCGGGACGTGTCCGGGTTCTCTTCCATCAGCACGCTGCCAATCGCGTCAAACGAGTAGGCACCGACCGTTGTCGGACGGCCAGCGCGGTTGCAGATCACCTCACGCACTTCGCCAAGATTGGTGTCGATATGCACCTCTGGCAAAGTGCCGCGGCTTGCAAACCACAAAAGATAGATGGCAGCGGCCCCAAATAGTGTGGCAGACCCAACGCGCATCGAGCCGAGTTCGCCGTCAAAGAACAGGGTCGGCAGCACCAAAATGCCAAGACAGGCTGTCATGAAACAAACGCCGAAAAAGAACGACACAGCCTGACCAAGCGCGACCGAGAACTTCGGCCCCCGGTTCGGGCGGATCATGTAGCCCCAATACACATCCTCAACCGTATAGTGCGACGTTTGTGCGAGGGTTTCGCCTAGATGGCCCTGCGTCGTGCTTGCATCTGTCATAGATCACTCCGTTGGCTGCCTCTATCAGCCTATTCACGAACGTGACGATAAAGGGGCAACCTCAAGGCATCGTTAAGAATTTCCAATCTGTTGCGGATTGGCAGCGATCAATCGTGCCAGAGGCCTTGCAACATGGGGCGCGGGCTGTATAAGGCCGCATCCTTGCTGCAACACGTATGAACTGCGCAGCCTCTCGTGGATGGGACGTAGCAAGGCAGCACCCATCCTTTGAAGTGCGCCGAGACATGAATGGAGAACGCATGCCGCTTTATGAGCATGTCATGATTGCGCGTCAGGATCTTTCCAACACGCAAGCCGAAGGCCTCATCGAACATTTCAGCACTGTGCTTGCCGACAACGGCGGCAAGGTTGTTGATAATGAATACTGGGGCGTCAAGACGATGGCCTACAAGATCAACAAGAACCGCAAGGGGCACTATGCCTTCCTGCGCACCGATGCACCGGCCCCCGCCGTGCAAGAGATGGAGCGCCTGATGCGCCTGCACGACGACGTGATGCGCGTGCTGACGATCAAGGTCGACGCCCACGAAGAAGGCCCATCCGTACAGATGCAAAAGCGTGAAGACCGCGGTGACCGCCGCGAGCGTCGCTAAGGCCAAGGTTCAGGAGAGACAATCATGGCAACCAAACCATTTTTCCGCCGTCGCAAGTCCGATCCGTTCGAGGGCGAAAACGCCCCCAAGATCGACTACAAGGACACCCGCACACTGCAGCGCTACATCTCTGAGCGTGGCAAGATCGTGCCTGCCCGTATCACCGCTGTTGGTGCAAAAAACCAGCGCGCCCTCGCCCGTGCGATCAAGCGTGCCCGTTTCCTTGCCCTTCTGCCCTACGCCGTAAAATAAGGAGAGCATCCCATGGATATCATCCTGCTTGAGCGCGTCGCAAAGCTGGGCCAGATGGGCGAAGTTGTGTCCGTCAAGGAAGGCTACGCCCGCAACTACCTGCTGCCACAAGGCAAGGCCCTGCGCGTGAACGAGGCCAACATGGCCCGGTTTGAGGCTGAAAAGGCCCAGATGGAAGCCCGCAACCTCGAAACCAAGAAAGAAGCCGAAGCACTGGCCGCCAAACTGGACGGTCAGAAGTTCATCGTCATCCGTTCTGCATCTGATGCGGGCTCTCTCTACGGGTCTGTCACACCACGTGACGCCGCAGAGGCCGCAACGGAGGCTGGCTTCAGCGTCGACAAGAAACAGGTCGTCCTGCAGAGCCCAATCAAAGAGCTCGGCCTGCATGACCTGATCATCAACCTCCACCCCGAGGTTGAAGCGACGATCACGCTGAACGTGGCCCGCTCTGCCGAAGAGGCTGAACTGCAAGAGGCTGGCAAGTCGATCGCAGAACTGGCCGCCGAGGAAGAAGCCGCCGCAGAGTTCGAGATTCAGGAACTCTTCGACGACATCGGTGCAGCCGCATCCGAAGATGAAGCACTGGCCGAAACAGCCGGTGTCGAAACCGAGGAAGACGCAGCGTCCGACGAAGGCAGCGACGACAGCAAAGACTGATCGATCCGCCAATCAAAACCAAAGGCCGTGTCCGGGCATTGGGCACGGCCTTTTTTCTTGCCCGGTTTCACGAATTGTTAGCCCCGCCCTTTCACAGTCTGCGCGTCAACTGAAAGGAGCATCAGATGAAACCACTTTCTCTGGCCATTGCCGCGTCACTATCCCTCGCAACATTTGCGCAAGCCGATACGACCAAGGCCGCCATGCAAGACTACCTGCAATCCTCGATCAGTGCCTGGGCGCATGACCCGGTTCTCGTCGCCGCAATCATTGAACAGAACGCCCAGACCTCTGGTTTTGACCAAGCTGCCATCGACCAGCAAGATCAGCTGTGGCGGGCTTTTGTCGGGTCTGACGACGCAACCATCATCGCGGATGTCGTCAACAACCCCGCAGCCGATTTCTTGCGTAATCAGGTTGGCCAGTCTGGCGGCGCGATCACCGAAGCCTTCATCGTCGACGCGAAGGGCCTGAACGTCGCGGCGAGCGAGCCAACCTCTGACTACTGGCAGGGTGATGAGGCAAAGTTCACTGAAACCTACTTGATGGGCCCGTACGCTGTGCATTTGGGGGATGTCGAACTCGACGACTCGACCCAGGCTGTGCAGGGGCAGGTCTCCATGACGATCATCGACACCGAAACCGGTGAACCTATTGGCGCGCTGACAGTCGGATTGAATGTCGCGGCCCTGATGTAGGATCGCTTGACGCCCACCGCATCGCGGCTGATCCTGACCTTAGGACGCAGATCAAGGTCAGCCCGATGCCCTACACCCCGACGGACCCCGTCACCGATATCGCGCAAGTGCATGATGTGCACCGCGACATTCATCCCGCCCAGACAGCAAAAGTGTTGGACCATCTGGATGTCCATTGCCGGGCATGGATCGCTCGCAGTCCCTTCCTGATCATGGCGACTTACGACGCCGGGGGTCGGGTCGATGCCTCCCCCAAGGGCGACCCGGCGGGGTTTGTCAGGGTCCTCGACAACCACACGCTCGCGATCCCGGATCGCCCCGGCAACCACCGCTTTGACAGCTTTCAAAACATCCTGTCGACTGGAGCGATTGGGCTGATTTTCCTCGTGCCCAACCGCAACGAGGTCGTGCGCGTGAACGGAACGGCGCAAATCGTGCGCGACGCGGATCTGCGCGCAAGCATGGCGATCAAGGGGCGGGTGCCAGAATTCGCCATCGTGGTTACGGTGAAAGAGGCCTTCTATCACTGCGGCAAGGCGATCATCCGCTCCGCCCTCTGGCACCCTGACAAAGCCGCAAGCACAGATGGATTGCCGACCTATGCCGAGGCGCTGCACGACCAGACAGACACCGGCCTGACATTCAAACAGATCGACGCGCGGCTGCGGCACAACGATGCCAATCGCCTTTATGATGAGTGATCGCTTCCACCAAACGGCTTTCTAGGCGCGTCCCGCCATGCGGGCTCTAAGCTGTCAAACAATCCGCCTTCGCCCGCACCCCAGCGTGTCATCCATGGGGCTGTCGGGGCCAAAGCCTCTGACCGTTCCCACCTGAAATATCCAAGCGCGCCCTTCGCCGGGATCGGGTCACACATGACCGCATTGGCCAGAAGCAGTCCGCACTGACCGCCGAACCATGCATTGTCACTCTGCGTGATGATCTCCACCACATCGACCGCCCCAATGATCGCACCGCGCGGCAAGGCGTCCGGCCGCGGGCAGCTGACCCCGTGCCTTTGCAGACGCCAGACACCCCAATCATACTCGTCCTGTTTCAACCCAGCGGCCGCATGGATCGCGATACGGCGGCAATCCATGCCCCCTGCCCTGATGGACCCGGCACTTCGGTTCTCAATCGGTTTGTGCCCTGCCACGATCGCCCAAGCCCAGGGTTGGCGGACGGACAGGGCGATGGGCGGCAGATTGATCATACCCGGGAACCTAGCGGCACCCAGGCATCTGGCAAAACCTAGCGGTCGAAAGTTTCCAGCTGCAGCTGTGCGTTGCAATACTCACCGTCATAGGTGCCAATCCAAACGTCGATCCGGCCATCCGCAGGGCGCGTCAGTACAATCCGCGGGTCGAGGTTTCCGTTGTCATCATCATCGTAATACCAGTTGGCAGAGGCGGTGTTGATCAAGAGGGCCGCGTCACACTCGCTGACAACGCTCACAACCAACTGATAGGCCCCCATCCCGGACAGGGAAAAGGAAAAATCCGGTGCGGATGGAAAATAGCCCGCACCAGTGTCCGTCCCTGGCTGCACATTCCGGCAGTCCCAGACGTAGTTGTTTCCGCCCGCAATCACGTCGAACCCGCGCGGAGAGTAAAGCTGCTTGCCCGTCGCCTGATAGGCGGCTTGCGGGGCAAGGTTGAAATCCGGACAGGCCTGCGCGGCGATAGTCAGCCCGAGGACACTGACGATGGTCAACAGAAAAACTCTCAGCATGGCGGTATTCCTTTGTATTGCTGCCAAAACATACCGCCTAAGGGGCCACCGAAGAACGTGGTTTTTAGGGCAGGGCCGCAGCAGAAATATGACCAGCCAACAAAAAAAGGCGCCCCGCAGGGCGCCTTCTGGCATGCGTGTGATTGGTCGCGTTACTCTTCTTCGAGCTTCTCGACAGCCTTTTGCAGGTCTTCTTTGCTGACCCCTTTTTCCTTCACAGCGGCCTGTTCAAAGATGTGATCAACGACCTTGTCTTCGAAAAGGGGCGCCTGAAGCTGCTGACGGAACTGTGCGTTCTGCTGCACGAATTCAAAGAACTGACGCTCTTGGCCAGGATACTGGCGGGCCTGGTTCATGATAGCCTGAGTCATTTCCTGATCGGTGACCTTTACGTCGGCCTTCTGGCCAATGTCGGCCAGCAGCAGGCCAAGCTTCACGCGACGCTCAGCCAGTTTTGTGTGGTCCTTCGTCGGCTTGATCTCTGGGTGATCGTGGCCTTCGACCTCTGGGTTTTCTTCATGCCACAGCTGATGGGCAATCTGGTTTGCTTCAGCCTCCACAAGTGATGCTGGCAGATCGAACTTCACCTTCTTGTCCAGCGCATCGAGCAGCGCGCGCTTGGCCACCGCGCGGGACGCCCCGGTGTATTCGGCTTCCAGACGATCCGTGATCTGCGTCTTCAGACCATCAAGATCCTCTGCACCGAACTTCTTGGCCAGTTCATCGTCGATCTTTGGCTTCTTTGGCGCCTTCACCTCTTTGATGGTGCAGGTGAACACGGCTTGCTTCCCGGCGAGGTTTTCGGCCTGATAATCCTCGGGGAAGGTCACCTCGACATCCTTTTCCTCGCCCGCCTTGACCTTCAAAAGGCCATCTTCAAAACCGGGGATGAAAGAGTTGGAGCCAAGCACAAGCGGGTAATCCTCAGCAGAACCGCCTTCGAACGCCTCACCATCGACCTTGCCAACGAAGTCGAGCACGACCTGATCGTCCTTCTTCGCCTGGCCATTCTTGGGCTCGTAGGTCACCGCCTGCGGGCTCTCGGCAAGGTTGTCGAGCGCCTCTTTGACAGAGTCGTCATCAGCCTTCACGACCATCCGCTCAAGCTTGATCTTGGAAAAGTCGACCTCTTCGATCTCTGGCAGCTTTTCGTAAGAGACC
>JBCBOD010000165.1:0-5823 GCA_039821425.1 Pseudomonadota bacterium
CGTATTCCAGGCCTGCGCACCATGGGATCCGAAGGGGTGCGGATGATCGCCGAAGGGCAAACCACGCTGGAAGAGGTCTTGCGTGTTCTGGGCGTGCGGTATTTCTAGGGTCCGATGGCTGAAGATCAAACCCAAAAGACCTTTTTCTACGTTGCCCGCGATGCCAGCGGGGCCAAGCAAAGCGGGGCCATTGATGGCGTGGATGAGGTGGACGCAACGCGCGCCCTGCGTGCGATGGGCCTATTTCCCATCAGCCTTGATGATGAGGCGACAGCGGACCCATCCCAGACAACACGCCACAAACGGCGCACCGGGCGAGAGCTGACCGCCCGCCAGACGACCGATTTCCTGGTGCGCCTTGCAAAACTCTCGGGCCGCCAGATACAGGCCGAACGGGCGCTGGCCATCATCGGCGATGGCGGCGCTGACCCGATTGCAAAAGCCGCGCTGCGCGTACGGGACAGCCTGCGGGAAGGTGCCTCGCTTTCCACAGCTTTGCGCGACAAGGCGGGGATCGATGACCCGGTTACGCTGTCGTTGATTGGGGGCGCAGAGGTCTCGGGCGATATGGCAGCGGCCCTCGCGACCGCTGCGGACATCCTGCAGAACCGGCTGACAGTGCGGCGGCGGATCCTGACCGGACTGACATACCCGGCGATCCTGCTCTTTGTGGCGATCCTCTCCGTCGGGCTGATCATGGTGGCAATCATCCCGCAGTTCCGCCCGCTGGTTGAAGACCGGATTGAGCTGGTGCCGACTATGGGCCGGGCGGTGTTTGCCTTTTCCAGTTTTCTGTCGGCACTCTGGCCCCTGATCGTGATCGCGTTGATCCTTGCCGGTGCCGGGGCCTATGTGGCCGCGCGCCGCGGCCTCCTGTCACCGATCCTGACGCGGTGGGGTAATCGCTTGCCCGGGATCAGGCGCCTGATCATGCGCAACCAGATGATGTTGCTGCTTCATGTGCTTGGCGCGCTTTTGTCGCGGGAAATTACGCTCAGCGGTGCATTGCGCGTCGTCTCCCGCTCGGCCCCTGGTGGCCCGGTGGGCACCGGAATGGCACAGGTGACCAAACAGGTGGAAAGCGGTGATGCCCTGTCCACTGCTTTTCGCGGGACCAACCTGCTTACGCGCGAGGCGGTAGAGATGATCCGCATTGGCGAGGAAGCCGGTGATCTGGGTGGCATGATCACCCGCACCTCTGCTGATATGCGCGAAGCCGCCGACCGCGACCTTGAACGCTTTCTACTACTATTCCAGCCTGCCCTGATTGTCGGGGTTGGTCTGATGATCGGAGTCAGTCTTTATGCCCTCTTTTCCGCTATCGTATCCGTCAATGCGATTTCCTTCTAAGCGCCGGATCAGGCGCCGCCGCCCCGCTGCTGCGGGCTTCTCACTGGTGGAGATGCTGGTGGTCGTGGCCATTGTTGGCCTGCTGATCGGGCTGGTTGGAACCGGCGCGATCCGGCAATTGCAGAATTCGCGCGTCAGTGCCGCAGAGGCGCAGATCGCGCAGCTGCGCAGTGCGCTTGATATCTACCTGATTGAGACGGGGCGCTATCCAACAGAGGCTGAAGGTCTGCGCGCCCTGGTTGCCAATGTTGGGCAGGTCCCGGGTTGGAATGGGCCGTACCTGCGTGACGGCAACCTGCCCGCTGACCCTTGGGGCGGTGCCTATCTTTATGTCCTGTCGACCGATGGCCCGCCCCGCATCCGCTCGCTCGGCTCTGACGGACCGGCGGGTGGCACCGGCAACGCCGCTGATGTGGAAGGCTAGGCCAAAACGCAAATCCGCACGTGGTTTTGCCACGGTCGAGGTGCTGGTCGCCGTGGCGATTGTCGTCCTGATCGGGACCGTGTCGATCTTTGCGCTGGGCCGGACCGATCGTGCGCAGGTGCAGAACGACGCCGCCGAGATTGCCCTGATCCTGCAGCAGGCGCGGTTGCAAGCGGCCGAGTCCGGTCGCCCGGTGGAAATCCAGTACTCGCAGCGTGACCGGTCCATCGCCACACCGCGCGAGACGCATGTCTTTGGGCGTGGCGTCACAAGCCCGACAGAATCCGCCCGCGTCATCCTGCGCCCCTCTGGCGAAAATGAAGGGCTGGCATTGATCCTTGTCGCGGGTGATCACAGGCGGGCTGTGACCCTCGACTGGCTGACCGGCCAGATCAGGGTAACACCATGAGACGGTGGCGCGGTGCGCGCGGGTTCACGCTGGTCGAGACGCTGGTGTCGCTCGCCATCGCAACCATTGCCGTCACCGGGTTCTATCAGGCGCTGGCGCAGGGGGCCTTTATGGAACAGCGCGCCGATGCGCAGGCCGACCAGATGTTTGTCGCCGCGCGGATCATGGACCGCGTGGGTGTTGACATTGATTTGCGCCCCGGCACGCAGGAAAACGGTGCCCTCGATGGGTTTGAATGGCGTGTCGCCGTCACCAACAGCGCGACCGAAGATATGGCGCTTGGCATTGTGACCCCGACAGAGCTGATCTTCGTCTATGTCACTGTTGCGGGCGGCCGCGAAGATGCGCCGCCCCTGGTTTTGCGTGCCATCCGTTACATCGAGACGCCGCTATGATCCGCCGCCCTGCCCGTCGCCGCCCCGCTGCGCGCGGCTTTGTCCTGGCCGAGGCGCTTGTGGCGCTCAGCGTTGCGGCGCTCACCCTTGCATTGATGACAAGTGCAACCTTCGGGCTGCGCCAAACCGCCTTTGATCCACCCGTGGTCCAGCAAAGTGCGACTGACTGGCTAACGGTGCGGCGTGTCCTGCAGGCCTGGGCCGGGTCTGCCACGGCCAATGGTGTCGCAGGGTTGCCAAGCCGGTTTTTTGGCGCCCCGGATCAAATGCGGCTTGTGCTTGACGATGGCACAAGCCGCGACAACCGTCCGGTGACCGTCACACTGGATATTTCGCAAGAAGATGGGCTTTTCACCCTCACCGGTACGCGGCACACCGGTGTCCGCGATGTGCGCTTGATCGGTGATGAAGGCCAGACAAGTACGATGATCATCTCGGACAGCCCTTTGATTCTGTCCTATTATGTTGTCGGGCGTGGCAACGCCGCGCAACGCGTCTGGACATACGAACCGCGCCCGGAGCAAGGACTGCCCGCGGCCATCGCTGTAGAGCAAGGCGACACCCGCATGGTGATCGCGCAAATGCCCGCCACCCGCAGCATGGCCTGCATCGCGCGCCTTGGTGAGCCGGGATTGGGAGAAACAGATTGCGAATTGCGCTAGGCTATCGGCGCCGCAAGGGCGCACGCGGGTTCATCCTGCTGACGGTGCTCTGGATGGCGCTGGGCCTGTTGCTGGCCGCGTCCAGCTATCTTGCCAGCCAGCGACAGGTGGCCCTGTCTACGCGGGCAGAGGTTGAAACGAGCCGCGCTGTCGAACTCGCCCGCTCTGCGCTGAATATCGCGCTTGCCGACCTTGGCCGCATTGACCCTGATCTGCCGCGCACGTTGCGTGACGGCACGCCCGTCACCGTTGCGATGGCCGAAGGGACAGCGACCTATCGGATCTGGGACGAAAGCGGCAAGCTGGACGTCAACCATGCCCCGGTCGAACTGCTCGGCCCGGCCCTGCAACAATTGGGTGAAGGGGAAGGGATTGATGCCTTCGATGCTGTCACCATCGCACAGGTCATCGTGACGCAACGCGGGGACAGTGCTGCCGCTGGCACATTCCGGTCAATCCCGATGCTTCTGTCCGATCTGGGCTTTCCGCAGCAGGCCAGCCTGCGCGCGCGTCAGGTGTTGACGGTTTTCAATGGTACCAATCAGGTGAACCCGGCGACGGCCTCGCCAGAGCTTCTGGCGGCGATCCCCGGTGTGGGGCCAAGTGATGTAACAACGATTGTCGACCGGCGGAACGCCGGGCTGTCGATGCCGCGACTTGGAACCGCTTCGGTCTGGCTGCGGGGGACCGAAGGGCCCGTCTACACGGTTGAGGCAGAGGCGGTGCTTGCCGGCGGGATCAGCGCCCAAGTGGTGGCCACAGTGGCAGAGCGCGGTCTGAGCTTTCGCCGGGGTCGGACGCGGTTTGATATTCTGGGCATGGAAATCCTGCGATGATGGCCGCACTTTCGGGGCCGCTTGGCTGGGGGCTGATGTGGCTGGTGCTGGCTGTGGCGCTATTGACCGGGCCCCTTGCACTCACGGTGCGGGGGTGGCTTCGTGTCGGCCTGTCGCCTGCGGCTGTGCGGAGGTGGTACCGTCCGGTGACTGTGGGTTTGGCGGCTGGCATGCTGCTGGCGGTGGGCCTGGTCACGCTTCTGAATGCGGCGTTGACCATGGGTTTGTGTCTGCTCTGCCTGCTCTTTCTATTGGCCAGCATCGACTGGCAGTGGCGCTGGCTCCCCCTCGAATGGTCATTTGCGATCATCGCGCTGGGGCTGATTTTTGCGGGTCAATCCGGCGATCCACTGCGTGTTTTGGTCCTGATGGCGGTGCCTGCCTTCCTGCTGCTTGCGCTGCGGCAGACCTTTCTCACCTTCCGCGGTACAGAGGCGCTGGGCCTCGGTGATATCTGGCTGGTGGCTGGGTTGGGGGCCTTTCTGACACTGACGCAAAGTGCCTTTCTTATTGGAATTGCAGCACTTTCTGGCTTGCTGGAGGTGGGGGTCAGGCGGCTCGCCTTCAAACAGACCCCACCGCAACGTGGCGTGTCTTATGGAACACACCTATGTATCATTTTCGTCATTATTCGGAATTTCGGGGGTCTTTCCTGAATCTTCGGTGCTAGTTTAATCGCAGATAAACGCGCATCCGGCCCAAGACTGGAGCGCCGCTGATGAGGCAGAGCATGAAGAAATTTATGGTAAGCGCGGCTGCGGCCGCGTTCCTGGTGGCTTGTGAAGATCTTCCACAAGTGGACCGGACAGGCGAGGCAAATGATCTGCCAGCATGGCAGATTGCAAACATCTTTGGCACCAACTCGGATGACGCCGCTTTGAACCGGCAGCAAGGCCGTGTGACCGGCGCGCAGCAAGTGCGCGCAGGACAAGGCACGATCTTTCCGGGCCGCCAGCCGCTGTTGATCGACAGCGACTTTGTGAACGAGAATGGCGAACGGACGGTGTCGCTGAACCTTGTTGGTGTGGATATCGAATCCGCCGCCGCCGCGATCCTTGGCGAACTCTTGCAGGTCAACTACGTGATTGATCCTGGTGTGACAGGCACCGTCAACATCCGGTCTTCACAGCCGGTGACACGGACGACCGCGATTGAGGTCTTTGAACTCGCGCTGGAGCAGAACAACGCCGTGCTGGTCCGCCGGGGTGAGATCTTTGCGATTGCGCCTCTCTCTGCCGATCTCTCCATCGCGCCATCCACTGCACGTGACGTGCTGCCGGGCTACACCCTGCGTGTGATCCCGCTGCGCAACATCGGTGCGCAGGAAATGGCGGCGATCCTGCAACCATTCGCGGGCAACGGCATTGTCGGCATTGACGCGCAGCGCAACATTCTGGTGCTTGCCGGTACCTCGGTTGACCAGCAATCCTGGCAGCAGACGATCAACAGCTTTGACGTTGACTGGCTCGCCAACCGCTCTGTTGGGATCTTCCCGGTCAACGGGCGTTCCGCACAGTCTATCGTGAACGGGCTGGAGCGTGTTGTGGAAACGGACGAGAGCTTTGAGCCGCTCGTCGTGTTTGAAGTGATCCCGGAAAACAACTCTATCCTCGCCGTGGCCAAGACGCCGCGCGCACTGGAAAACGTGGCTGTCTGGATCAACCGTCTAACACGTGACGGCGCGAACGATGCACAGGTCTATTCCTACGATATGAAGTATGCCCGTGCCGGTGATATCGCGCCGACC
>JBCBOD010000140.1:0-8936 GCA_039821425.1 Pseudomonadota bacterium
GAGATGGATAAAAGACGTGTCATGGGGTCAGTTAACGTGGCTGTGATCTGCTATTCAATAACGCGGAATGTTATCGCGATGGCAATCCCATAACCATCCCCCGTTATTGTTTGGCACGCGCATACGCCCCCATCCTGAGGTCATCGCCACAATTGGCTGGCATCTGAACCGAAAGGATATGCGATGTTTCGACCACTGATCGCCGGGCTGATGGCCCTTTCGTTGACACTGACCAGTGCGGCACCCGCGCAGGCAGAGATAGACCGGGAAGAGGTGGGCAAGCTCCTCTTCGGGTTGGCGGCCATTGCGGTCATCGGCGCGGCACTCGACCGGCGCGACAATGAAGAAGACAAGCCGACAGAGGTGCATGAGACACCAAGCTGGAGCGGGATCAACAGTGGCAGCTGGTCAGACCTGAACCGCCAGCATCAACAGGCCACGGACCAGCGCCGCCTGTTGCCGCATCGTTGCCTGACAGGGGTACAGACCCGCTTTGGCACCCAGCGCATGTTCGGTCGCCGCTGCCTTGATCGACACTATGCTTTTGTGAGCCGTCTGCCAGAGCGTTGCGCCGTACAGGTCTACACCGGCAACGGCCCCCGCCGCGGCTATGACCCGCTCTGCCTGCGCGAGCAGGGATACAGGTCCGACCGCAGACACTGATCAGGTGGCAGGCCGTGGCGCCCACCCCAGGGTGCCCGGCCACACCGGGGCTGGCCTGCACCTTGTGGAGACGCCGGGCAGTGCGTGGGCAGGCTGGCACCCGTCGGGGCAGAGAGGTGGACATGGCTCTCTGCCCCTTTTTTGTTGCAAGGGGTGGCAGCATCTGGTCAGTGCGGGCCATGTCCGGACCCGACTTCAGCTTTGAAACCGCAGCCTACGGCAAAGGCTTTGCCCGTATAGCCGGTGTGGATGAGGTGGGGCGCGGCCCCTTGGCAGGCCCGGTTGTGGCCGCCGCCGTTGTGCTGGACCCGGCAAACATCCCCGATGGCTTGGACGACAGCAAGAAGCTGACCGCCAAGAAGCGCGCGGCGCTCTATGACATGCTGATAGCAGTCGCGGACGTATCCATCGCGCAGGCGACTGTGGCCGAGATTGATGCGCTGAATATCCTGCGCGCATCACACGTTGCGATGGTTCGGGCGGTGGAGGGTCTTTCAACGCAGCCCGACCACGTCCTGATCGACGGCAACATGATCCCCCGCGATTTGCCCGGGTCATCAGAGGCGATTGTGAAGGGTGATGGGCGCTGTCTGAGCATCGCTGCAGCCTCCATCGTTGCCAAACTGTGGCGCGACAGACACATGGTTGCACTGGCGCAACAGCACCCCCACTACGGCTGGGACCAGAACGCAGGTTACCCCACAGCCCAACATAAATTGGGTTTGGCGCAGTTTGGGGTGACCGAACACCATAGGCGGTCGTTCAAGCCGATACACAACATCTTGTATCAAGCGAAAAACCAAAGCGACTGAATCAATATTGCTTTTGACTTGGGCGAGGCCCTGAATCAGATTGTTTTCAACCAAAGAGCGGACCAATCCGCCGGGGTTATGAGGCAAGTGATGACGACCAAGACCAAGGCCAAGGGTGCGCAAGCGCTCCCTCTGAACACGATCATTGACGGCGATTGTATCGACGTGATGAACAGCCTGCCTGCAGGCTCTGTCGACCTGATTTTTGCAGACCCCCCTTATAACCTGCAGCTGAAGGGTGACCTGCATCGCCCCGACAATTCCAAGGTCGACGCGGTTGATGATGCGTGGGACCAATTCGACAGCTTCAAGGCCTATGACACCTTCACCAAGGCCTGGCTGAAAGCAGCCCGCCGTCTGCTCAAACCCAATGGCGCGATCTGGGTAATTGGCAGCTATCACAACATCTTCCGCATGGGCGCAGAACTGCAGAACCAGGGGTTCTGGATCCTGAATGACGTCGTTTGGCGCAAGTCGAACCCGATGCCGAATTTCCGCGGCAAACGTCTGACCAATGCCCATGAAACAATGATCTGGGCCTCCAAGAACGAGGCCAGCAAGTACACCTTCAATTACGAAGCGCTCAAAGCCCTGAACGAGGGCGTGCAGATGCGGTCCGACTGGGTGCTGCCCATTTGCACCGGGCATGAGCGGCTGAAGAATGAGAAGGGTGAAAAGGCGCATCCCACGCAAAAACCGCAGTCCCTCTTGCACCGCGTCCTTGTGGCCACCACGAACCCCGGCGATGTGGTCCTTGACCCCTTCTTCGGAACTGGCACCACGGGCGCGGTCGCAAAAATGCTGGGCCGTGATTTCATCGGGATCGAGCGTGAGGCCGAGTACCGCAAGGTGGCCGAGAAACGCATCGCAAATACACGCAAGTTCGACAAAGAGGCGCTGGAGGTGTCCGTCGGAAAGCGGGCAGAGCCCCGCGTGGCCTTTGGCGTGCTGGTCGAGCGCGGCATGCTGCACCCCGGTGAAGAACTGTGGAGCATGAATGGCCGCCACAAGGCCAAGGTCCGTGCCGATGGCACGTTGATCGGTGATGACATCAAAGGGTCGATCCATCAGGTCGGCGCGCATCTGGAAGGTGCGCCCAGCTGCAACGGCTGGACCTATTGGCAGTTTAAACGCGACGGGCAAAAGGTGCCCATTGATCTGCTGCGCCAGCAGATCCGCTCAGAGATGGAGAAGCCGTAACAGGCTTTGACAACGGTGATACCGCCGGTGCCTGCGGCATGACCCTCCAATGGTGGAGGGCCCCGTATGCACTAACTTCACACCCCCGCCATCCACCGTGATGGCGGGGTTTTTTTTATCGCTTATCCCGTCCTCGCGGACGTCTGCGCGGGCAAAGAGGACCGCGAGGCCCAATGCGCCCTGCCCCAACAAAAGGACCCGCCGCAGAGGTCTGCGACGGGCCTGTTCGTAAGGTTGTGGGGTTTAGTCCGCTGGCAGAAGCGGTGGTTTATCCCCACCGCCGGAGATCCGGCCCTGCGCGGGCGCCTCGAACCGCAGGTCGAGTTCGCCTTTCTTGACGCCGACCTTGACGACACCGCCTTTGACGAGCTTGCCGAACAGCAGCTCTTCGGCCAGAGGCTTCTTGATGTTTTCCTGTATCACGCGGCCGAGGGGGCGCGCGCCCATCTTGTCATCATAGCCCTTGTCGGCCAGCCATTCGGCGGCGGCAGGTGTCAGTTCGATATGCACGTTGCGGTCGATCAATTGCGCCTCTAGCTGCAGAACGAACTTTTCCACCACCTGCAAAATCACCTCTTTCGGCAGCGCGCCGAAGCTGATGATCGCGTCCAGTCGGTTGCGGAATTCCGGCGTGAACGTCCGCTCGATCGCGGCGGTATCCTCGCCCTCGCGGCTTTCGCGGCCAAAGCCCAGCGCGTTTTTCGACAGTTCCGATGCACCGGCATTCGACGTCATGATCAGGATCACGTTGCGGAAGTCCGTCGTGCGCCCGTTATGGTCGGTCAGCTTGCCGTGGTCCATCACCTGCAGAAGGATGTTGTAGACATCCGGGTGCGCCTTCTCGATCTCATCCAGCAGCAGCACACAATGCGGGTTCTGGTCCACGCCGTCGGTGAGCATGCCACCCTGATCAAAGCCAACATAGCCCGGAGGTGCGCCGATCAGGCGTGAGACCGCGTGCTTTTCCATGTACTCGGACATGTCAAAGCGCATCAGTTCGACACCCAGCGTATCCGCCAGTTGCTTGGCAACTTCCGTTTTACCCACACCCGTTGGCCCGGCAAACAGGTAGTTGCCGATGGGCTTTTCAGGTTCGCGCAAACCGGCACGTGCCAGCTTGATCGCCGAGGAGAGCGCATCAATCGCTGCATCCTGGCCAAACACCACACGCTTGAGGGACTTTTCGAGGTCCTTCAGAACCTCTGCATCGTCCTTGGACACGTTCTTTGGCGGAATGCGGGCAATCTTTGCCACGACATTCTCGATCTCTTTGGCACCAATGGTTTTCCGGCGCTTCGCTTCCGCCACCAGGTGCTGCGCCGCACCGGCCTCATCAATCACGTCGATGGCCTTGTCGGGTAGCTTGCGGTCATTGATATAGCGGGCGGACAGTTCCACCGCCGTCTTGATCGCATCGGAGGTGTATTTGATGCTGTGGTGGTCCTCAAAATAAGGCTTCAGACCCTGCAGGATCTTGATCGCATCGGGCACCGAAGGCTCTGTCACGTCGATTTTCTGGAACCGGCGGGACAGCGCGCGGTCCTTTTCGAAATGCTGTCGGAATTCCTTGTACGTGGTCGAACCCATGCAGCGCAGCTTGCCGCCCTGCAAGGCAGGCTTCAACAGGTTGGACGCATCCATCGCCCCACCAGAGGTCGCACCGGCACCGATCACCGTGTGAATTTCGTCGATGAAGAGCACCGCATCTGGATGATCTTCCATCTCTGTCATCACGGCTTTCAGGCGTTCCTCAAAATCACCGCGATAGCGGGTTCCGGCCAGCAACGCGCCCATGTCGAGCGAGTAAATCGTGGCTTTTGACAGCACCTCTGGCGTCTCACCGTTCACGATCTTGAAGGCCAGACCTTCGGCAATCGCCGTTTTGCCAACGCCCGGGTCCCCCACCAGAAGCGGGTTGTTCTTGCGGCGGCGGCAAAGCACCTGAATGCAGCGTTCCACCTCGTGCGCGCGACCGATGAGCGGGTCTACATCGCCCTTTGTGGCCTTGGCGTTCAGATCGACGCAGTATTTGGCGAGCGCGCTTTCCTTCTCTTCACCTTCGCTGGCAGAGATCGTCTCACCTTCATCGGTGGAGCCTTGGACAGGGCGGCTTTCGCCATAGGCGGGGTCTTTCGCCACGCCGTGCGCGATGAAGTTGACCGCGTCATAGCGCGTCATGTCCTGTTCCTGCAGGAAGTAGGCCGCGTTGCTTTCACGTTCCGCAAAGATGGCGACCAGCACATTGGCGCCGGTGACTTCCGTGCGGCCAGAGGACTGCACGTGGATCGCCGCACGCTGAATGACGCGCTGGAACGCAGCCGTCGGCACGGCCTCGGAACCCTCGACATCTGTGATCAGGGTCGACAGGTCGTCTTCGATGAAATCTTCCAACTCTTTGCGCAGCTCATCAAGATTGACCGAACAGGCGCGCATCACGCGGGCCGCGTCAGGCTCATCAATCAACGCCAGCAGCAGATGCTCTAGCGTGGCGAGTTCATGTTTGCGGGCATTGGCCAGCGCCAACGCACCGTGAATGGACTGCTCAAGTGTGGACGAAAATGATGGCACGTCGCGTGCTCCTTCATATCGGGGGTCGGATCAGTGCGGGGCACGTTCCAACCGTGGCCTCTTCCTATTAAGGTTTGGTGTTCTCACCCTAACCTTCAAGGAGTTTTTTGGTTTTCGGCATCACAAAACGCGTGATGGTAAGAAAAGTGATCGGCATTTGATCAGCCTGCCGGTCGATCATGGTCAAAATGTGTCCTTCTGGGCCCTGACGGCAGCGAAGACATCAACGACGTTAGCATCCGCCATACCGACGGCTGCCTTGAATGCGGGGACATCTGCACGCAAGAAGGGGTTGGTGCGCACCTCGGTACGCAGGTCTGACGGGACGGTGGGCTGGCCGTGATCGCGGGCGTCGCTCACCGCTTGTGTCCGTAAGATAAGATCAGGGTTATCCGGGTCAAGGCTTGCCGCAAAGCGCAGGTTGGATGCGGTATATTCGTGGCCAGAGCAAATCAGCGTGTCCTGTGGCAGCGCACGCAGCTTTTGCAGGCTCTCCCACATCTGTGCGGGTGTTCCCTCAAACAGCCGGCCACAGCCACCTGCCATCAGGCTGTCACCGGTGAAGGCGTACCCCGGCATGACAAAAGCAACATGCCCCACGGTGTGGCCGGACACATCGAGCGCCTGCATGTCCTGTCCGCAAACCGTGAGCGCATCGCCCTCTTTCACGGCGAGGTCGAGCGGTGGCAAACGATGCGCATCTGCTGCGGCCCCGACAACACGGGCGCTGCCCCGCAATCCCGCGACCCCGCCAATATGATCGTGATGGTGGTGGGTCAGCAGGATGTCCGTCAGCGTCCAGCCGCGCGCATCCAATTCCGCCTGAATGGGCGCTGCCTCTGGCGCGTCGATCAGCGCGGTTTCTCCGGTTTGCGCGTTATGGATCAGAAAGGCGTAATTGTCCGCCAGGCAAGGGACCGTCACCAATTCCACTGCGTTTGCGTTTGTCATGGTAAACGGCCCTTCTGTTGATATGCTCTGCCCACAGTCTTGCCCAAGGGCCATCCGACCGCAATGCATCTCGACGTTCAGGATTTGCGAAAGTTCTATTACCGCAGCGCGCTCGGGCGGGCTGCGCAAAAGGTGATCCGGGATGAGCTTTGCGCGCTCTGGCCGGAGGCGAATGGGCAGACGGTGGTGGGCTTTGGCTTTGCTGTCCCCCTGCTGCGCCCGTTCCTGAAAGATGCGCGGCGGGTCATTGGCTTGATGCCGGGGCCACAAGGGGTGATGCCGTGGCCTGCGGACGGGCTGAACGTCAGTGTGCTTTGTGAGGACACGCTCTGGCCGATTGAGACGGGACATGTCGACAAACTGGTGATGCTGCACGGGTTGGAGACCACGGAACAACCCTCTGCGCTACTGGACGAGGCGTGGCGGGTGCTTGGCCCCGGCGGGCATGCGGTGATCATCGTGCCGAACCGGGCCGGGCTTTGGTCGCGGTCCGATGCCACGCCCTTTGGTTATGGGCGGCCTTATTCGCTCAGCCAGTTGGAAGCGCAGCTGCGGCGACACCGGTTCGTTGTCGAAAAGACGATGTCAGCGCTCTACCAACCGCCCTCGGCCAAGAAGCTCTGGCGCAAGTCGGCGCGTTTTCTGGAACGGGTCGGGCACAACGTCCCGGTGATTGCGGCCGGTGGTGTGCTGATCATCGAGGTCAGCAAGCAAAACGCAGCACCGACGCGGCCCGGGCTGACAGAGGCGGTGCGCAAACCACTGAAGGCGCTGGAAGGGATGACGAAGCCGAAACCCAAGCCGGAAACGGCGCGGGTAAAGGGTTAGGGGGCTTCGGTTGCGAGGACCAAAGCCCAATACTGGTTGTTTCCGCTTCCAGCGCGGGCCAGGCCGAACTCTTCAAACCGTGAATCAGTGTTGTTGTCTTGGTGATCCGGCGAGTTGATCCAACCACGCAGTACACTTTCTTCCGAGCGGTAACCCCATGCAACATTCTCACCAACAATTGTCGGGGTGTAATTCTGTGCGATAACGCGGTCCCTTACTGACGACCCATCGCTTCCTGTGTGGCTCATGAAACTATTGCTATGCATATCGTCGGCATGGACTTGAGCGGCCGTTCCCAACCGGTCGTCGAAAATAAGCGCACCAACGCCATTCTCTGCCCGCACCGCATTCAGCATGTTGCCAAAGCTCTGTCCGCTCGTGGCATCAACAGCCGCAAGGGATGCCTGCACTGCCGACGACGATGAAGTCGAGGTTGATGTGGACATCGATCCACCGGCCCCGCCACAAGCGGCCAATCCGCAGATCGCGATCATCGCAACAACATGTTTCATCGGCGCGCACTCCCTTGCTGGCCGGTTTGTTCTGAAATGCGCATCAAAACAGCGCAACTCATACAAATGGGACAAAAGAAATGCGGCAGTTTCCGGCCAAAAGCGGGGTGAATGGTGGGCGGCCGATCGCCCGAACATGGCTTAGGTAGTGAAATCTCTACCTGCTCTCAATTCATCCTGGCGAAGCGATTGCGAAAGCCCACTTCGGCTCACCACCATTGTCAGCCTTACCGATACCGAAATTTTCATAAATCACGTCGTCTAGACAAAGATCTTGCCCAGCATTGCCGCACGGAAGCGCATTGAACTCGTTGAAAACCTCTGTGAGGGTTTTATCGCCTTCGGTGACATATTGGCCAAGCTCGTTCCAAGTATAACCTTCTTCAACCATTCGGTCGCCAATATCCCTCATTCCGCTTGAGTTGTTTGGGTTTGTTGTCCCCGGGATATTCACTGACAAGTACCCTTCGTTGACCATATCGTCTGCGTGATCTTGGACTGCTCTTGCAATGTCGGTGTCCCACGTTGCGTTTGATGTGCGAACTCCATTTAGGAGCACTTCAAAATCGTCATTCATCGTGGCGTCGACAGAGTTTGAAACAAGGCTTACGCCCCCATCCCCTCCACCACCCATGCAGGCGGACAATCCCAGGATCGCAACAACTGACAGTGTCTTTTTCATGCGGAATCTCCCTCGCGTTCGGTTGATTGCTACTGGGAAACGCCAGTTTGTGAACCCAAAAATGAACCAAAGTTGAACGATGGCGGAAACGCGCCCATGAAATGCTGGGTTTGTGTCCCTGGTTGAGACAATCTGTCGCCTCGCTTGCGCAATGTGTATTTCCCTGTATTGCTCCGCTGCGATGTTGAAGATGACTTGGCCCCGTTCATTGCAGCACCTGCTTGCCGCCGCCTTTGTGGGGCTGGCGCAGATGGCCGTTGCGCAGTCTGACTTTCGGACCTTGCAGGTCGCGGCCGAACAGGCGCTGGTGGATGGCGCGCCAGAGCGGTCTGTTGACCTGGCGCAAGAGATGCTGCGCATCGCACCCGACAGTTACGCCGCCCTTTTCGTGCTGGCACTGGCGCAATCGGATCTTGACCAACATGCGGCGGCTGCCGAGACCGCCGCCCGCGCCTATGCCGTGGCCCCAGATGCCGCAGCACGGGTGCAATCGGCCCGTCTGGTGGCGAGCGCCCGCTTTCGTCTCAACCAATTTGCGCGGGCGGAGTTCTGGCTGCGCCGGGCGGCCAATGACATCACCACCGATGTAGAGGCCGAGGCCGTGGTGCGCGAGTACGTCCGCACGATCAACGCCAACCCGCTGACGCTGAACTTTACCGCATATGTCGCCCCGTCTGACAACGTGAACAGCGGGTCAGACGACGGTATCCTTGAATTCGA
>JBCBOD010000181.1:0-4801 GCA_039821425.1 Pseudomonadota bacterium
CCGATCACAAACTCAGCCACCACTGCGCCGATCAGCGCCAGGCCGCCCGCAATCTTGAGCCCGCCCAAAAAGAAGGGCAGAGCCGAGGGTGCAGCCAAAAAACGCAAGCGCTGCCAACGGGTTGCGCCATAGATGGTGAATAGGTCACCCAGGTTGTGATCCGCCGATTTCAAGCCAATCGTCGTATTCGACAGGATCGGAAAGAACGCCACGATCCAGGCACACAGCAGCGCGGCAACAAAAGCCGATTCCACGTAGATCTGCAGTAAGGGCGCAATCGCGATCACCGGCGTGACCTGCAGGATCACCGCGTAGGGGAAGAACGACATCTCAGCCCATTTCGACTGTGTAAAGGCCACCGCCAGCGCCACCCCGCCCGCAACCGCCATCAAAAGCGCAAACAGCGTCAACCGCCCGGTTACCAGCATCGCAGGCCAAAGAAGCGACCAATCCTCAACCATCTTCTGCGCGACCAGCACAGGCCCCGGCAGGATGTAATGCGGCACCTCGCCAAATGTCACGTAAAGGTGCCAGGCCAGGATCGTCAGCACCATCACCAGCGATGGCAAGGTCCACTTCGCGATCCGGTGAATACGGGCGGTGCGCAGGCGGGCGGCTTCTTCTTCGTCTACCAGTGGCCCGGCGGGGGGCGCGTTGTCGGCAAGGGTCATGCTGCAAGCTCCATAGCTTCGTGCAAGGCATCGGACGCCTGGCGGCAGAATGCGGCGTATTCCGCAGAGGTACGAAATTCCTCGCTCCGGGGGTAGGGGGCGTCGACGGTCAATTCGCGGATAACCCGGCCTGGGCGCGCGGCCATCACGACAATGCGGTCCGACAGGAAGACGCTTTCAAACACCGAATGGGTCACGAAGATCACGGTACACCCGATCTTCGACTTCAACTCCAAAAGATCGTTATTCAACTTGAAGCGCGTGATCTCATCCAGCGCCGCAAAGGGCTCATCCATCAGGATCAGCCGCGGCTTGGTTACCATTGCACGCGCAATGGACACGCGCATCTTCATGCCGCCCGACAGCTCACGCGGATAGGATGTCTGAAATCTCTCCAGCCCCACCAGCTTCAGCGCCTCAAGGATGTCATCCTTCACCGCAGCATAGGTCTTGCCCTGCAACCGAAAGGGCAACCACACGTTCTGCGCCACTGTCGCCCAGGGCATTAGCGTGGGTTCCTGGAATACCACGCCCAGATCGTCGGCGCCCTGTTGCCCACCCACCCAGCGGATCGTCCCTGCGGTGGGGTGCATCAGGTCGGAAATCAGGCGCAAAGCGGTGGACTTCCCACATCCCGATGGCCCGAGGAGCGAGATGAAATCCCCCTCTTGCACCGACAGGTTCATATCACGCAACGCCACGACATCGCCTGCGAAGGTTTTCTCCACATGGCTCATGTTCAACAGAGGCGGGCGCTCGCCCACAGGTGGGATTGGATCGGTCATGTGCCCCTCAGGTTTCCAGGTGCCGGGCGTGCTCAGCACACCCCGCCCGGCACCAAACTTTTCGGATCAGTTGGTCTTCAGATCCATGCCGACACCGTTGCCCACAAACTCAGTCGTGTAGGTAGCGGAATAATCAAGCCCCGCTTCCACAACCCCGGTTTCCACCATCAGGTTATAGAAGCTCTCAACCGTCTCATCCGTGATGACGCCAATGCCCATCTCCAGCGCATCGCCCGAATCCACGATGCCCCATTCCTTCATCTTATCAATCGCATAGGCGATCTTGTCCGCAGACATCTCGGGGTTGGCTTCCTGGATCAGCGCGTTGGCTGCCGCGTTGTCACCATAGAGGTAATTGTACCAGCCCTTGATAGAGGCATCGACAAAGCACTGCACCTTTTCAGGGTCGCTGGCGATAGTATCGGCCATCGTCTCGATCGTGGTGGCATAGGACGAATAGCCCGCATCAGCGATCAGGAACACATTGGGTTCGAACCCGCCTTCGGTCGTCACAAGATACGGCTCTGACGACAGGTACCCCTGCATCCCTTTCTTAGTATCGGCAAGAAACGGGGCGGGGTTGAAGGTGTAGGGCTCGCGCTGCTCGGCGGTGAAGCCGTGCGCCTGGATCATCCACTGGTAGTACGACTGAAATCCGTTATCGCCGATCAGAAGCGTCAGGTCCTTCAACTCTTCCCAGCTTTCGGCTTCGCCTGGATGGGCCAGGATGACCTGAGGGTGCTTCTGGAAAATCGCGGCAATGTTGACCACCGGGATGCCTTCCTGCGCGGCGCTGAACGCCTGCAAGAGGTCACCGCCCATGTGGAAATCCATCCGTCCCGCCAGCATCAGTGCACGGTTGTTCACCTGCGGACCGCCGGGAATGATTTCCACGTTGAAGCCGCAATCGGCCAGATAGGTGCCATCGGCGACAGACTGGTAGAACCCGCCATGTTCGGCCTGGGCCACCCAGTTAGTGCCGAATGTCACGGTTTCCTGTGCTGATGCGGCGGTCGCGCCCACGACAAGCGAGGCGACCCCCGGTATGATAGTTTTGACAGACATAAATACCTCCAGGTGTGTTATTGGCCGAAAGCGTTCGCCTTTGGCTGACGGAAGGGAAGGTGGCCCCCCGGCGCGCTAGGTCAAATCTTCGGCGGTCGCTGAATTTTTAGACGCAGATTTGCGATTCGCATAACAAATGCTCACCAGGCGTGTGAAAGGGCAGGGCCGTGGTGTTCCGGGGTTGCAGGTCCGGGGGCAAGCTTTGAAGCACCGCAGCGCCGCGCCGAAGGGACCCGGAATGGAAGAGCTGACGCCCTATGACATCGCACCGCCCTTTGCGCGTTACGCGCACGGCGTGGCTGTGCCTTCTGGTCATCGGCTGATCTTCACCTCTGGTCAGTTAGGGGTGGCGAGCGATGGTAGCGTACCCGCGGATGTGGGCGCGCAGGCTGAGAATTGTTTTGGGAACATCGACGCGATCCTGCGCGCAGGCGGTGCCGCGCGCACGGATGTGGTTCGGATAAACGCCTTTGTCACTGACCGCGCCTACATGGCTGGCTACATGACTGCGCGCGATGCCTGGCTGGCCGAGGTCACGCGCCTGCCGGCCTCAACCCTGGTGATCGTGTCGGGTTTTACCCGCGAAGAGTTCAAGGTCGAGATCGAGGTAATCGCGGCGGTGGCGGACTAGCCGATGCCGGGGCGGCTGTTCCTGGCGACGCCTATCGCTGAGATCGCGGGCCTTGTCGGTGCGACATGCGACTTTGACGAACTGCCCCGCCACAACATCGCGCCGGGGCAAGAGGTCGTTGTGCTGACCGCAGAAGGGCTGCTCACCCGCATGCGCTGGGGCCTGATCCCTGTGGGGCGGGTGAACGCGCGCGGGCGGCCGGTGATGGACACGATCGTGAACGCACGCTCCGAAACTGTGTTCGCAAAATCGGCCTACGAAGGCGTAGTCCGCTGCGCGGTGCCCGCCGACGGCTGGTACGAATGGACCGGCAAGAAGGGGCGCAAGACCGCCTGGGCGATCCGCGCAAAATCCGGCGCGCCGCTGTGGTTCGCCGCGATTTGCGACAAATGGGACGGGCCCGGTGGCCACACCGTCTGGCAGGTTGCGACCGTGACGTGCGAGCCGAACGTCGACGTGCGCGACATCCACGACCGCATGGGCGTTCTGCTGGATCCAGTCGTACTGCACACCTGGTTGACCGGCTCGGAAGAGTCAGCGGCAGCGCTAATGAAGCCGGCGCCGGACGGGTCGTTGAAAGTCTCGGAAGCCGGGGATGTGGACTGGTCCGGGCCCTGAACCGCGATTGCATTTTGGCGCCTTTCGTGTATTGCTGCGCCGCAGCATGAGCGGGCCATGGGGGATTCGACGCACATGGGACATGTCATCACTGTCGCGCAGCAAAAGGGTGGGTCCGGCAAGACGACCATCGCCGCAAACCTTGCCGTGGCCTTCGCGCGGCAGGGGCGTTCCGTGGCGCTGCTGGATACCGACCCACAAGGCTCGCTGGGTCGCTGGTTCATGGCGCGGCGCGAGCTGGGACTGGAAGACTTAGAGTTTTCAACGGCTTCCGCCTGGGGCGTCTCATACGAATGCGACAAGCTGCGCAAAGAACATGACTATGTTATCGTCGACACCCCGCCCAAGGTCGATGCCGATTTGCGGCCTGCGCTGCGCGAAAGCGATCTGGTGATTGTGCCGGTTGCCGCCAGCCAGGTGGATGTCTGGGCCACCGAAAGCGTGCTTGACCTGGCCCGCCGCGAACGCTGCGCAGTGATGGTGGTGCTCAACCGCGCCAAATCCGGCACCCGCGTCTTGGAAGAAGTGACCGCCGCCTTGGGCGAGCTTGAGGCCGCGCAGGCCGGAACCGTTCTGGGCAACCGCGTGGCCTATGCCGAAACGCTGGGGCAGGGCAAAGGCGTGCTGGAGCGGGGCAAAGGCGCTTGGACCGGCGAGATGTCGGGCCTCGTGGGCGAGGTCGAGGCGGTGCTGGGCGGCGCCTGAGGCAAACAAAAAGGGCGCCGTCGCGGGCGCCCTTAACTGAAAAGCCTGAGGGGGGTCAGACCAGCGCGAGGTTCACTGCGCTTTCGCGGCCGTCACGGCCGGCTTCAAGGTCATAGGTGACCTTCTGGTTGTCGGCGAGACCCGTCAGACCCGAACGCTCAACGGCAGAGATGTGGACAAATACATCCTTGCCGCCCGTTTCAGGTGCGATGAAGCCGAAGCCTTTGGTGGTGTTGAACCATTTCACGGTGCCAGTGGCCATTCCCGTGTCTCCTTAGAAGTATCTGCTGCCCGCATCATGCGGCAGCCCGGCGTCGTCAGTGCAG
>JBCBOD010000031.1:0-31844 GCA_039821425.1 Pseudomonadota bacterium
ACCTCTTCCGCCGTGACATCGCCAGCCCAACGGCGCAGCAATGCGAGTGCGGCCTCGGCCTCTTCACGGGTGGGCTCTCTGTCCATGTCTGGTGCGTGGATATTCATCGTCTGATCCCCAGATGCTGCGGTAGGATGCGTCATATGGGGCGTGGTTGCGCCATTTCCAATGATTTCGCGAAAAACACGAACGAATGTAACGCGGTCGTCAGACATTGGTTCCGTTCCTTGGCAGGCGGGACGAACAGCATGGTCAACGTTAAAAGCCAGCCTTACAAGGCTTTTGCAACCGCCTGGCGCAGATCTGCCAGCAGATCCGCAGGGTCCTCCAGACCGACGCTTAAGCGGATCAGACCGGGGGTGATACCGAGCATCGCCTTCACCTCGTCAGAAAGGCGTTGGTGCGTCGTAGTCGCCGGATGGGTCGCGATGGATTTTGCATCGCCGAGGTTGTTGGAAATGGTCCAAATCTCCAATGCGTTCAGCAGATTGAACGCCGCCGCCTGACTACCCGCATCAATCGCCAGCACGGTCCCACCCGCACCCATTTGCGCCTTTGTCAGCGCATGTTGCCGATGGTCAGGCAGGCCGGGGTAAATTACGGCTGTCAGATTGCCATCTGTGGCCAATCCCTCAGCCACCGCTTGAGCAGACGCCGCCTGCGCCCGCACGCGCAGATCCATCGTTTCCAATCCTTTCAACATGATCCACGCCGTGAACGGCGACATCGCCCCGCCGGTGTGCTTCATGTAAGGCTCCACCGTGCCGCGGATGTACTCTTGCGCGCCGAGTATCACGCCACCCAGCGCGCGGCCCTGGCCATCGATGTGCTTGGTGGCGGAGTAGACAACAACATCCGCGCCTTGTGCGATCGCGTCTGAAAACACCGGTGTGGCGAAGACATTGTCGACGATCACAGCTGCGCCCTTCGCCTGCGCCAACTCAGAGACCGCCTTGATATCAATCACTTCCAGCGTGGGGTTCGAGATACTTTCGAAGAACACAACCTTTGTGTCATCACGAATTGCAGCCTTCCATGCGTCCAGATCCGTACCATCAACAAAAGTCACCTCGACCCCATAGCGCGGCAGAATTTCTTCAAGGATGTAGAGGCAGGACCCAAAGAGCGCACGGGCAGACACCACGTGATCCCCTGCCTTCAGCATCGAGGTCAGCGCACCATTCACCGCCGCCATGCCAGAGGCGGTCGCAAAACCGGCCTCTGCCCCTTCCAGGGCGGCAATTCGATCTTCGAACATCGCAACGGTCGGGTTGCCATAGCGGGCATAGATGAATTCATCCTCGCCTGCCTTGATGAAACGGGCCTCGGCATCTTCAGCCGTGTCGTAGACGAACCCCTGGGTGAGGTAGATCGCCTCGCTCACCTCGTTGTATTGGCTGCGCCGGATGCCTGCATGCACCGCTTTGGTGCGCTTCTTCCACGTTGTCATCTTCCGTCCTCACGCGCCCCGCGCGCATCAAAAAACCCCGACACCGGATCAAGGTATCGAGGTTTGCCACCTGCGGTCCCTTTTAGCGGCATGTTTAACGTGGCCCGCAATCCGGTCTCAAATCGCCACAATGATCGAATACGGTCGACGGGCGAAGGCGTCAAGCGGGCTTCATCGAACCCTGCAAAACTTCTTGCCCAACAACCAACCTGTGGCGGGTACCAATGACGCCGCCACAATATGTGGGGGCGAGATTGTCATGGAACCTTTAGGGTTTCGTCACAATCCCGTCGTTTCTCGGTGTGATCTGGCGCTCAAACAGGCACCGGACAATGCGATGACCCACTTTGCCGTCTCCCAAAACAGGCCGCCCTCGGATCGGCGACTGCGCGCGGCACTGCATGGTCTGAAGGCAGGCGCCCCCATCGTGATCATGCTGCATGGCCTCAAGTACGACCCGCGCCTGCCGGCGCATGATCCGAACCGCCACATCTTTTCGCTGCGGCCTGACCCAAGTTGCAAACGCGCAGCATCCTGGCCGCGCCGGTTGGGTCTTCGTGGTCCGGCAGGATTGGCGATTGGTTTCGGCTGGCACGCGCATGGCACCATCTGGCAGGCCAACGCGAATGCGCTTCCAGCCGGTGCCCAACTCGGTGCGTTGCTTCGGCGGCTGCGGCACCTGGCGCCAGAACACCCCATTCATCTGATCAGCCACTCCCTCGGCGCCCGTGTCGCGCTACACGCGATGAAAACTGCGGGACCAGGTGTGGTGAACCGCATGATCCTGATCACCGCAGCGGTTTTCGAGACAGAGCTTGACGATGCGCTCAAGCACCCATCGGCGGCTCAGGTCGAGGTTTTCAACATCCGGAGCCGCGCCAACACGCTCTTTGATCTCCTGTTACGCGCTGCGTATCCGCACAGAGGCTGCACGGCGGGGCGTGGGCGATTGCGCCACGCCAACCTTGTCGATCTCGACATTGACGCGGCGGCGACACAGGCCGCCCTCACGACGGCCGGTTTCACCATTGGAAAGGCCCCCGCCCATATCTGCCATTGGTCAGGCTATCTGCGCGAAGACATCTGCGCCCTCTATCGCAGCCTGCTGCACAGACCAGAGAGGACACCATTGCCCTATCTGCAAACGATCACGCAATCGCAGCGGCAGGCGGTCTCATTCCGCGCACGCTTGTCCTTTTGATCCAGCCTGTCATGCTGGAAAGGTGACACGAGACAGGTGAACGGCATGACCGACCCCATCGACCTTTACTTCTGGCCAACACCAAACGGCTGGAAAATCTCCATCGCATTAGAAGAGATCGGACTGCCCTACACCCTGCATCTGGTTGATATTGGGGCGGGGGACCAGTTCAAGCCGGAATTTCTGGCCATTGCGCCGAACAACCGCATGCCTGCGATTGTCGATCCGGACGGCCCGGATGGCGCTCCAGTGTCGATCTTTGAATCTGGTGCCATCCTGCAGTATCTCGCTCGGAAGACAGGGCAATTCTACGGAAAGACAGAACGGGATCGTTTGTCGGTCAATCAGTGGCTGATGTGGCAGATGGGCGGGCTCGGACCGATGGCCGGGCAAGCGCATCACTTCCTCAAATACGCCCCGGCGATGGATCCGCCCAATGACCTTCCTTATGCGAAGGATCGCTACAGGAACGAAACCGCGCGGCTCTATGGTGTGCTCGACAGGCAGTTGGCCAATCACCCTTATGTGGCGGGCGATTTCTATTCAATTGCCGACATGGCGTGCTGGGGCTGGGCGTCCCTTTGGGAGGGGCAGCAGCAAACGCTGGATGATAAACCACACATGGCACGCTGGCTCGAAAAGGTGGGTGCGCGGCCTGGTGTGCAGCGCGGGCGCGCCCTGGCCGCAGAAAAACGTGGCGATTTCCGCAAGGACAGCGCAGCGCAAAGCGTTCTATTTAAGACAAAGAAATAGCCGTTTCAGTTACGATTTATTAGGCGACTGCACACTAAACATCCGAGGTCCAAGGCAGAAGGATCTCACCCATGCAATATCGCTCTCATCGCTATCAAACGCAGTACCCTGTCAATCTGCACACGCCGTCCGGCGTGCAGCGTGGCAGCATTATCGACGTCAACAACGGGGGTGCCAGGGTGCTTGGCATGCACGACCTTGCGCGCGGCGACAAGGTGTCCATGACTGTGCTGTCACACAAGATTGACGCCATTGTCTGCTGGGCCGAGTCTGATCGGGCCGGGCTGACGTTCCGCCCAAGGCTCAACGATCATATGCTCGATACCGTGCGTTATCGGCGCGACCCACGTGCGGGCATGAACGGCAGGGCGCGTGCTTTCGGCTTTCCAGAAATGCGTTAGGTGCCGTCGGTCTGATCTGGTGTCTCTTCCGTCTCGTCGATCAGGTATTTTTGCAGCACAAAGACCTGGCTGAAGACGAAGGCAATCAGTGCCACTGGGAAAGCGAATGTTTCTAGCTTGACCCAGACATCGGTGGTTTGCGTGCGCCAGATCAGCTCGTTCGCAACGGCAAGTGCAATGAACATGTAGCAGAGCCTACGTGTGAAGATCATCCAGCCCTCGCGCTCCATCGGCAGAAACTCTTCCATGACGAATTGCAGATAGCTCTGCCCGCGCAAAAGACCGATGCCCAACAGCGTCGCCATAGAGCCGTAGACGATAGTGGTCTTCAACTTGAAGAACCGCTCATCATTGAACCAGGCGGTAAGCCCGCCAAAGAAAATGACCATGAAGGCGGTGAATATCTGCATCCGGCTGAGCGTGTGTGTCATAGCCCAGAGAATGCCCATGGACAGCAGCAGGATTGGCACAAAGACCAACGCAGCGACGATGAAGCCAGTGTACTCCTGCCCCCCGAACACATAGGTTTCATCCCTGATTCGCAAATAGATCAGGAAGAAAGCAAGGGTTGGCCCAAGCTCCAGCACCTGTTTCAGAATGGGATTGATCGGTTTACCGCTCATCTTTGTCTCCTCATCCCCCCATTTCCACGATCACCGCCCCAAGCGCAACCAGACACATCAGCAACAGCCGCCGTGGCCCGACCTTTTCGCCCATGATGAACCAGCCAATCAGTGCTGCAAAGACGACCGAGGTTTCGCGCAGCACCGCCGCCTCACCCACTTTGTCGAGCCGGGTTGCAAGAAGGACACCGCCGAAACTGATCCATGCGATCAACGCCCCGATCAGTCCGCGCCATGCCAGTGGCCCCAGCACCGGCGCGTCGATCATGCGCCGATAACGCAGGCTGGCCAGAACCGGAAAATCAAGCGATGTCAGAAAGAAGAACCACGCCAAGAAGGTGAACGGATCGGGCGATTGCCGGATCGCATAGGCATCGTAGGTGGTATAGAGGGCCACCAGAAAGCCGCCAATCAACGCCCAGAACAGTCCCAGTTTCAGCGCATAGGGGTCGATGGTCTCTTCGCTGATGTTGCGCAGGGCGAGCAACAGGATGCCGCCGGACAGGCACGCAACCCCAACCCACTGCAGCGCAGTAAAGTGTTCCGCAAAGAAGACTGACGCCGCTATCACGGTCACCAGTGGCCCCGTACCGCGCACAACGGGATAGACAACCGTGTAGGCCGCCCGCTCATAGGCCAGTGCCATGGTCACCTTATAGGCGAAATGGATCACCATCGCGCCCACCAGCAGCGGCCACATTATGCCTTCGGGCCATGGCACAACGAACAGCGCAATGGGTGCCGACAGTGCCGCAAGCCAGCCATCAATTGCGCCACGGGTCAGCCACGGGTCATAGCGCCCCTTTTGCAAGGCCCCGAACACTGCATGGGCAAGTGCTGAGACCAGAGCCAGCGCGGTTGCCAGCTGTGCACCCTCTGCCGTCCCGGCGATGGACACAAGCCAGGCGCCAAGATCAGCCATGGCCGTTGGTCCTAACGCTCTGCCCCGACAAGGGCGGCGGCGAATTCATCGGGGTCAAATGGGGCAAGGTCATCAATCTGCTCCCCTACCCCGATGGCATGGATCGGCAGACCAAACTGATCAGCGAGTGCAACAAGAACGCCACCTTTCGCCGTCCCATCAAGCTTCGTCATCACGAGGCCGGACACGTCCGCAAGCTTCTGAAACTCTTTCACTTGGTTAATCGCATTCTGCCCTGTCGTCGCATCCAGGACCAGAAGCGTGTTGTGCGGCGCATCGGGGTCCTTCTTGCGGATCACGCGCACGATCTTGGCCAGTTCTTCCATCAGGTCAGAGCGATTTTGCAATCGCCCCGCCGTGTCGATCATCAAAAGGTCGACGCCATCTGCCTGCGCCTGCGTCATCGCATCAAAGGCAAGGCTGGCAGGGTCAGACCCTTCCGGCGCTGTCAGCACCGGCACACCCGCGCGTTGCCCCCAAACCTGCAATTGCTCAACTGCTGCGGCGCGGAACGTATCGCCTGCAGCGATCATCACGGATTTGCCCGCCGCCCGGAACTGGCTGGCCAGCTTGCCAATCGTCGTGGTCTTGCCTGACCCGTTCACACCCACGACCAACACCACCTGCGGCGTCTTGGCGTAGAGCGGCATTGGTCGCGCAACAGGCTCCATGATCCGGCTGACCTCTCGCGCCATGAGGCCCTTGATTTCCGCGACGGACAACTTCCGGCCAAGGTTCCCCTCGACCATATTGGCCGTCACGCGCAGCGCGGTGTCCACGCCCATATCGGCGGTGATCAGAAGCTCTTCGAGCTGTTCAAGCATCTCGTCATCAAGCGCGCGCTTGACCACAGTCGTCTGCTCGCGTCCGCCGAACATGCGGCCCAAGAGGCCCTTTTTCTCAGGCGCAGGTACTGCCGCAACCTCTTCGGTGAGCGGGGCCGTCAGATCCACGTCAAACTGCAGGGGCTCCGCGTCCCGGACCTGATCCGGGACCTCCAATTCAGCTGGCGCTATCGCTTCTTCTGGTTGTGGTTCAGACGCGGGAGGCGGGACGGCTTGCGCAGACGCGACAGGATTGCGCTCATCCTCATCCGGGGCCGCCACAACCTTCTCTGGCTCTGGCTCTGGCTCTGGCTCTGGCTCTGGCTCTGGCTCTGGCTCTGGCTCTGGCTCTGGCTCTGGCTCTGGCTCTGGAATGGGATCAGGCGTGGGGGGTGCCGGCGCAAGTTCGTCGGCCTTCACCTCTTCTTCTTCCCCGCCATCCTGCACGATGGCATCCAGCCCCTCGTCAATCTTCGACGAGGACTTGAACATCCGTTCTCTGAGTTTTTTGAAGAATGCCATCGTCTAAACCACGTTTGTCTTTCACTTCACCTAACCCTTGGGGCGGTGATTTGAAAGGCCGTGTTCAGCCGCTGATTTCATCCTTGAAGTGCTGCATGACCAGCTTGATCGGGTTCGGTGCCGCCTGCCCCAGCCCGCAGATGCTGGCATCGGCCATGGCTGTGCAGAGATCTTCCAGAAGCGGCTGATCCCAGGTGTCTGCCTGCATCAGCTTCACCGCCTTCTGGCAGCCCACACGGCAAGGCGTGCATTGACCGCAGCTTTCATCTTCAAAGAAGCGCAGCATGTTCAACGCCGCAGCCTTCGCGCTATCCTGATCGGACAACACAACGACCGCGGCAGAGCCGATAAAGGTGCCCAGCGGTTGCAGCGTGTCAAAATCCAGCGGCACATCGTTGATCGTCGCGGGCAGCAGTCCCGAGGATGGCCCCCCGGGCTGATAGGCCTTGAAAACATGGCCATCCGCCATGCCACCCGCTGCTTCGATGATGTCCATGATGGTTGACCCAGCAGGCAAGAGGTAGACGCCCGGGTTCGCCACGCGCCCGGAAACGGAATAGGACCGCAGCCCGACACGCCCGTTCTTTTCCGTCCCGTTCAGCACCTCTGGCCCTTCGCGGCAGACCCGCGCCACCCAATGCAGAGTCTCAACATTGTGCACCAGGGTCGGGCGGCCGAAGACGCCGACCTGCGCCACAAAGGGCGGGCGGTGGCGCGGGATGCCGCGCTTGCCTTCGATGCTTTCGATCATCGCGCTTTCTTCGCCACAGATATAGGCACCCGCGCCGCGACGCAGGTCGATGTAACCCGCCGCCACAACGCCCGCCTCTTCCAAGGCTTTAATTTCACGTGCTAAAATCTCCAGCACCGCCGGGTATTCATCACGCATGTAGATGAAACACGTCTCTGCCTCGACCGCCCATGCGGCGATCAGCATGCCTTCCAGAAACAGATGCGGTGTGCGTTCAAGATAGTAGCGATCCTTGAACGTGCCCGGCTCACCCTCATCCCCGTTCACAGCGAGATAACGCGGCCCGGCGTTGCCGCGGACAAAGCCCCATTTCTTGCCGGAGGGGAAACCAGCACCGCCAAGGCCGCGCAGGCCAGAGGCGAGGACCGTTTCCTGCACAGCCTCCCAGTCGCCATTGTCCCGTAGATCGGCAAGCGTCGTATAGCCCCCATCAGCGGCGTAGGCGGCATAGTCCTGATAGTCCGGCAGATGCGCATGTGTATCGCCAGCTGCAATCGCCGCCTTCACCTTTTCCGGTGTGGCATGGTCGATGTGGTTGTGCCCGATCTCCAACACAGGGGCCGTATCACAGCGGCCCATGCAGGGTGCACGCACGACACGCACCTCTGCCGGGTCCAACCCGTCTTCCAGTGCGGCTTTCAATTCCTGCGCCCCGGCCAACTCGCACGAAAGCGAGTCGCAGACCCGGATTGTCAGGGCGGGCGGTTGCACCTCGCCTTCCTTCACAACGTCGAAATGCGCGTAGAATGTCGCGACTTCGTAGACCTCGGCCTGCGACAGGCGCATTTCTTCGGCCAGCGCCCGCAGGTGGGCAGCAGAGAGATGTCCATAGCTGTCCTGGATCAGATGCAGAAACTCGATCAGCAAATCACGGCGGCGCGGCCTTTCGCCCAAGAGCGCGCGCACTTCATCCCAGGCTGCATCATCAACCTGCCGCCCCTTGGGCGTATGCCGCCCCTTGCCCTTGCCCGATTTCCAGACGCCTTCGCGGTTGTCGAGTGCCATGCGCATCCCCTTTGATCTGCGGCCAAAGATACCTGTGCGGTACAACTCAAACCACGCAAAAGCGACATCAAACCGGACCAAACCGCGCATCTGCGCAAAACCCACTGACCGTGTTGGAAACATATGCTAACGATCCGAAACATGGCCCGCGCAACCCGTCATTTTACCCTCGCCACGATCACCCCGGCCCTGCTCTTGGCAGCGGGCGCAATCTGGGGTGGGGTCTGGGTCGTTTTGGCAGTGATGTACCTCACTGCGATGACAACCATCCTCGACAGATTTTTTCATATCGCACCGCCCGAGGCAGGTTATGAGACCGGCGACACGCTTTCCGTCTTGTTGGCCTTGATCCACTTTGCACTATTGCCGCTAATTGTCTGGGCGCTTCTTGCGGATCACCTCAGCCTCTTGGGCAAGCTCGCCCTTTTTGCCGCCGCCGGTTTCTGGTTTGGCCAGATCAGCAATGCCAACGCGCATGAGCTGATCCACCGCACCGGGCGCTGGCTGCCGAAACTGGGAATGTGGGTCTATATCACGCTCCTGTTCGGACACCACACATCGGCGCATGTGCTTGTGCATCATCGGTATGTGGGCACGGCGCAGGACCCAAACACCTCGCGCAAGGGCGAAGGGCTCTATCGCTATCTCTTGCGGGCTTGGACCGGGTCTTTCGTGCAAGGCTTCCATGCTGAAGCAGCCCGGCTTCAGCGGACCGATCGACCATCTTGGCAAAATCCATACATTGTCTATGTCGGTGGGTCCGTGACGTTCATGCTTGCAGCCTTGGTGTTTGGCGGTATCGGCGCGCTGATGGCGTATCTCGCGCTCTGCCTTCATGCGCAGCTTCAGTTGCTGATGTCTGACTACGTCCAGCACTACGGGTTACAGCGCGCGCTTGCAGCCAATGGCAAACCCGAACCTGTCGGCCCGCGCCACAGCTGGAACAGTCCGCATTGGTTTTCCTCGGCCCTGATGCTGAACGCCACCCGCCATTCCGACCACCACGCGCATCCGGCTCGCAGCTATCCCGCGCTACGGTTGCCCAAGGGTGCCCCAATGCTGCCCCGCCCCCTGCCCTTGATGGCGAGCATCGCGCTGGTGCCGCCTCTTTGGCGGCGGATCATGGATCCGCGTGTAGAGCGACTTGAGAATGCGTAGCGTCCTCGCCCTCCTGCTGCTTGCGACCCCCGCAATCGCCGACGACCGGATGACGGGGGCAGAGTTCGAAGCCCATGTTGAGGGGCGCACGATCACCTTCCGCTCAGGTCTGAACCCGCTCTACGGGGTGGAACGCTACTTGCCCGGGCGACGGGTCATGTGGTCGAGCGAAGAGGGGATCTGCCAGTATGGCGTCTGGTTCGAAAGCAAGGGCGACATCTGCTTTCGTTACGAACACGACCCTGAACACAAATGCTGGGCCATCACGATGGAACCAGAAGGGATGCGTGTGGAATTCACGACGCGGCCCGGGACGCTGACCATCTTTGAGGTGCCCGACGTTGAAACACCACTGATCTGCAATGATCTGGCGTCCTAGAACAGCTTCCCTTGCCGATCGGCACTGACAGGCAGACGCCCATCAGCGAATTCGATCTCCAAGGCACTGGCTTTCTCCGCTACGGATTTCTGCGTGATCACCCCATCGGGCCCGCGGACCACGGAATAGCCCCGGCGCAGGGTTTCGACGTAGCCCAAAGTCTCTCGCAGCCGGTCCAACGCATCCAACCGGGTTTGCCGGTCAGCCTGCTGGCGCTGCGCCCGGTCAGAGAGACGGCGCAGGATCAGGTCCCGTTTCTCAGTCGTCCGCTCCAGTCGCAGTGCGAGCGTGTCGGGCTTCAAGCCCCGCGCGGTCTGTGACAAGAGCGTGCGCCCATCCCGCGTCTGCCGCGCGAGCGCCGGGCCAAGGCGCGCTGTCAGACCATCAAGCCTGCGCCTTTCCTCGGCCACCCGACGCGAGAGGATCGCAGGGCGCAAGGCGGCATCCGACAGCTTCAGGCGTTTCTTGTCCGCCGCAGACCGCAACGCACCAGGCAAGCGCTCGCCAAGGAAATCGAGACGTTGGCGTGGACCTTCGACCAGCGTTTCCACACTTGGCAGGGCGCGGGCCAGGTCGCGGGTGCGTTGCTGGCGTTGGGTCAAAAGACCGGTCAGCGCCCGACTGGCTCGCGCGCCCTGCTGATCCACCCATGCAAGCAGCTCTAGCCGCACGGGTACCGCGATTTCGGCCGCCGCCGTGGGGGTCGGTGCGCGTTGATCTGAGACGAAGTCGATCAATGTCGTATCAGTCTCATGCCCGACGGCAGAGATCAGCGGAATGTCAGATGCCGCCGCCGCGCGCGCCATGATTTCTTCGTTGAACCCCCAGAGGTCCTCCAACGAGCCACCGCCACGGGCGACGATCAAGAGGTCTGGGCGGGGCAATGCTCCACCGGGCGTCAACTGGTTGAAACCCTCAATCGCCGCGGCCACCTCTGGCGCGCAATTCGCTCCTTGTACCGCCACGGGCCAAACAAGAACCTTGCGCGGAAAACGGTCGCGCAGGCGGTGCAGAATGTCACGGATCACGGCACCTGAGGGCGAAGTGACAACGCCGATGATCTCTGGCAGATAGGGGAGCGGTTTCTTGCGCTCTGGCGCAAACAACCCCTCTGCCGCCAGCGCCGCTTTGCGCTTTTCCAGCATGGCCATCAGGGCACCGGCGCCTGCTGGCGCGATATCCTCGATCACCATCTGGTATTTCGACTGACCGGGGAAGGTTGTCAGCTTGCCAGTTGCGACAACCTCCATCCCCTCTTCGGGCTTATGGGCAAGTGCCTGCGCGCGGCCCTTCCAGATGACCCCTGCTAGGACCGAACGATCATCTTTCAGATCCAGATAGATATGGCCTGATCGGGGCAGTGAAACACGCCCCACCTCGCCCCGGACGCGGACATGGGAAAACCCCTGCTCCACCGCCCGTTTGACGGCGACAGAGATTTCAGAGACCGAAAATTCCGGCGTGTTATCCGCCGGGCCATCCTCAAACAGGTCGTCCACGCGCGCCCCCTTTCATACGTCCACCGCGCAGGGGCAGCGAGGAAAACTTCCAACGCAGAAAGAAGGTGATCAGGATCACGCCCGCCCCGAAAGCGGCAAACAGCACGGAATCGAGCAAGAGCGCAAGCACGAACGCTGCAATGGAAATGATCCAGAAGATCGCAGTCGACGACTGAACGCTCGCAAAATCCGGGTCTGGCCAGTACTGCACCTGAGGGCGGCCGAACTCCTGCGCGTAGTATTCCAGCGTCCGCAGATAGGCCGGATCATCTTCAAACGGTGGCAGGTCGGCATTGTGGTGGATCGTGCGGCCGATGATGCGGGGGCAGAAATCCTCGAAATAGGCTTTCTCATCCTCGCTATGCAGCTTCCAGACGAGGTTCACAATGGGCGATGGGGCCAACGTGTCACCCGTGCTGCCGACAAGATACATGTACCTGCGATACTCTTCGACCAACGTATAGCAGATGTCGGTCGAATGACCGGTTTCCTCCTCCAGCCGATCAACCAGGGACCGCGTCAAAGGGCGCTCATGAAAGCTGTAGCCTTCAAGCCTGTGCCAAAGCCGTCTGTCGGTTTTCGTGCGCCGCATCGGGTGCCTTTTGCCAGAGTTCAACGGTAGAAATGCAAGTCTAGCCGCCCCCATTTGAAACGCAAATCAACCGTGCGCGGAAACGCCGAACTGCGACACTTGTGATACTTTTGTGTGCACCGTAGAAGCGAGGCAAACGCCGGGGAGGCAGGCAAAGCATGAATATCCTGATTTTGGGCAGCGGCGGGCGCGAACACAGCCTTGCCTGGGCAATCAAACAAAACCCGAAGTGCGACCGGCTGATTGTGGCCCCCGGAAACGCCGGGATCGCCGCCATTGCCTGGTGTGCTGATCTGGACATTCTGGACGGCGGGGCGGTTGCCAGCTTTGTCGAGGAAAACAACGTTGATTTTGTGATCATCGGGCCAGAGGCACCGCTGGCCGCCGGCGTGGCGGACCGTTTGCGCAGCACCGGCTGCCTTGTTTTCGGGCCAAGCGAGGCTGCCGCGCAACTCGAAGCCTCAAAGCATTTCACCAAATCCATCTGCGATGCGGCCGGTGCGCCCACCGCAGCCTATGCGCATTTCACCGATGCCGAGGCTGCCAAAGCCTATGTGCGCGCACAAGGTGCGCCCATTGTCGTCAAGGCCGACGGGCTGGCAGCAGGCAAAGGCGTAATCGTCGCCATGACCGAGGATGAGGCACTGAACGCGATCACCGATATGTTCGATGGCAGTTTTGGCGACGCTGGCGCGGAGGTGGTCATCGAAGAATTCATGGAAGGCGAGGAAGCCTCATTCTTTGTCCTGTCAGACGGCAAGACTGTCCTGCCCATCGGCACCGCGCAAGACCATAAACGCGCCTTTGATGGCGACACCGGCCCCAACACGGGCGGCATGGGGGCCTACTCCCCGGCTCCGGTGATGAGCGATGACATCGTGGCAAAGGCGATGGATGAAATCGTGCGCCCGACGATGGCCGAGATGGCAAAGCGCGGCACACCCTTTCAGGGAGTGCTGTTTTGTGGGCTGATGATCAAGAAAGGCCAGCCGCGATTGGTGGAATACAACGTCCGCTTCGGCGATCCGGAATGCCAATGCCTGATGATGCGGCTCGGTGGGCAGGTACTGGATCTGTTACAAGCCTGCGCCGAAGAACGTCTGGACGAGATGCGGGTCAACTGGGCGGATGACCACGCGCTGACCATCGTGATGGCGGCGAATGGCTACCCCGGCAGCTATCCAAAGGGCACGGTGATCAAGGGGTTGGACGGCTTGCCGGAAGACAGCGCACACATGGTATTTCACGCAGGCACCGCCGCGAAAGACGGTGAGGTCACTGCTGTTGGTGGGCGTGTGCTGAACGTCACCGCACGCGGCGCATCACTCGCCGAGGCGCATGAGAAAGCCTACGCGATGGCGCAGTCTATTGACTGGCCAGAGGGCTTCTATCGATCTGATATCGGCTGGCGCGCGCTTTAAGTCTGCGGGACTAGCGCTGTAGAGATCGCTTATGCAAGCAAAGGTTTCGCGTTCTTTGCATGCCGCGCAATCAATTGCCTTTGTCGTGTACCAGCCGGGATGAGGCGCGCGCTCGAAAGCACCGACATATCATCAACCAACGCCGGAAAAATCAACCGCAGCTCTTCCACCGCCTCAGCCGGTAAGGAACGCTGTGCTTCTGTACCTGGGAAAAGGCTCTCGGTTGGAGCGCCATTGGCGTAGATTACTTGGTGTTTGTCAAAGAGCAAATGAACATAGGTCACTTGCTCGGCCGATTGATCAACATAGACGCCCGGTAAAGCACATAGTTGATGCGCAGCGACCAGGACTTCATCCTCCCCGAACATCCGTTCTGCTATCACTGATCTAGCCAGCATGCGGTGCTGGCGGGATACCCGCAATGCTTGCCTTGGCAGACCCAGACCAAGGGCGCCTGCCTCGATACAAACTGGGCGCAGCCTTTCATCGGTGGCCATCTCTGCCAGCCCAATCTTGCGCTTAAAGACCCGCAACACGGGCTGCGGACCATTTTCGGCACAAATCACTTTGTCGCCAGTTTGAATCTGCCCAGCAGGCCGGGGGCCCCGCGATGTGTCGACCATCGCATCGGCTGTCAGGCACAGGATCAGCCCGTCTTCAAACCCGACGATCCCGACAATCTCATCCCCGTGGGCACTTTCACCATCACCCGTTTCTTCGTCAAAGCGAAGGCGGATGGTGCCTGTCGTCCCATCGGCCGATGCATTGTTGGCAATGGCAACGTTGCCAGCATCTGTTTCCCTCACAGTCTGCGTTTCTGCGAAGATCACCCCGTTCGTCAGGGAGCCGCCCAAAGCAAAATTTGTGTTACCGGAAACCAACCCATCCTGAACGGTGGCATACCCACTTTCGCCGGCCCCGCCCACGCCAATGGCGATGTAGCCAACAGTTTCACCGTTATTGACCCCATCAACCAGCGACCCCTCTTGAAGCCGCACATCAAAACCGCCAGACGTGACGTTCAGTGGGTCACTGTCGACGACATCGGTTTCGTTGTTGCTGAGTACATTGGTCAGTACCGCCGGCGTATTGGTAAACCCTCCCTGCAGACTGACACTCGAGGCGCTCGTAGTGGCTGTTGTCGTTCCTGCTTCGATAATCCGCCCATCGGGCAGGACATGCACGCCCTCCTCTATCGCTATCCAGTTGATCTGTTCCGTTGCCGGGTGAGGGCCGTCTTCGTCCTCCCACTCCTCAAGAATAAAGCTAAACCCATTATCATCAATTGAGACGACACGCAGCGAAAACTCATTGCCACCAAAGTTGGTGCTGGACAAGTGCACGACGGCGTTCTCGATCGGCTCTTCAAAGTCGATCCGAACAATCTCTCCAGTGGCAAATCCGCCACGTGTCAGTGATCCAGCTTCGCCAATAGCCATTTCTTACCTCGTCATTGGTCAGTGTCCTTGGCAACCGATAAACGCGGCAATACGCATAATGGATGTCGCACGCCTTTGGGTGCGACATCGAACTGGCTTATTGTCATTATTAGGCCGCCCGGCTGACCAGAACTGAATCAATCTCGGCAGCAGCGGCGTTTTCATCATTGCCAGCAACAGCCGCAATCTCACGCGTCAAACGCTCAAGCGCAGCCTCGTAAAGCTGGCGCTCGGAATAGCTTTGCTCGCGCTGGTCATCCTGACGGTGCAGGTCGCGCACGACCTCTGCAATTGCGATAAGGTCGCCAGAGTTGATCTTTTGCTCATACTCCTGCGCGCGGCGGGACCACATGGCCTTTTTCACTTTGGCCTTACCACGCAGAGTCTTCATCGCGTTGCTGACCACATCCGGTGTCGCAAGCGCACGCATGCCCACTTCGGTCGCCTTGTGAGTCGGGACACGCAGGGTCATCTTGTCCTTTTCAAAGGAGATCACGAACATCTCCAACTCGAACCCGGCCACTTCTTGCGTTTCGATCAACACGATCTTGCCAACGCCGTGGGCGGGATAAACCACGAAATCATCCGGGCTAAACTCGTTCTTCTTCTTGCTCATGCGCATCCTTTCCTGACGATCCGGGCCGAGACGACAAAAAAACGGCCGGTGGCTCGCGCCTCCGCCGTGATCACATCATTCTCTTTTGGATCAGTTCACTCGGTCCATTGTGCGACGTTGTATCACAAATGTGACGCCCGTGGAAGCGGCGCAAACCTCACAGAATTCCCCATGAAAACAAGGGGAAGCGTGGGGCGAATGGGCGAATCAGCCGCCTTCGCCTGCCGCTTCGGAAAAAAGCTCCATCTTGCCTTCTTTGCCATCCATTTCGTCGGCATTCGGCAGCGGGTCTTTCTTAGTGATGATCACCGGCCACATTTCAGAGTACTTGCGGTTGAACTCCACCCATTTTTCCATGTCAGGCTCTGTATCCGGGCGGATCGCGTCAGCCGGGCATTCGGGCTCGCACACACCGCAGTCGATACATTCGTCAGGGTGGATAACCAGCATGTTCTCACCCTCATAGAAGCAATCCACGGGGCATACTTCGACGCAGTCGGTGTATTTGCAGGCGATGCAGTTGTCGTTGACGATGTAGGTCATGGCGGTATCCGTTTGTCTCGTCCGCGTTGCTAGTGGACAGATCACCAGCATTCAAGATGCAAAGGGACACCATAACGCGCGGAAGACGGCCCTCTCCTGATTTTGATTGACGTTGCCAAATATTTCTATATTTCTAGTTTTATCGAATCGAGAGGGAACTATGGAACCAGTCACAGCCACACAGGGCTTCGCCGCTATGGGATCGGAACCGCGGTTTGCGGTTCTGCAAACACTTGTGAAGGCAGGTGCCGATGGGCTGCGCGTGGGGGAAATTCAGGACCGGACGGGAATCCCCGCCTCGACACTCGCACATCATCTGAAGTTCCTGGCGAGCGCTGATCTGGTAATCGCAGAGCGTCAGGGGCGCACGATCATCAATCGGGCGAATTTTACGCATCTGGAGGCGCTCGCCGCCTTCATCCTGCAGGAATGCTGCGTTGACGAGAAAGGCACATCATGACCGATATCACCGAACCACAAGGCCTCGGCACCGCGCGTTTGAAGAAGGTCCTCGCCACACCCTGGACCGTCACACTGACGATCCCGTTGATCATCGCGCTCATCGATCCGGCCCAACTCACTGCCATTGTGCAATTCGCGATCAGTGCGCTGTTGAACACCCTGCCATATATCGCCTTCGCCGTGGTTCTGATTGCCGGTCTCAAGGCTGCGGGGGCCGAAGCCGCAATTGCCAAGGCGTTTCAGGGGCGCGAAAACCGGATGATTGTTCTTGCCGCGCTCTTTGGCGGTCTTGCCCCTTTCTGTTCCTGCGAGGTCATCCCTTTTATCGCCGGTCTGCTGGCGCTTGGTGCGCCGCTCTCTGCCGTGATGGCTTTCTGGCTGTCTTCCCCCCTGATTGACCCACCGACGCTGCTGATCACTGCCGCTGCCCTTGGCTGGCCCTTTGCCATCGGCAAGGCGGTTGCCGCGGTCCTTTTGGGGCTTGCCGGGGGCTTCGTGGTCAAGGCACTCGCAGGCAGCGCCTATTTTGCCAACCCGCTGAAGGCGCAACAGACCAAGGGCTGCGGCTGCGGGCCCAACCCATTCGACGGCAAGCCGGTCTGGGCGTTCTGGGGCGAGGCGCAACGCCGCGCCGTCTTTGGCCGCGAGTTCACCGCCAACGCGTTTTTCCTGATCAAGTGGCTTGCGCTGGCCTATATGCTGGAAGCGCTTCTGGTCACCTATGTCCCGGCAGAGGTGATCGCCGGGATCGTCGGGGGTGAAGGTGTGCTGCCTATCGCGATTGCTGCAATCGTCGGGATGCCCGCCTACCTGAACTCCTATGTCGCCCCACCATTGCTGGCCGGTTTGATCGCGCAAGGGATGAGCAACGGGGCCGCGATGGCCTTCATGATCTCCGGTGCCGTGAGCTCGATTCCTGCGATGGCCGCTGTCTGGTCGTTGGTGAACGGGCGGGTATTTGCCGCCTACCTTGGCCTTGGTGTGAGCGGTGCGATCCTAACCGGGATCGCCTTTGGCGCCATTATCTAAAGCGATCACTCAGAGAGGCCGCCCATATCGCGGCGGTCTTTCTTTGTCGGCCGACCGCCCTTGTCGAACTTCGGGTTCGCGCCGCGTGCTGCATCCGGGCGAGCCTTGGGTGCAGGTGTCAGGTCTTCATAGAGTGCTTGCGCCTCTGGCGCGGGACCACGCCGTTCGCCGCAGGCGAGGATTTTCACCACTTTCGTCTCTCGCGCCTGAACGAATGTCAGCACATTGCCGGGACCCACGGTGCGCGAAGGTTTGCTGACAGGCTGGCTGTCCACACGGACCTTGCCTGCCGTCACGACGCCCGCGGCGAGGCTACGCGATTTGAAGAACCGCGCATGCCACAGCCATTTATCCAGCCGGATCGTCGGGCGGGGTTCGCTCAATCCTTCTTGAACCCGGCGAGGGCCGCGGCAAAGGGGTTGTCGGGGTCGATCGCCTTCTCCTTCTTGGGCTTTGACTGGAAGGTTTGCGGCTTGTTACCACCACCCTTCGGCTTGCCCTTGCCCTGTGGTTTGCCCTTGCCGCGCGGACGCTTGTCGCCCTGAGGACGCTGCTGGCGGGCTCCACGACCGGCCCATGTGAAGGTATAGAAGACCTCTGTTTCGACCTCTGGCACAGTTGCATCAGGGGCTACGCCCACAGGCTGTTCATCACCGGCCACCTCTGGCACCGCCTCGGGTGCCGGGGCTGTCACAGGCTCTTCCGCAATCGGGGCGACGCCCTCATCGGCGATATCCGCCTCATCCTGCTCCGGCGCTTCCGGCGCGCCAGTGATCGCACCGGCCTCAGGTACGGCGGCATCCATCACGGGCGTATCGCCCTCGGCTGCGGCACCAGCCTCTGGCACAACGGCAGTCACTGGCTTCACCTTCTCCCGCTCACCCCTTTCAGCGCGGTATCCAAGACCCTGCATCAGGTCGGCGAATTGTTCCAGCGTCATGCCGGTGATCGAAAGCATGTCGGGGTTGGCCTCAAACCCTGCCCGGCTGTCCTGATCGCGCAGCATGTCGGCGAGGCGCTCCAGCATGTCGATGCGGATCGCGCGTTCACCGGCAGCGCGGTAGCCCGCCATCGCGAAATAGCCCGGTTCGGCATCCTTTGCAGCCGGCACCGTCACCAGACCGGGTGGGGGACTCTCGGGAAACTCACCGAGGTTCTTGGCAAGCGACCACAGCACCAGACGCAAACGCGTCGGTGCGGGCTTCAATAGAAGCGGCATGAAGATCGTGAACTGCCCGAACCGGATGCCATGCTTGCGCAACGCACCGCGCGCATCCTGATCGAGCGCCTTGACAGTGTCGGCCACTTCACCCCGCGGGATGATGCCGAACCCCTCGGCCATCTGGAAGGCAAAGCCCTTGGCGGTCCCTGTCAGCGTCTCATCGTTTTTCATCGCCAAAAGCGGCTCAAAAGCCGTGGCCACCTTGCGGTCGATGAAATGCTGCAACCGGCGCTGCACCTTGGCGGCGACATCAGCGCCAGCCTCGTCATCGACAAAGGCCTCAACACCGGGCTTGAACGGATCAGCGCCCGCCACCAGCTTGCCCACCGCCTGATCGCCCCACATCAGACCACCCTGTTCGGTGAAGTCAATCTCGGGGTCAGGCGCGTTGTAGAACCGGTCGGCAAGCAGGTTGAAGTGCGGCACCAACGCCGCGACAGAGGCCTGGCGCAGCGTCTTCGCCTCATCGGGGCTGCCTGCCTTGTCCATCCGGAACCGGAACCCTTCGAGCTTTCCGACGAATTCCCCCTCGACGGTCACCTCACCCTTGTCGTTCACTTCAGCCACAAGGCTCTCCTTCTGTTTGAGCCGGCGAAGCAGAATACTGGTCCGCCGGTCCACAAATCTTTGCGTCAATGCGCCATGCAGCGCATCTGATAGTCGGTCTTCTACCGCGCGCGTCTCTTCCCGCCAACGCGATTCGTCAATGAGCCAACCTTTGCGCTGCGCCACATAAGTCCAGGTGCGAATATAGGCGAGCCGTTTGGACAGCGTATCAATGTCACCGTCGGTGCGGTCAATCCGGCGGACTTGCAGCCCGAACCAGTTGGCGGACACATGCCCAAGCTGGTGCAGATCATTGTAGATGTGGGTCAGCAGGCTGGCATGTTCACCGCGGCTGATGCCCCGGAAATCTGGCACCCGGCAGACATCCCAGAGCAGACGGACAGATGGGCCATCCGTTGCACGCGCCGCTACCTCTGGGTCTTCGGCGAGGGCCTTGAGCGCTGCAAGGTCGTCGCTTTCCCGCACCCGGGTCAGCCATGGGTCTTCGGTACGCTCTTCCAGCGTGCGGATCAGCCGCTTGACGGACCCGAACTGTAGGTCACTGCTTCGCCATTGCAGCTTCTTGACCGGCTGAAACCGGTGTTCGCAGATTGCCTGGGCGACGCCTTCGTCAAGCGGCGGGGCCTCCCCCGTTACGCCAAATGTCCCGTTGTCCTTGAACCGGCCCGCGCGCCCGGCGATCTGGCCTAGCTCTTCCGGCATGAGGTGTCGCATTCGTCGCCCGTCGAACTTTGTCAGTGAGGAAAACGCCACATGGCTGATATCAAGGTTCAGCCCCATGCCGATGGCGTCGGTGGCGACAAGGTAATCCACATCGCCGTTCTGGTACATCTCCACCTGCGCGTTGCGGGTCCGGGGCGACAGCGCGCCCATGACAACCGCTGCCCCGCCTTTGGTCCGGCGCAAAAGCTCAGCAATTGCATAGACATTTTCAACCGAGAAGCCGACGATTGCAGACCGGGCAGGCATACGGCTTATCTTTTTTGAACGGGAGTATGTCAGCTGCGACATCCGCTCGCGCCGCATGAACTGGGCACCGGGGACCATCGCGGCAATCGCCCCGCGCATGGTTTCTGCGCCCAGAAACAGGGTTTCATGCAGGCCACGCGCGTTCAGCAATCGGTCGGTAAACACATGGCCGCGTTCCGGGTCGGCGCAAAGCTGAATTTCATCGACGGCAAGGAATTCACAGCCCATCCCTTCGGGCATCGCTTCGACCGTGCAGACCCAATAGGCGGCGCGAGGCGGCACGATGCGTTCTTCGCCGGTGACCAAGGCCACAACCGAAGGCCCGCGCACCGCGACAATGCGATCATAAACTTCGCGCGCGAGCAGCCGCAGAGGCAGACCGATCACACCAGTCCGATAGGCCAGCATCCGTTCAATCGCGTAGTGCGTCTTACCGGTGTTGGTGGGGCCGAGTACGGCCGTGATCCGGGAACCCGTCATGTCTTGCCCCGAGTGGAGAGGTGGTTAGAGCGCCTGACCCTGCAGCTGCAGTTCGAGACGTTCAACAGCAGAAACAGCCTGGGCCGCATGCGGGTGCAGTTCAAGCACCATGGTGTAAATCTCCAGCGCATCTTGCGGCCGCTGCAGCTCTTCCATGATCAGGGCAAGACCTTGCATCGCTTCGAAATGACGGGGGTTCAGCGCGAGCACCTGACGGATATCGTCGAGCGCCGGGCCGGTCAGGCCCAGAAGGTAGTAAGAGGACGCGCGGCCATAATACCCTTCGGCAAAATCTGGCGCATGGTCGACAAGGGCCGAGAAATGATCAACGGCGGCATCCGGTTGCCCGTCATCCAGCGCGTCCTTGCCCCGGCGCAACAGAAGGTCCATCGCGGCAGACCCGCTCTTGCCCCATTCGGTGATGATCTGACGCTCCAACCGGCTGGCGGTTTGCGGATCAGCCTCTGCCAGTTGGGCAAAAAGATCATCCAAGGCGGCATTTTGCGCAAAGGCAGGTCCGGAAAACCCGACTGCTAGCAAAAGTGCCGTAACGATATATTTGAAGCGATGTGCAAGCGTAACCATAACGTCGAATGTAGCGCACTGTGCAGGCAACACCAGACCTGTACGGTCACATCAAACGGATAAAGGATCAAACTATGAGTGATGTCGTGACAGAGGCCGTGGCCGCCCTGAATGAAAAAATGGGTGGGGCCGGTTTTGATGGCACCGCAAAATTCGATATCGCAGGCGAAGGTAGTCTCATCATCGACGGCGATGGCGCGCGTGCCGGTGACGACGATGCCGATGTCACGCTCTCGGCGGATACAGAGACGTTCAAGGCGATCCTCGATGGTGAGATGAACCCGACAACAGCCTTCATGACAGGCAAGCTGAGCGTTGATGGCGACATGGGCCAGGCGATGAAGCTCGCCGGCGTCCTGGGCTAAGCAGATGCAGGCGGCCCCCCTTTACGAGGAAATCGCAAACGGTCCCGCTGGGGGGGTCGCCCATTGGCTGACGACGGCGGACGGCCTGCGCATGCGTGTGGGACTTTGGAACATGGATGGGGCCAAGGGAACGGTCCTGATCTTTCCCGGCCGCACCGAATTTGTTGAAAAGTATGGGCAAGCCGCGGCAGAGCTGCAGGCCCGCGGCTATGCCAGCCTCGCCATTGACTGGCGCGGACAGGGTATCGCTGACCGGATGACCGACAACCGCGCCATCGGTCATGTTGGCCAATTCTCCGACTACCAGCATGATGTGGCCGCCGTGATGGCCTACGCGGCAGAGCTGCAATTGCCCCGGCCCTATTTTCTGATTGCCCACTCCATGGGCGGGTGCATTGGCCTGCGCGCGCTGATGGAAGGCTTGGATGTTGATGCAGCCATGTTTTCGGCCCCCATGTGGGGGGTACAAATGGCCCCGCCGCTGCGCCCGCTGGCATGGGGCCTTTCAGCGTTGAGCACGCCACTTGGCTTTGACCGCGCGCTTGCGCCAGGCCAATTCGAGGAAAGCTATGTGCTGCGCATCGGTTTTGACGAGAACACCCTCACCAATGACCCAGAGGTTTTCGGTGAGCTGCAACGGCAGCTGCAGCTGCAACCGGACCTGGGCCTCGGTGGTCCTTCCTTGCGCTGGCTAAACACCGCACTTCGGGAAATGCATCAGCTGAGCACCATACCCTCACCCAATGTGCCTTGTCTGACCTTCCTTGGGACGGATGAAGCCATTGTTGATCCGTTCCGCATCCGCAGCCGCATGCAGAAATGGCCCGGTGGTGTGCTTCGCATGATTGAGGGCGGAAAGCATGAGATGATGATGGATGTGCCGGACATGCGCGCCATGGTCTATGATGAGACTGTTGCGCTCTTCAATGCGCAACTGGCGCGGGCGGCCTAGACGATCCCGCTGTCGGTTCTGACGCGAAAACCCGCATCGCGCAGTGTAGTCACCGTATCGATGACATGCTGCTGATCGCGCGCCTCGATCACGATCTCCAGTTCCGCCTGTTTGAGTGAGACGCTCTGCATCATGCGTTGATGGATGACTTCGACCACGTTGGCGCCCGCTTCGCCAATGATCCGCGAGATTTCAGACAACTGCCCCGGCGTGTCATCAATCTCAAACGTCAGCCGGGTGATGCGACCATCACGGACCAACCCCCGCAGGATCAGCGTGGACAAAAGCCGCGAGTCGATGTTGCCACCACAAACGACCAGACCGACCTTCTTGCCTTTCAGTTCATCCGCCAGCTTTTCAATCACGGCAAGGCCAGCACCCGGAGCACCTTCCGCCACGATCTTTTCGTGCGAGAGCAGGTCAAAGACCGCCGCCTCAATCTCTGCCTCTGTCGCGGTCTCTACTCTGTCTACCATCTCGGAAATTACAGCCATGTTTGCGGCTGATGGTTCCTTTACTGCGATCCCCTCGGCCAGCGTGGCCCCACCGAAATGCGTGCCAAGATCATCAAACTGCGCCTTCACAGCATCAAAGTTGGCTGCCTGCGCTCCGATGATCTGCACATCAGGTTTGACGGATTTCGCGGCAACAGCCATCCCCGCGATCAAGCCACCCCCACCGATCGGCACCACAATCACATCCAGATCAGGCTCTTGTTCCAGCATTTCGAGCGCCACCGTCCCCTGCCCCGCGGCGACGATCAGATCATCAAATGGATGGATAAAGGTCATGCCTTTTTCGGTTGCCAGATCGAGGGTGAATTGCACGCTGTCATCAAAACCTTGACCATGCAGTACGACCTCTGCCCCGAAATCCTTCGTGCGTTTCACTTTGTTGAACGGCGTGCCCTCGGGCATGACGATGGTCGCCGGGATGCCGAGGCGGGTGGCGTGATAGGCCACCCCCTGCGCGTGGTTGCCCGCACTACAGGCGATGACACCGGCGGCGCACTGCGCGTCGCCCAGCGTCAGTAGCTTCGCCAGTGCACCCCGCGCCTTGAACGCGTTTGTGTGCTGCAGGTTTTCGAGCTTCAAATAGAGGTCGATCCCCAGATGCAATGAAAGCCGCGCAGCCTCTACCGTTGGGGTGCGCATTGTGGCGGGTTTGATCGCGGCATAGGTTTCGCGGATCAGATCAGGTGTCAGGGTCATCTCGGGGCCTTCGGTCACTTTCACGCCCTGTTACAGGCAACCGCAGGCAAAACCCAGCCCATTGGCGGCAAGGGCGGGTGGGCTATGATCAAGAACATGGCTGACGTGCTTACCTTCACCGACCGCGGGATCTATTGCCCAGCCGGAGATTTCTACATTGACCCGTGGCGCCCGGTAGATCGTGCGCTGATTACCCATGGCCATGCTGACCACGCACGCCCCGGCATGAAACGCTATCTGGCGACCTATGCGGCCGCGCCGGTGATGCGACACAGGTTGGGTGAGATCACGCTAGAAACGGTGAGCTATGGCGAGGAACGCCGGATCGGTGACGCCACAGTGTCCTACCACCCGGCGGGCCACGTCCCCGGCTCTGCCCAGATCAGGGTCGCGGTCGCGGGCGAGGTCTGGGTTGTCTCGGGTGACTACAAGGTCGTGGCGGACGGGCTGTCAGAACCCTTTGAGCCCGTGAAATGCCATGCCTTCATCACCGAATGCACCTTTGGCCTGCCGATCTTCAAATGGACGCCGCAAGATGTGCTGACCGGGCAAATCAACGACTGGTGGGCGGCGAATGCGGCGGCGGGGCGCACTTCCATCCTCGGGGCATATGCCCTCGGCAAGGCGCAACGCTTGCAGACCACCGTTGACACCAGCATCGGCCCAATCCTGACCCATGGGGCGATTGAGAACACGAATGCGGTGTTACGCGGCCAAGGGATTGCCCTGCCCGACACCACCCTCGTCACGCCAGAGACGACCTACAAGACCCACCCCGGTGCTCTTGTCCTCGCCACACCCAGCGCGCTTGGCACGTCATGGGCGCGCAAGTTCGGGCCGTCTTCCACCGCTTTCGCCTCTGGCTGGATGGCGTTGCGCGGGGTGCGGCGGCGCAGGGCGGCGGATCGCGGGTTCATCGTGTCCGATCACGCCGATTGGGAGGGGCTGAATACTGCGATCCGCGAGACCGGTGCAACCAAGATCTTCGCCACGCACGGCTACACCAATGCCTTCCACAAATGGCTCTCCGCCGAGGGGTATGAGGCGCACATCGTCAGCACGGACTATCATGGCGAAGGCTTCGATGCCGCCGAGGACGCAGAGGCATGAAGGATTTCGCCGCCCTCTTCACCCGCGTCGACGAAAGCACCAAGACGACTGTGAAAACGGCGGCACTTGCAGAGTATTTCCAGACGGCGACTCCAGAGGACAAGCTCTGGACCATCGCCCTTTTCACCGGCCGCCGCCCGAAACGCACCATCACCGCCACCCGCCTGCGCGAATGGGCGGCAGAGGTCGCCGGGCTGCCAGATTGGCTGTTTGAGGAAAGCTACAGCATCGTTGGCGATTTGGCCGAGACCATCGCACTGGTCCTCCCACCCCCGAGCGAAGAGACCGACAAACCCTTGTCGGAATGGATCGGCACCATTCGCCACCTTTCCACCCTCGAAGAACCCGACCGCAAGGCGGGCATCCTCGCCGCGTGGGATAGCCTGCCGCAGACCGAACGGTTTCTCTTCACCAAACTCCTGACCGGCGGCTTCCGCATCGGGGTCAGTGCAAAGCTGATCACCCGCGCGCTGGCGCAGGCCACGGGCCAGCCTGAGGCGGAGCTGACCCACAAACTGATGGGCAACTGGACGCCAGACACGGCCACGTGGGAAAGCCTGATCGAGGCGGATGATCCGACCGCCGACCTCTCGCGCCCCTACCCCTTCTACCTCGCCTATCAATTGGATAATCTGGATGACCTTGGCCCGCCCACCGACTGGAACGCCGAACGCAAATGGGACGGGATTAGGGGGCAGCTGATCATCCGGGGTGGTGAGCATCACCTGTGGTCGCGGGGCGAAGACCTGATGACCGACCGCTTCCCGGAGCTCGCGCAACTGCGCGACTACCTACCTGATGGGACCGTGATTGACGGCGAGGTGCTGGCGTTCGCCGATGAAACGCCCCTGTCCTTCAACGCCCTGCAAAAAAGGATCGGGCGCAAGACGGTGCCGAAAAAACTGCTGGCAGAGGCCCCGGTGATCATCATGGCCTATGATCTGCTGGAACATGGCGGGCAGGATATCCGCGCGACCCCGCTGGCCGAACGGCGTGCCACGTTGGAAAACCTGATCGACGCGGTGCCTGCAGAAGCCCCGATCCGCCTGTCCGCTTCTGTCCCTTTCACCAACTGGGAAGAGCTTGCAGCCGCGCGAGAAGAGTCTCGCACCTTGAACGCCGAAGGTCTGATGCTCAAACGGCGCGACAGCCCCTACCTTTCCGGGCGCAAACGCGGTGACTGGTGGAAGTGGAAGGTTGATCCGCTGACCATCGACGCGGTGATGATCTATGCGCAAGCCGGGCACGGGCGGCGCGCGAACCTCTTTACCGACTACACATTCGCGGTGCGCGACGGGAATGAACTCGTGCCATTCACCAAGGCCTATTCCGGCCTGACGGACGCCGAATTCCGCGAAATCACCGCATGGGTCCACAAGAACACGCTGCAACGCTTCGGCCCCGTCAGGCAGGTGCCGCCGACCCATGTGTTCGAAATCGCGTTCGAGGGCATACAGAAAAGCCCCCGCCACAAATCCGGCGTGGCCCTGCGCTTTCCCCGCATGGCGCGCTGGCGACGTGACAAGCCTGTTGATGAGGCGAATACACTGGATGACCTCAAAGAGATGCTGGCCACCTATGGCTAACCCCGGCCACCCCGCCTATCTAAGACCAAACAGATGAAAGGTGACACGATGAACCTCCCCCGCCCCGTATTCGATGCTAATCCCACTGGCGGCAAAGACCTCGGTGATCTGCCAGAGTGGGACCTGACGGACCTCTACCCGGCCACGGATAGCCCAGAAATCACGCGCGACATGGACTGGTTAGAGAACGAGTGCGCGGCGTTCGCGGCGGATTATCAGGGCAAGCTGGCGGATCTGGATGCGGCAGGGCTGCTGAAAGCGGTCCAGCGGTATGAACAGATCGACGTCATCGCGGGACGCATCATGTCCTTTGCGGGCCTGCGTTACTATCAGGCAACGACCGACAGCGAGCGGGCAAAGTTCATGTCCGACTGTCAGGACAAGATCACGACCTTCACCACACCCTTCGTCTTCTACGGGTTGGAATTCAACCGGCTGGAGGATGACCACCTCGCAGGGCTGCTCGCCGCGAACGCGGATCTCGCCCGCTACAAACCGGTCTTCGACCGGATGCGCGCGATGAAACCCCACCAATTGTCGGATGAGTTGGAGCAGTTCCTGCATGACACATCGACGGTCGGTGCCTCTGCCTGGAACAAGCTCTTCGATGAAACGATGGCGGGTCTTGAGTTTGACGTGGACGGCGAAACGCTCGGGCTGGAAGCGACGCTGAACCTGCTGACAGAACAGGACCGCGCCAAGCGCGAGGCCGCGACCCATGCGCTCGCCAAGGTCTTTGGCGAGAACATCAAGACCTTCGCTCGCGTCCACAACACGCTCGCCAAGGAAAAAGAGATCGAAGATCGCTGGCGCAAAATGCCGACGCCGCAGACAGGCCGTCACTTGTCCAACCACGTAGAGGCGGAGGTGGTCGAGGCGCTGCGCAACGCCGTCGTCGCCGCATACCCGCGCCTGTCGCATCGGTACTACGCGCTGAAAGCCAAATGGCTGGGTCTGGAAAAAATGCAGGTCTGGGACCGCAACGCGCCCCTGCCGATGGAGGTCGACAAGACCGTCGGCTGGGATGAGGCGCAAGAGACGGTGATGACCGCCTACGCCGAATTCGACCCGAAAATGGCGGAAATTGCGAAGCCGTTCTTCACGGATGGCTGGATTGATGCCGCCGTGAAACCCGGCAAGGCCCCCGGCGCCTTCGCCCACCCAACGGTCACGCCAGTGCACCCCTACGTGATGCTCAACTACCTTGGCAAACCACGCGATGTGATGACGCTGGCGCACGAGCTGGGGCACGGCGTGCATCAGGTGCTGGCGGCGGAACAAGGGGAGCTTTTGTCATCCACCCCGCTGACACTGGCCGAGACAGCCTCTGTCTTTGGTGAGATGCTGACCTTCCGCAAAATGCTGGACGGTGCGGAAACGCAGGAGGAACGCAAGGTCCTGCTCGCCAACAAGGTTGAGGACATGATCAACACGGTCGTGCGCCAGATCGCGTTCTACGACTTCGAATGCAAGCTGCACGCGGCCCGCGCAGAAGGGGAACTGACACCAAACGACATCAACGCGCTCTGGATGTCCGTACAGGCCGAAAGCCTCGGGCCGGTGTTCGAGTTCGTGGAAGGGTATGAAACCTTCTGGTCCTACATCCCGCATTTCGTGCACTCACCCTTCTACGTCTACGCCTACGCGTTCGGCGACGGGCTCGTGAACGCGCTTTACGCGGTTTACGAGGAAGGCGATCCGGATTTCCGCTCCAAGTATTTCGACATGCTGCGCGCTGGCGGGTCCAAGCACCATAAAGAGCTGCTCGCCCCGTTCGGCCTTGATGCCTCTGACCCGAAATTCTGGGACAAGGGGCTTTCGATGATCGAAGGCTTCATTGATGAACTGGAAGCGATGGAAGGCTAGCGCGCGAAACTGATCCCATCCGCATCCGCGACAAGAAACGCCCCGAAATCCGTCTGATTGACGGTTTCGGGGTTTGCCATTTGCCGCAGCAACCGGATCGCATCTGGCGAGGTGACTGGCACCATGTGATCCATGTTGCGCCCATCAGCGAGACTGGTGAAATCGATGTAAATAATCCCGAGCCCAGCCACATCTTCTGCACTGCTGATCGCCCCGACACGTTCGCGCCCGCCCGCAAGCACGGATGACAGCCGCAGGGCCCGATCTGTCTGGCTCGACAGGATGACAAAGGGCTGCGGCAATTCACCGATAACGCGGGCCTGTGCGCGAAAGACGTCCGGGTCGATGTCAGGCGACATCAGCGTCACGATGTCGATCCGGTCAATCACGTCGTCACGGCCCATCAGCCGCAACTGGCGCAGACTTTCCATCACCAGAACCGACCCCATCGAATGAGCCATCAAATTGATGTCTCGACCGGTATCTTCGGCCAGATCGATCAGCAAAGACACAAATGCGTCGCGTGCGAAAAGGACACTGTCACGATCATAGATATAGGCAGGTGGCAATCCGGCCGACGCCCAAGAAAATGCAACACGCGCCTGCGGCAGCTCAAAATCATGTGCCGTCTGGGCAAAGCGGTAGACCGCCTCTGACGTGGTCATGTTGTAGCCGTGCACAAACAGAAAGATCGTGTCACCGTCTTGTGCAGCAATGGCTTGCGTCATCTCATCCGCGTCGGGGAAACGTTCGATGTCGGTCACCGCAAAATGCCTTGCAGTATCCGGCACAGGGCTATCGTGCCATTCGATACTGCCCAGCGTATGCGTGGGCGGGATTGAAACCGTCAATCGCGCATGGCGGGGCGCGACACGCCTGTCCTCTTCAAACGACATCTCAAAGATCGGAATCCGCTGTTGGGTAACGACAAATAGCTCTTCCGGGGTCGCCGCTGGATCAGGTGGCGCCAATGCCGCAGTATCAGGCGGCGGCGTACAGCCGATTAGGGCGAAAGCACAGAGCGCTGCCAGTCGTTTCACGCTCAGTCGAGTTCCGTCCAGGGCCAGGGCTTCACTTCGCTGGCCGCTGTCTGATAGCGCGCGGCCTTGGCCATCCAGACACCCATGGTGGTGCCAATTTCGGCCAGTTGCGGGTTCGGCTGGCGTTTGTTGAAGACCATGATCAGGAACTGCGCGACGGTCAGAAAACCCAAGAGCGTGCTCGCCATGCTCATCAGCACCGCAATAATGACCATATTCAGCAGACGCAGCCAGATGCTCTCGTAATCTGCCTCGGCATCAATCTCTGGCGTTTCGTGCTCGGTGGCCATCCCTGTCTCCTACGTCGACGCCCCGCCTTTGGCGAAGATCATATCCATCATCTCTTGTGTGCCACGGGAGAATTCAAGCGGGCAAGGGTATTCGATCTCTCCCGCTACCGCCGCGCAGAAGTTTTCCACCTGCAGCACATAGTGGTTTGTCTGTGGCCAGCGCTCGACGATCCGCGCGCCCTTGTCGGTCTCCAGCGTCAGCGCAGCCAGATCAAAGACATTGGCGTTGTAAGGGCAGGACAGGGTCAACACGCCCGTCTCACCATGAAAAGTGATCCCCTGCCGGGGTGCGGCGCGCATGGTGACCATGGCGTTGTAGCTGAAACCGGGGAAATCCGCAGCAAACTGGGCAAAAACATCGACACCGTTTTCGAACCGCAGGTTGGCATGCGTCACCGCGACGGGCTCTGCCCCCGTCACAAAACGCGCCGCGCCAATCACATAGACCCCGATATCGCGCAAAGCACCGCCAGCGGCATCAGCTCGATTGCGGATGTTCTCTTGATCGGTGTTGTAGAAGCTAAAGGCGCTGTCCACATGCACCAGCTTGCCTATCGCGCCTTCGGCCAGCAAAGCACGGGCGCGGATGAACTGTGGATGGTGGACGATCATATAGGCCTCTGCCGCAAGCAGGCCTGACTGATCACGCGCAGCAATCAGTGCGTCGAAATCCGACGCCTGTAAGGCAATCGGCTTTTCACAAAGGACATGCTTGCCCGTGCTCAGCGCGTTCAGAGTCCACTCTAAATGCAGGTGATTGGGCAACGGGATGTAGACCGCATCAATATCGGGGGCAGAGAGAAGCGCATCGTAGCTATCGTGGATCTGCAATCCGGGCGCAAAGGCCTGAAACGGCGCGGCCTTGTCCGGCGATGATGTCGCGAGTGCCGCGAACTCAGCGCCCCGAGCCGCATGAATGGCCGGGCCCATCTGGTCGCGCGCGAAACCGGATGCCCCGAGGATCCCCCATCTCAACGCCATGTCGTGCCTCCCATTTTGGCCAGACTGCACTGCGCCTCTAGAAAAGCAAAGCCCCGCCGGATCAGGGCGGGGCTTTGGTGTTTCACATCGGATCAGGCCGTGGCGAGCATGCCTTTTTGCTTCGCCAGTTCCTGCATTTTGGCCTGCAGCTTTTCAAAGGCGCGGACCGCGATCTGGCGGATCCGTTCGCGGCTGACGTCATACTGACCGCTCAGATCTTCCAACGTCACGGTTTCCTCGGCCAGACGGCGCTGTACCAGAATGTCCTTTTCACGGTCATTCAACACTTCCATGGCTTCGGCCAGCAATTCACGGCGGGCTTCCAGCTCGTCGCTCGCCTCATAATCGGCGGCTGTGTTGGCGCTTTCGTCTTCGAGCCAGTCCTGCCATTGCGCGGCACCTTCGCCGTCCTGGCTGACAGTGGCGTTCAGAGAGGCATCACCACCCGACAGGCGGCGGTTCATGGAGATCACTTCATCCTCGGTCACGCCAAGGTCATTCGCGATCCGCTGCACGTTTTCCGGACGCAAATCCCCGTCCTCCAGCGCGCCGATCCGGTTCTTGGCTTTGCGCAGGTTGAAGAACAGTTTCTTCTGGGCCGAGGTCGTCCCCAGCTTTACCAGCGACCAGGACCGCAGGATGTATTCCTGGATCGAGGCGCGGATCCACCACATCGCATAGGTGGCAAGACGGAAACCCTTTTCAGGGTCGAACCGCTTCACCGCCTGCATCAGGCCGACGTTCGCTTCGGAGATCACTTCGGCCTGTGGCAGGCCATAGCCGCGATAGCCCATGGCGATCTTGGCAGCGAGGCGCAGGTGCGATGTGACCATCTTGTGTGCCGCCTCGGTGTCCTCGTGGTCCACCCAGCGTTTGGCCAGCATGTATTCCTGTTCCGGTTCCAGCATGGGGAATTTCCGGATTTCCTGCATGTAGCGGTTCAGACCACCTTCCGGTGAAGGGGCTGGTAGATTCTTGTAGTTACTCACTGTTCTTGCCCTCCTTATGTATAAAGGCTTAACATTGATAT
>JBCBOD010000103.1:0-14714 GCA_039821425.1 Pseudomonadota bacterium
AAGATGAAAGATACTGCACCAATCAGCGAAGGCATTATCGCCGTCTCGGCACTGTTCGGGATCATCGCCGCTGGCGTCGCGTATGTCCTTTACGAATTCGGACTGGCTGGTTCGGTTTTCATCGGCGGTGGCGTTGCACTGGTCGCTGCAATCGTGCTGGCGCTTGGCTGGCGCGCCCCTGCGGAAAAGCCTGGTAGCGCTAAGATCGAAGCAGCACCTGCGCCAACTGCCCCCGCACCTGCGCCAGTCGCCCCGGCACCTGAACCCGTGGCAGAGCCTGCGCCCGTGGCCGCACCGGAACCTGTTGCAGCCCCCGCTTCGCCTGCCGAACCAGCAGAGGCCGCAAAGCCCACATTCCTTGACGCAGCGCGCGAAGGCGGGCCAGACGACCTCAAGCAGATCAAGGGTGTTGGGCCCAAGCTGGAAAAGACCCTGCATGGGATGGGCATTTTCCACTTTGACCAAATCTCAACCTGGGGCCCGGCTGAGCAGGCCTGGATGGATGACAACCTGGAAGGATTCAAAGGCCGCGCGACCCGCGATGACTGGGTCGGTCAGGCGAAAACGCTTGCCGCTGGCGGTGAGACCGCCTTCTCCAAAAAGGTTGAAGACGGCGACGTCTACTAAGCATCAGGCGCGGGCATGGCACATCACGGAAAAACGCCGGACGCCCGCGCCGGACAACGCGTCGCGTTGATTGTTGCCGGCACAGGTGTTTTTTGGGTCTTGGCGTTCCTGCTTGGCGACGAATATGGTTGGAGCAACCGCACGCGCGTCCTTTTTGATCTTGCAGCGCTCGCCGGTTTCGGGTTTGCCCTGTGGCAGACATATCGACTTTGGCGCGCGCGCCAGAACGACGATGATTAACTGCGCGCAAGCGCGCACGACAAGGGCGACGACTGATGCTCAAAGATGAGAACCGGATTTTCACGAACCTCTACGGGATGCATGACCGCACGCTGAAAGGCGCGCAGGCCCGGGGCCATTGGGATGGCACGGCGGCAATCATCAAGAAGGGCCGTGACTGGATCATCAATGAGATGAAAGCATCCGGCCTGCGTGGCCGCGGCGGGGCAGGCTTTCCCACAGGCCTCAAGTGGTCGTTCATGCCCAAGGAAAGCGATGGGCGGCCTGCGTATCTGGTGGTGAATGCCGACGAATCCGAACCCGGTACATGCAAAGACCGCGAGATCATGCGCCATGACCCGCATACGCTGGTCGAGGGCTGCCTGATCGCCAGCTTCGCGATGAATGCGCATGCCTGCTACATCTACATTCGTGGCGAATACATCCGCGAGAAAGAGGCGCTGCAGGCGGCGATTGATGAAGCGTATGAGGCCGGTCTGGTCGGCCCGAACGCTGCCAAATCCGGCTGGGATTTTGATATCTACCTGACCCACGGGGCAGGCGCCTACATCTGCGGCGAAGAAACCGCCCTGATCGAAAGCCTGGAAGGCAAGAAGGGGATGCCGCGCATGAAGCCGCCATTCCCGGCTGGTGCGGGCCTTTATGGTTGCCCGACGACAGTGAACAACGTCGAATCCATTGCCGTTGTCCCGACGATCCTGCGTCGTGGCGGTGACTGGTTCGCCAGCATGGGCCGCCCGAATAACGCGGGCACGAAGCTCTTTGCGATTTCGGGCCATGTGAACAACCCGTGCGTTGTCGAAGAAGAGATGTCGATCCCGTTTGAAGATCTGATCGAAAAGCATTGCGGCGGCATTCGCGGCGGCTGGGATAACCTGAAGGCAGTGATCCCCGGTGGCTCTTCCGTGCCATGTGTGCGTGGTGAGAACATGCGCGACGCGATCATGGATTTCGATGCGCTGAAGGAAAAGGGCTCATCCCTTGGGACTGCCGCCGTCATCGTGATGGACCAGTCGACGGATATGATCAAAGCGATCTGGCGCCTGTCCAAGTTCTACAAGCATGAAAGCTGCGGCCAGTGCACGCCGTGCCGCGAAGGCACCGGCTGGATGATGCGTGTCATGGACCGCCTTGTAAAAGGCAACGCGTCGGTTGAGGAGATTGACATGTTGCTTGATGTGACCAAACAGGTCGAGGGGCACACGATCTGTGCGCTTGGCGACGCTGCGGCATGGCCGATCCAGGGCCTGATCAAGAACTTCCGGGACGAGATTGAGGACCGGATCAAGGAAAAACGCTTTGCAGGAGTGGCAGCAGAATGATGATGACACGTGGATTGATGCTTGGCGCGGCGCTTGGTCTGGCCGCATGTGCCGAAGGCGGGCTGAACTTTGACGATCCAGCTGTTGAGCGGCTGTTTACCATGTCCACGCCGCAGTACTACGCCAACCAAAGCCTTGCGAACAGGGTTGCGCAAAACTGTGCACGCTACAGCTATGACACAGGCCTTGATGCGCAGCTGAACGAAGCGCGCAACGAGGTTGGCCGCGGTTCTCTTGGCGCGGCAAGTCAGCGCAATGCCATCGACCTTGAAACCGATGTCAGCGAGCGCAGCTTTCAGGCCAAACATGACGTCAACCTTGAAACGGATGATCTGTGCGCCGCTGGCGATGCGGAAGTCTTGGAAGGGTCTGCGCTGAGCGCGCTGTTGATCCCGGTCTAAAGGGCCATGCATGGTTGAAGAACAAAAGGGCCGTCAGCATCGCTGCGGCCCTTTTTTGTTCCGGGGGGGCAGAGTTGCAGCTTGCTGAACTGAATATCGGGCGCCTGCTGGCGCCGACAGATTCCCCGGAAGTTGCTGAGTTCATGGACAACCTCGACCGCATCAACGGCGTTGGCAAGCGGATGCCGGGCTTTGTCTGGATGATGGAAGGGTCGGGCGAGCCTGGGCGCGGAAATACCGAGGCCTGCATTGGCGGCGACCCGCAATTCGTCGCGAACCTCTCGGTTTGGGAGACTGCCGCCCAACTCGAAACCTTTGTCTTTGAAACCTTGCACGTGCGGTTCATGGCCCGACGGACAGAGTGGTTCGAGGTCTTGGACAAGATGCATTTCGTGATGTGGTGGGTGCCGGACGGCACGCAGCCCACACTGGATGAGGCGCTGGAGAAACTGGCCCACCGCGAGGCGCATGGCGACAGTGCTGAGGCGTTTGGCTGGGACTATCTGCGCGCCCACCCGGAGCCTGCCTGATGCATCTGGCTGAATTCAACTTTGGCACGCTGGCGCATCCATGGGGTGATCCGCGCATTGCTGGTTTTGAGAATGCTATCAGTCAGGTCAACGCCATCGCCGAGCGCAGCCCCGGATTTGTCTGGCGGCTGAGTGATGAGGCGATGGAGACAGAGCAGGAAGACCCGAACGGCCCACTTGCCGACAGGCCAAACACTGCCTCTACCTTGTCGATCTGGGTCGATGCGCCGGCGCTTTATCATTTCGTGACCCGGACTTTGCATGCCCGCATCATGAAGGGGGCGCCAGACTGGTTCGTGCCGGGCGACAGCGGGTTCCTCGTTTGCTGGTGGGTGGCCGAAGGCGCGCGCCCGACGGTCGCGGAAGGCATGGCAAGGTGGCGGGACCTGCAGGCGCGGGGCGAAACGCCGGATGTCTTTGGCGCACCCCGGCTGAAGGCGCTTGCGTTGGGTGCTGCGGCATAACACTGCCGAACGTTCGGCCTGCTATTGAATAACGCAGGCCAAATGACGACTTTGCGAACATCATCACCAGTTCTGGAGTGCCGGAGACATCAGATGAAGTATCATGTTGCAACTGTGATCACAGCCGTGTTGCTGACCTTGGGTGCAGGTGCGTCCAGCGCCCAGACACCGCTCAAGGACGTGGAAAGGATCAGCAACGGGATTGTCTTCACCGGCATGGCCTATGAGATATCCGAGCGCTGCGGCGCCATCAGTGCCCGCCTTTTTCGCGGTATCAACTACTTGCAATCGCTCAGAAATCATGCGCGCGAGCTGGGATATTCAGAGGCTGAGATTGACGCCTACATCAACGATGACACCGAGAAAGACCGGTTAGAGGCCATTGCGCGTGAGCAACTGCGCCTTTTGGGTGTCATCGATGGCGAAGAGGCGACCTATTGCGCTGTGGGTGAGGCGCAGATGGCCGCTAATACCCGCGTCGGCTGGCTGCTACGATAAGCCGCCCATTTTTGGGCATTTTTTTGTCGATCCGGCTGGCGTCGCACCGCGTGGCACGCTAAACCCGTTGCGACGCGCCTGACCCTTCGGGCAATAGGCGCTGCTAGGGAACACATAAGGCACGCCATGTCTGATCTGCGTAAAGTCGTCATTGATGGGAATGAGGTCGAAGTTGACGGGGCCATGACCCTGATCCAGGCCTGCGAAGAGGCGGGGATCGAGATCCCACGTTTCTGCTATCACGAACGGCTTTCCATCGCGGGTAACTGCCGGATGTGCCTCGTTGAGGTGGTGGGCGGCCCACCGAAACCTGCTGCCTCTTGCGCGATGCAGGTCAAAGACCTGCGCCCGGGGCCGGAAGGCCAGCCGCCGGTTGTGAAAACCAACTCACCCATGGTCAAGAAGGCCCGCGAAGGGGTGATGGAGTTTCTGCTGATCAACCACCCGCTTGATTGCCCGATCTGTGATCAGGGTGGTGAGTGTGACCTGCAGGATCAGGCGATGGCGTACGGCGTTGATTTCAGCCGCTTCCGCGAGCCCAAACGCGCGGTGGAGGATCTGGACCTTGGTCCATTGGTCGAAACCCACATGACCCGCTGCATTTCCTGCACCCGCTGCGTGCGTTTCACGACCGAGGTCGCTGGCATCCACCAAATGGGCCAGACGGGCCGGGGTGAGGATGCAGAGATTACGAGCTATCTGGGTGAGACGCTGGATAGCAACATGCAAGGCAACATCATCGACCTGTGCCCCGTCGGTGCGCTGGTATCGAAACCCTATGCCTTCACCGCCCGCCCGTGGGAGTTGACGAAGACCGAAAGCATCGACGTGATGGATGCGCTGGGCTCGAACATCCGCGTGGATACAAAGGGCCGCGAGGTCATGCGCTTTCTGCCGCGCAACCATGACGGCGTGAACGAGGAGTGGATTTCCGACAAGACACGCTTTGTCTGGGACGGGCTGCGCCGTCAGCGGTTGGACAAGCCTTACATCCGCGAAAACGGCAAATTGCGCCCCGCCAGCTGGGGTGAGGCGCTCTCCGCCGCCGCCGCTGCGATGAAGGGCAAGAAAGTTGCCGGTCTGGTCGGTGATCTGGCGCCGGTGGAGGCCGCATTTGCGCTCAAGCAACTCATCGAAGGGCAGGGTGGCAATGTCGAATGCCGCACGGATGGGGCGAAGCTGCCGATTGGCAACCGCTCGGCCTATGTCGGCACCGCCACGGTTGATGATATCGACGACGCACAGATGATCGTCATGATCGGGTCAAATCCGCGGAACGAAGCGCCCGTGCTGAACGCGCGCATTCGCAAGGCGTGGACGAAAGGCGCTAAGGTCGCCCGGATTGGGGCCAATGACGACCTCACCTTTGATGTGATTTCGGTCGGGACAGGCCGGGATGACTTGGTGAAACTGGCCGATATGGATCATTCCGACAAGCAAGACATCCCGGGCGTGATGATTGTCGGTCAGGGCGCGCTGAATGAGGCGGATGGCGAGGCTGTGCTTTCGCAGGCGATGAAAGCCGCTGATGCCGCGAATTCCAAGTTCCTTGTCCTGCACACTGCCGCGTCTCGTGTTGGTGCAATGGACGTGGGTGCAGTCACCGAAGGTGGTATGGAAGCAGCACTCGACGGGGCGGAGGTGATTTATAACCTTGGCGCAGATGAGGTGGATATCGCCCCCGGTGCATTCGTGATCTATCAGGGCAGCCATGGGGACCGTGGCGCGCATCGGGCGGATATCATCCTGCCGAGCGCGGCCTATACCGAGGAAAACGGGCTCTTCGTGAACACCGAAGGCCGCCCGCAACTGGCCCTGCGCGCGAGCTTCCCACCCGGTGAAGCCAAGGAAAACTGGGCGATCCTGCGGGCGCTGTCAGCGGAACTGGGTGCGACGCTGCCATTCGACAGCATGGCGCAGCTGCGCCAGGCGCTGGTCAAGGCGCACCCGCATCTGGGTGACATTGACGATGTGCCGGAAAATGACTGGCAGCCAATCTCGGTGAAGAAGCCCGGCAACGCGGACTTCCGCAACGCCATCAGTGACTTCTATCTGACGAACCCGATCGCCCGCGCATCGACCCTCATGGCCGAACTCAGCGCGAATGCGAAGGCACGGCAATCCGCGCCGATGGCGGCGGAATAAGGACGATTTTCCATGGTTGATTTCTTTACCAACACCAACCTCGGCATCGTCCTGGTGATCTTGTTTCAGTGCCTGCTGGTGCTGATCCCTCTGCTGGTCGCGCTTGCCTTCCTGATGTACGCCGACCGCAAGGTTTGGGCCGCCGTTCAGATGCGCAAGGGGCCAAACGTGGTGGGTGCATTCGGGCTGCTGCAGAGCTTCGCGGACTTCCTGAAATACATCGTCAAGGAAATCGTGGTGCCGGCGGGGGCGGACAAATTTGTTTTCTTCCTCGCGCCGATGATCGCCTTTGTCCTGGCAGTGATTTCCTGGTCGGTGATCCCCTTCAACGAAGGCTGGGTGCTGGCCGATATCAACGTCGCGATCCTCTATATCTTCGCAATCGGCAGCCTTGAGGTTTACGGCGTGATCATGGGCGGCTGGGCGTCGAACTCCAAATACCCTTTCCTCGGATCATTGCGATCAGCGGCGCAGATGATTTCTTACGAGGTGTCCATCGGGTTGATCATCATCGGTGTGATCATCTCTGCCGGGTCCATGAACCTGTCGGCCATTGTGGCCGCACAAGACGGCAACGCGGGCCTCTTCAACTGGTTCTGGGTCGCGCATTTCCCGATGTTGTTCCTCTTCTTCATCAGCGCCTTGGCGGAAACGAACCGGCCGCCCTTTGACCTGCCAGAGGCGGAATCGGAACTCGTCGCGGGCTATCAGGTGGAATATTCCTCTACCCCGTTCCTCTTGTTCATGATTGGCGAGTTGATGGCCGTTGTGCTGATGTGCGCGCTGGTCTCGCTGCTGTTCTTCGGCGGCTGGCTGTCGCCGATCCCGGGGCTGCCTGATGGCGTGTTCTGGATGATCCTGAAGATGGGCTTTGTCTTCTTCCTGTTCTCGATGGTGAAGGCGATCACCCCGCGTTACCGCTATGACCAGTTGATGCGGATCGGCTGGAAAGTGTTCTTGCCCATGTCACTGGCCTGGGTGGTGATCGTGTCGTTTCTTGCGAAATACGAAGTACTCGGCGGCTTCTGGGCGCGCTGGGCTGTCGGAGGTTAATCCATGACCCAAATCGACTATAACCGCGCGGCGAAATACTTCCTGCTGCAGGACGTCTGGCAGGGGTTCAGGCTGGGGATGAAGTACTTCTTTGCCCCCAAGGCCACCCTGAACTACCCGCATGAAAAGGGGCCGCTCAGCCCCCGTTTCCGGGGTGAACATGCCCTGCGCCGTTACCCGAATGGCGAAGAACGCTGCATCGCCTGCAAACTCTGTGAGGCTGTCTGCCCCGCGCAGGCCATCACCATCGACGCCGAACCGCGTGATGACGGGTCCCGCCGCACCACCCGCTATGACATCGACATGACGAAATGTATCTATTGCGGCTTCTGCCAGGAGGCCTGTCCGGTCGATGCGATCGTCGAAGGCCCGAATTTCGAGTTCAGCACCGAGACGCGGGAAGAGCTGTACTACGACAAGGAAAAGCTCTTGGAGAATGGCGACCGCTGGGAAGCCGAGATCGCGCGCAACCTTGAGCTGGACGCGCCCTATCGATGACTGACCAGAACCCCTTCAACACCATGATGAAGATGGGCCAGGATTGGGCCAAGGCGATGAACCCGGCGCTTGAATCCTTCACCCCGAAGGGGTTTGAGTCGCTCTTTCCGACCATGCCCAAGGACGTCATGGAGATGTTCATGGGCAAGGGGATCAATCCGGAAGGGCTGGATGCGAAAACCCGCCTGCTTCTGACCCTCGCAGCCCTCACGATCCTCGGTGCGCAGGCCGAGGCGCAGATCAGGATCACGGTCCGCCATCTGGTGGAGGCCGGGGCGACGAAACAGGAAATTGCCGAAACAATGGCCCAGATGGGCATGTTCGCCGGTGTGCCCGCCATGACCAAGGCAATGGAGCTGGCGACGGAAGTTCTCGATAAGGACGACGCAGAATGACAGTCTTTGCATTCACCTTCTATCTGTTTGCCGTGACCACGGTGACCGGCGGTTTGATGACCGTGGTCAGCCGGAACCCGGTGCATTCCGTCCTCTGGCTGATCCTCGCGTTTTTGTCCTCTGCCGGGCTTTTCGTGACGCTGGGGGCTGAATTCGTCGCGATGCTGCTGATCATCGTCTACGTCGGCGCGGTCGCCGTGCTGTTCCTCTTCGTTGTCATGATGCTCGACGTGGACTTCGCCGAGCTGAAGGCAGAGATGACGAAATACCTGCCGCTCGCCCTGTTGATCGGGGTCGTGATCCTGATGCAGCTGGCGCTGGCCTTCGGTGTCTGGGGCTTTGATGAGGCGGCGGAAAGCCGGATCGCGGCCCCTGTTGGTGATCTCGACAATACCCGCGCGCTGGGGCTGCTGATCTACGACAAGTATATCCTGCTGTTCCAACTGTCTGGGCTGATCCTGCTTGTGGCGATGATCGGGGCCATTGTCCTGACACTGCGCCACCGCGTGGACATCAAGCGCCAGAACGTACTGGCGCAGATGTACCGTGACCCGGCCAAAGCGATGGAGCTGAAGGACGTCAAACCGGGGCAGGGGCTGTAGTCGCGGATGCGCGTGTTTGCCATCATATCCGCGCTGCTGGTCGCCGGTCAGGCAAGTGCCCTGACCCTGGCCGAGTGCAAGCGCGTCACGCACCCCAGCCACGGCGGCGAGATATTTCATCAGGATCTGGGTGAGGGCCGTGTGATCTGGCTCGATTGGTGGAGCCAGGAAGGCACTGCCAAGGGCTTTACCATGGTCGAATGCGGGACGGGTGAAACGCTGCGGTTCCGGACGGCAGAGGAAAACATGGGCCGCAGATCGGCCTTTGACCGCACGGACGATGCGCGCGAGGTTCTGGACCGTCACCAGTCAGGTGACCGTGTCTTCGCCACGTTTGAGCGTATCGCGGCGGATCTGGAGTTCATCGCCCGTGACATCGTGATCGAGACGGTGTCAGAGGAAACATGCGCTTGCGCTGCGGCCTATCCCGCCTTGCGCGGCGCGAAGACGGAATTTGTGCTGGAGACCGGGTAACCGACCCGCCCCGGGCTTGACCCGAGGCCGCCAGCCGCCAATAGAGGTCCCGGATCAGATCCGGGATGGAACGAGACCAAAAGCACCGGTTGCCAGCCGGGGCAGATACGAAAAGACCCAGCGTCGGCTGGGGCAGAAAGGCCAGGGGGTCACATGCGGATAGCCGTTTTCGGGACAGTGGTGGCAGCGCTCGCCGTCGGGCATCTGACGGGGCGTGATGCGGTGTCTGCGGTGCATGGTCACGGGCTGGGCGCACCGACACCCACAGATGTTGCCGCCCCCACATTGCCACAAGGAGTGTCCCAATGATCGGACTTGAGCATTATCTGACGGTAGCGGCGGCCCTCTTTGTCATTGGCATCTTTGGCCTTTTCCTGAACCGCAAGAACGTGATCATCCTGCTGATGAGCATCGAGCTGATGCTGCTGGCGGTGAACATCAACCTTGTCGCGTTCTCCAGCTATCTGGGCGATCTGGTGGGGCAGGTGTTTACCCTGTTTGTACTGACCGTCGCCGCCGCAGAGGCCGCGATTGGACTGGCGATCCTTGTGTGTTTCTTCCGCAACCGCGGGACCATCGACGTTGAAGACGTCAACGTGATGAAGGGTTAGTTTAGTGGAGCTAGCTTTCAGTCAAATCGGTTCGGCTAAGGCTATTCTGCCGATAGTAGCTTTGGCGGCTTGCTCAGGGGTGGAGCCGGGACAGTGTATGCAAACGAACTTGCCACACGAATTTTGGGGACAACCTCCAGTTGATGTTGGCAACGGTGTTGTGGCGCGCGATGTATCCGCCAACCTCATTCATGACTCTTGGGAATCGAGTTCTTACCGCATTGAACTTGTCGACTGTCGATCGCGAGACCGTGTGACTGTTTCGGCTGATGTCTTCAATTACGATTTAACGACAGATAGTCCGCCATCGGAAGCTGAGTTGCAAACCCGGGCGTCATTTGATGCTTTCAGACAGCTTGTCGAAAGTAGACCGGAAACGACGATGTCCGGACTTTTGTCTCAGGCCGAAGACTTAGGTTTCAGTGTGCGTGCCGAAAGTGAGGGCGCTGAGTATTGCGGGTGCGCCGCGCTTTATCCTGAATTGTTAGGCGACCAAATACCCGCGAAGGAGCGTAGTGCCTGATATGGAAACCATCATCCTTTTTGCCCCGCTGGTTGGCGCGATACTCTGCGGTTTCGGATGGAAGCTGATCGGGGAAACCGCCGCACAATGGACCGCGACGACATTCCTGTTTCTTTCCGCCGCTCTGTCATGGGTCGTCTTCCTGACGTTTGATCCGTCCGCACATCCAAACGGCAGCTACACGGTCACGATCCTGCGCTGGATCGAAAGCGGCACGCTGTCCACAGACTGGGCGATCAAGATGGACCGGTTGACCGCGATCATGCTGATCGTAATCACAACGGTTTCGGCCCTCGTCCACCTTTATTCCTTTGGCTACATGGCGCATGACGAGAACTTCAAGGAAGGCGAAAGCTATCGCCCGCGCTTCTTTGCCTATCTGTCGTTCTTTACCTTCGCGATGCTGATGCTGGTGACGGCCGATAACCTGATCCAGATGTTCTTTGGCTGGGAAGGGGTTGGCGTCGCATCCTACCTGCTGATCGGCTTTTACTATCGAAAGCCATCCGCTGGGGCCGCCGCGATCAAGGCGTTTGTGGTCAACCGGGTGGGAGATTTTGGTTTTGCGTTGGGGATTTTTGCCCTGTACCTCGTAACCGACAGTGTGAAGTTTGACGATATCTTTGCAGCGATACCCGATTTGCAGGATCACACGCTGACCTTCCTCTGGCGCGAGTGGAACACGGTCAACTTGATTGCCTTCCTGTTGTTCATCGGCGCGATGGGGAAATCGGCGCAGTTGTTCCTGCACACTTGGTTGCCTGACGCGATGGAAGGCCCGACCCCGGTGTCCGCCCTGATCCACGCGGCGACCATGGTGACGGCGGGTGTGTTCCTTGTCTGCCGTATGTCGCCGCTGATGGAGTACGCGCCGTCTGCCACCGCCTTTGTCGTGTTCCTGGGGGCCACGACGGCATTCTTTGCCGCGACCGTCGGTCTCGTACAGAACGACATCAAGCGGGTGATCGCATACTCCACCTGTTCGCAGCTCGGCTACATGTTCGTCGCCGCTGGCATCGGCGCCTATTCGGTCGCCATGTTCCATCTGCTGACGCATGCGTTCTTCAAGGCGATGCTGTTCCTTGGGGCAGGGTCCGTGATCCACGCGATGCACCATGAGCAGGACATGCGGAACTATGGTGGGTTGCGCCACAAGATCCCCAAGACGTTCTGGATGATGATGATCGGCACACTGGCGATTACGGGCGTTGGTATTCCGCTGCTCTACGTGGGCTTCCCGATTGGCTTTGCGGGCTTTGTGTCCAAGGATGCCGTGATCGAAAGCGCCTATGCGGCGACCGATGGCGGCTATGCCTTCTGGATGCTGGTTGCGGCGGCGGCGATGACGAGCTTTTACAGCTGGCGCCTGATGTTCCTGACCTTCTATGGCACGCCGCGTGGCGATGCGCATACCCATGAGCATGCGCATGAAAGCCCGGCGACGATGCTGGTCCCGCTTTACGTGCTCGCGGTCGGTTCCGTTGTTGCCGGTATGGTCTGGTACGGGTCCTTCTTTGGGTCCAATGATAAGGTCGGCAAGTTCTTTGGCGTGCCTTATGCAGAGGCCGCGCATGACGAGGCAGCCCATGCTGAGGATCATGGTGACGACCACGCCGAGGAAGGCCACGGCAAGAAGCACTATGACCTTGTCGGCGCACCGGGTGAAGGCGCGATCCACAACGCACCCGACAACCACGTTCTGAACGAGGCGCATGAGGTCGCGACCTGGGTGAAGCTCGCACCGTTCTTCGCAATGCTGGGCGGCCTTGGGCTGGCTTACATGATGTACATCCGGCATCCGGATTGGCCTGCGAAACTCGCCAAGCAACAGGCGCCGCTATACCAGTTCCTGCTGAACAAGTGGTACTTTGACGAGATCTTTAACTTCATCTTCGTGCGGCCCGCGATCTGGCTGGGGCGCTTCCTGTGGAAGCGGGGTGATACCGGCACCATTGATGGCGGGATCAACGGGGTTGCGATGGGGATCGTGCCGTTCCTGACCCGTCTCGCAGGGCGTGCACAGTCCGGCTACATCTTCAGCTATGCCTTCGCGATGGTGCTGGGGATCACGATCCTGCTGACATGGGTCACGCTGTTCGGGGGGGCGAACTGATGGGCAACATCCTTTCCCTCACGACGTTCCTGCCGCTGCTCGGTGCCGCCATTCTTGCGCTTCTCTTGCGCGGCGATGATGCGGCGGCACAACGCAACGCGAAATGGGTGGCGCTGGTCACGACCATTGTGACATTTATCTGTTCGCTTTTCATCCTGACCAACTTCAACCCCGCCGACACCGGCTTTCAACTGGTGGAAGAGCGGGAGTGGCTGTTGGGCTTGCAGTACAAGATGGGTGTGGACGGTATCAGCATCCTTTTCGTGATGCTGACCACCTTCCTGATGCCCTTGGTGATTGCGGCCTGCTGGGATGTGACCGACCGGGTGAAGGAATACATGATCGCGTTTCTGGTGCTGGAAACGCTGATGCTGGGCGTGTTCCTGGCGCTTGATCTGGTGCTTTTCTACCTGTTCTTCGAGGCGGGCCTGATCCCGATGTTCCTGATCATCGGTATCTGGGGCGGGAAAAACCGGATCTACGCGAGCTTCAAGTTCTTCCTCTACACTTTCCTCGGGTCTGTCCTGATGCTGGTTGCGATGGTTGCGATGTTCGCGGATGCGGGCACGACCGATATCCCGACGCTGATGACGCACAGCTTCGGGACCGAGGATTTCAGTGTGCTGGGCATCCACATCGTGGGTGGGATGCAGACGCTTCTATGGCTCGCCTTTTTTGCCAGCTTCGCGGTGAAAATGCCGATGTGGCCAGTGCACACGTGGCTACCGGATGCGCACGTGCAGGCGCCGACCGCCGGGTCGGTGGTGCTGGCCGCGATCCTGTTGAAGATGGGCGGCTATGGCTTCCTGCGGTTCAGCCTGCCGATGTTCCCCGTGGGATCCGAGGTGATGGGGCCGCTCGTGTTGACGCTTTCGGCCATCGCCATTGTCTACACATCACTGGTCGCACTGGTGCAGGAAGACATGAAAAAGCTGATCGCTTATTCCTCCGTCGCCCACATGGGGTACGTGACGATGGGTATCTTCGCGGTGAACCAGCAGGGGATCGACGGCGCGATCTTCCAGATGATCAGCCATGGATTCATCTCTGGCGCGCTGTTCCTTTGCGTCGGGGTGATCTACGACCGGATGCACACGCGCGAGATTGATGCCTATGGTGGCCTCGTGAATCGGATGCCGGCCCATGCGCTGATCTTCATGTTCTTCACGATGGCGAATGTGGGCCTGCCGGGCACATCTGGCTTTGTGGGGGAATTCCTGACCCTGATGGGTGTGTTCCAGGTGAATACCTGGATCGCGGTCTTTGCCACATCCGGCGTGATCCTGTCGGCGGCCTATGCGCTCTGGCTTTATCGCCGGGTCGTCTTTGGCGACTTGATCAAGGAGAGCCTGAAATCCATCACCGACATGGGGACGCGGGAACGGGTGATCTTTGCCCCGCTGGTGGCGATGACTCTACTGTTGGGTGTCTACCCGGCGCTGGTCCTCGACATTATCGGGCCAAGCGTCTCGGCGCTGGTCGGAAATTATGAAACTGCACTGGCCACGTTTGAGGCCAGCACGCAGTTTGCCTCGAATTAGGGAATGCAGCGATGATTGGTGCTGATATCCAGATCATGATGCCAGAGGTTGTGCTGGCGCTTTACGCGATGGCGGCCCTGATGGCGGCGGTCTACACGACGAAAGACGCGCTCGCGCCGACGCTGACTTGGGCGACCTCGGGCTTGTTCGTGGCGGTTGCCGTCTGGATCGGGATCAACGGGTCGGGCACGAATGTGGCCTTTGGTGGCATGTTCGTGGACGATGGCTTTGCCCGCTTTTCCAAGATCGTGATCCTGCTGTCTGCCGCCGCCGTGCTGCTGATGTCCGAAAGCTATATGCAGCAGCGCGGGCTTCTGCGGTTTGAGTATCCACTGCTGGTGGCGCTGGCCGTCGTTGGCATGATGGTCATGGTCAGCGCGGGCGACCTGATGGCGCTCTACATGGGGCTCGAGTTGCAGTCGCTGTCGCTTTACGTCGTGGCGTCCCTGCGCCGGGACAGTGTGAAATCGACCGAGGCCGGGCTGAAGTATTTCGTTCTTGGCGCGCTGTCATCCGGTTTGCTGCTTTACGGCGCGTCGCTGACCTACGGGTTTGCAGGCACGACGCTCTTCTCAGGGATCATTGAGGCGGTAAACACAGATGTGTCCCTGGGTCTTCTTTTTGGGCTTGTGTTCTTGATTGCGGGTTTTGCGTTCAAAGTGTCCGCCGCCCCGTTC
>JBCBOD010000041.1:0-28017 GCA_039821425.1 Pseudomonadota bacterium
ACAGCGCGGCCGCGATGCGTCATCAGTTCCAGTGTGGCCGCGGAAGGTTTCAGCACCGCACCGCCGGGGGCCAGATTACCTTTCAGCACGGCAATCCCGCCTGACTTTGTCAGCGCCTTTTCAACTGGCAGGATTACGTCCTCATTCCAGTTCTGGACATCTTTGACCTCATCCCAGATGCCGCCACCCGACACGGTCAGCGCATCCTTGTTCAAGAGGCCCGCCTCACCCAGCCTTTTGATGACGACGGGCAGACCGCCGGCATAGAAGAACTCTTCCATCAGGTATTTGCCGGATGGCATCAGGTTGAGGATCGTCGGCACATCGCGGCCCAGACGATCCCAGTCATCCAGCGTCAGCGTCACGTTTTCCAAGCGGCCTGCAATTGCCAGAAGATGCACCACTGCGTTGGTCGATCCACCGATGGCGGCGTTGGTGCGGATCGCGTTCTCAAACGCCTCTTTCGTCAGAATGTCAGAAGGCTTCAGATCATCCTTCACCATGTCCACGATCCGGCGCCCGGTGATATGCGCCATCACGCGGCGGCGGCTGTCCACGGCGGGGATCGCAGCGTTGCCGGACAGGGCCATGCCCAGCGCCTCTGCCATCGACGCCATGGTGCTGGCGGTGCCCATTGTGTTGCAGGACCCGGGCGAGCGGGACATTGACGCCTCCGCCTCCACGAATTCCTCAGCCGTCATCTCACCCGCGCGCACGGCCTCGGAGAACTTCCAAAGATGCGTGCCGGACCCCACACGCTCCCCCCGGAAATGGCCGTTCAGCATCGGACCGCCCGAAACGACAATCGCGGGCAGGTCGACAGAGGCTGCACCCATCAGAAGGGCCGGCGTGGTCTTGTCGCAACCTGCGAGCAGCACGACACCGTCCATGGATTTGCCCCTGATCGCCTCTTCCACATCCATCGCACAGAGGTTGCGGAACATCATGGCGGTGGGGCGCAGGCTGCTTTCAGCGGGGGAAAAGACTGGGAACTCCACCGGGAAACCACCTGCCTCGTACACGCCAAACTTCACACGTTCGGCCAGGTCGCGCAGATGCGCGTTGCACGGCGTCAATTCCGACCATGTGTTGCAGATCCCGATCACGGGGCGCCCATCCAAAAGGTCCGCTGGCAGCCCCTGGTTCTTCATCCATGATCGGTGATAAATCGCGTCCTTCGACGAGCCCCCGAACCATTCCTGAGAGCGGAGCTTGCGGGGCCATTTTGCGGGTTTGAATGCCATGATAGACTTCCTTCGCAGGGGATGTTGCGGCATGCTTATACCGCAGTTCAGGCAAATCCAAGGAGGCCGCGATGAATACACATCCGCAGAACATGACCCACTGGGCAGAGCGTGTGGATATGGCCGCCGCCTTTCGCTGGACCGCGCGGTTGAACATGCACGAGGCCGTCGCTAACCACATCAGCCTTGCGATCAACGACGACGGCACGCAGTTCCTGATGAACCCCAACCAGATGCATTTCAGCCGGATTAAGGCGAGCGATCTGATCACGGTTGACGCGAACGATCCGGAAACGCTGCAAGGGCCAAATGCACCGGACCCAACGGCGTGGGGGCTTCATGGCGGCATTCATAGGCTTGTCCCGCATGCACGTTGCGCGATGCATGTGCATTCGATCTTTGCAACGGTGCTGGCGAGCCTGAAGGACAGTCGCCTGCCCCCCATCGACCAGAATTGTGCGACGTTCTTCAATCGCTATGTGATTGACGACGGCTATGGCGGGCTGGCGTTTGAGGAAGAGGGCGAGCGCTGCGCGGCGCTCTTCAAAGACCCAAAGAAGAAGGTCATGATCATGGGCAACCACGGCGTGCTGGTGATCGGAGACAGCGTGGCGGAGACCTTCAACCGGATGTATTATTTTGAGCGCGCCTGCGAGACTTACATCCGGGCGCTTCAGACCGGAATGGAACTGCGGGTTCTGTCTGATGAGATTGCCGAGAAGACGGCGCAGGAACTGGAGGCCTACCCCGAGCAGGACGTGCGCCATCTGACAGAACTCCGCGCGATCTTGGCTGCCGAAGGATCGGACTACGCCAGCTAGGCTTTCCGAAAGATCATCAACCGGGCCATGTCATCGCGGTGTGCCTCATCCGCGCGGTCATCGTAAATGCGCACATCGCGATGGGTGAGGTCCGTGATCTGGTCCGCCAAACGTGCGAAAACATCCGCAAATCCGGCAGAAACATAATGCGCGGCATTCACCGATATGACGAAAAGCGCACCGGGTGCGGCAACCGCCAGCAAATGGTGCAGTGCCTCTGGCCCCACATGGCCCAGCGTGAAGGTTCCCGCGCTGACCAAGCCCGCGTAGGGCGCATCTTGCAGATCCAGCGGGGCCGTCACATCGGCGGCCATAACCGAGCGATAGATCCCCTTGTTGCGCGCGACGGCCAGCATGTCCTCTGACAGGTCAATCCCGTCCACGGGACCCGTGTTCAACCGCTGCAGGACCTCGGCCACCAAACCTGTCCCCGCACCGACATCCAGCACCGGCCCAGCGCCGCCTGCGCCCACAAACGCCATCGCAACCTCGGCATGCAGCTGATAGCCCTGTCCGTCACTGAAAACGGTGTCATAGCTGTGCGACCATGTCCGGTAGAGCGCTTTGACTTCATCGGCGCTTTTCATCGCATAGGCGTCATCAACATCAGGGTTCTTGGCCATCGCAAAAGCGTATCACAGGCTTGCACCCGCGCAAGACCTGCGGCACGAACGCGGGATGGAACGCACACTTCTTTCCTTTGGGCATGGCTACAGCGCCCGCGCACTTGCGCGGATCTTGCTTCCGCAGGACTGGCGGGTGATCGGCACGACCCGGTCAGAAGACAAGGCGCCGCGCCTGATGAACGAAGGGGTGGAGCCACGCATCTGGCCCGGGGCGGATATGATCCCCGCACTTAATGCGGCCACGCATCTTCTGATCTCTGCCGCGCCGGGGGAAGATGGCGATCCGGTGCTGGCCGAACTCCGCCAGGAAATCGAAGCGCGCGCAGGACAATTCGCATGGGTCGGGTATCTGTCCACCACCGGCGTCTATGGCGACCATCAGGGCGGTTGGGTGGATGAAAACACGCCTCTGACCCCCGCCACCAAACGCGGGCTAGCGCGGGTCAAGGCAGAGGCGGAATGGGCCGCCATCCCAGGTCTGCCGCTGCATATCTTCCGGCTCGCCGGTATCTACGGCCCCGGTCGTGGCCCGTTTTCCAAAGTGCGAAACGGGACGGCACGCCGGATCATCAAGAAAGGGCAGGTCTTCAGCCGTACGCACGTCGCAGACATCGCCCGCGTGCTCGCGGCCTCTATCGCGCGGCCCAACCCCGGCGCGGCCTATAATGTCTGCGACGACGACCCAGCGCCGCCAGAGGACGTGATTGCCTATGCGGCCGAGCTTTTGGGGCTGCCGGTTCCAGAGGCGGTCGATTTTGAGACGGCGGAAATGACGCCGATGGCCCGTAGTTTCTATGCCGAAAGCAAGAAGGTGCGAAACGACCGGATCAAGGATGAATTGGGGGTAGAACTGCTCTATCCCGATTACAAATCCGGGCTCAAGGCACTGCTGGCGCAGGAAATCGGCGCCTGATCGCCCAGGCAATCCCCGCGTAGATCCCCAACAGCACCAGACCAACGGCAAAGTTGGATGCGTAGAACACGGCCCGGTCCGCAAATGCGAGGCTGTTGAGGAAAGGATAGGGTAGCCCGCTGGTGACCGATCCGCTTGGCGTGGTGTTCAGCGGCTGCAGCACCAGTTCAGACCACAACAGGAACGCCCCAATCACACCAACGAGCCAGCCGACCGCCGCCCCCAGACGGCGGAAACTGCGGTGGATGAAAAGTGCGTCAATGATCTGCAAGGCGGGGCCCAGCCCGTGCAGGTAGAGTTCGAGATAGAGCTCCCCCAACTGCCCGTCGCGGGTCACCGATGCCGGGTCCGCCAAAAACAGGCGCCAGTAAAGAAACACGACCATCGTGTTCAGCACCACGGTCATGCTGACAAAGCCGTCCCAGCGTTTTTCGCTGCGCCCTTCCTCAATCGCCATCATGCGGCTGAACGCAAAGAAGGAACAAAACAGCGCCCAGACCGTCAGAAACCGCAGCGGGCCGCCAAACGGCCCCCAGTCGCCCAGGATGAGCATGCGCAGGCAGTACCCGCCAGCGAGCAGGAAGGCGGTCCAGCGAAAAATCAGGCGGGGGTTTATGGTCATGATGTGCTCACTCTTTACGCAGATGATGCGGTCGAATGAGGGAACAGGTCCAGTCTTACCTCGCGTCCGCGGATTGACTTGCCCCTGTGTTGCAATGCGCCCATATCAGGGCCGCACAGTTTATGAGGCCCCGCATGACCCTGCGCCAGAAAACCGCCGCACTGCTGGAGACAGCCTGGCTGCGGAATTTCATTGTCGCTGTGATCATCTTCAACGCGATCATTCTCGGGATGGAAACCTCTCAGACGATCATGGGCGCAGCCGGCCCGCTGATTATCGCGCTGGATCGCATCTGCCTTGCCATCTTCGTGGCAGAGATTGCGGCCAAGCTTTTTGCCCATCGTCTTTTGTTTTTCCGCAGCGGCTGGAACATCTTTGATTTCATCATTGTTGGCGTCGCCTTGGTACCCGGGAACGGTGGGCTCTCAGTCTTGCGTGCGCTGCGCATCTTGCGGGTGCTGCGCGTCATTTCTGTTGTCCCCTCGCTCCGCCGCGTGGTCGAAGGCTTTGTCACCGCTTTGCCCGGCATGGGCTCGGTGTTTTTGTTGATGGGGATCGTGTTTTACATCGCCTCTGTCATGGCGACCAAGCTCTTCGGTGCCGCATTCCCGGAATGGTTCGGCACGCTGGGCCGTTCGGGTTATTCGCTCTTCCAGATCATGACGCTGGAAAGCTGGTCGATGGGCATCGTCCGCCCGGTGATGGAGGTTTATCCCTACGCCTGGGTCTTCTTCGTCCCTTTCATCATGGTCACGACATTCGCAGTGGTGAACCTGCTGGTGGGTCTGATCGTGAATTCCATGCAAGACGCGCATGCAGAGGAAGGCAATGCCGCAACAGACGCCTATCGCGATGAGGTCATGCGAAAACTCGACGCGATTGAAAAGCGGCTGGATGAGGCGGGCAGGTAAATCCGAGGGCAAAGCATGGCAAACCCACTCTACGACAGACTGTTCGGGCGCCATGCTGGCAGCGATGCCGTGTTCCTTTATCTCGCGGATGGATCACATCAAACCTACGCGGAGTTTCTGGGGGCCGCGGCCCGCCTCGCGCATGTGTTGGTGGCGCGCGGTCTGCGGCCCGGTGACCGGCTCGCGGCGCAAGTGCAAAAAACGCCAGAGGCGCTGGCGCTTTATGCTGCCTGCGTGCAGGCCGGGGTGATCTTCCTGCCCCTCAACCCAGCCTACACGGTTGATGAGCTGACCTACTTCATCGAAAACAGCGGCGCACGCATGGTGGTCTGCGATGGTGGGGCCGAGGCCGCGGTGACACCTGTTGCGACGCGCCTTGGTGCGTTGACCGATACACTGAACGCGGATGGCAGCGGCAGCCTGACAGCGGCTGCAAAGTACATGGAAGAGGTGTTCCCGACCGTCGCGCGCGACATCGAGGATCTTGCAGCCTTTCTCTACACCTCTGGCACAACAGGCCGGTCCAAAGGTGCGATGCTCACCCAAGGTAACCTTCTCTCAAATGCCGAAACGCTGACGGAGATCTGGCGGTTCACTGCATCTGACGTGCTGCTGCATGCTTTGCCGATCTTTCACACTCATGGCCTCTTTGTTGCAACGAACATCACCCTGATCGCAGGTAGCGCGATGATCTATCTGCCGAAGTTCGATCTGGATGCGATCATCACACGCATGCCGGAGGCGACTGCGATGATGGGCGTGCCTACTTTCTACACCCGGCTGCTTGACGACCCGCGCCTGACGAATGACCTGTGCGCCCACATGCGCCTTTTCATCTCGGGCAGCGCGCCATTGCTTGCCGAGACACACAAGTTCTTCGCTGCGCGCACCGGTCACCGGATCCTTGAACGCTATGGCATGACCGAGACGAACATGAGCACCTCCAACCCGTTGGATGGCGACAGGCGCGCAGGCACCGTAGGCTTTCCGTTGCCGGAGGTGGAACTGAAAATCACCGACCCGGACACGGGCGCGCCGCTTCCGACAGGCGAGATCGGACAGATTGAGGTGCGCGGACCGAATGTGTTCAAGGGATACTGGCAAATGCCGGAGAAGACCGCCGCGGAACTGCGCGAAGATGGCTTTTTCATCACTGGCGATCTGGGACGGGTTGATGCGGACGGTTACGTGCACATCGTCGGACGCAACAAGGATCTGATCATTTCTGGCGGGTACAATATCTATCCCAAGGAGATCGAGCTGGTGCTGGATGCGCAGCCCGGCGTTCTGGAAAGCGCCGTCATCGGCGTTCCCCATGCGGACTTTGGCGAGACGGTGCTGGGCTTGCTTGTCGCGGCGCCTGGCGCCACGTTGGATCTTGAGGCAATTGCTGCGGCCGCGGCCCAAAGCCTCGCCCGTTTCAAACAGCCTGCGAAGCTGATCCAGATTGACGCGCTTCCCCGCAATGCGATGGGCAAGGTGCAAAAGAACGTGCTGCGGAAAAACTACGCAACGCTGTTTGCCAAGGCACCAAGCTGAATTGACGGGCTAGCGCACCCGCAATGTGTCACCGTGAGCGAGTTTCGGCTTCAGCTTGACGACGCGCCCTTCGCTCACCTCACCGCCTTGATGCAGGGCCGCGATGATCTCGGCAGCCTTCACCCCGATCTCGCGGCGGCAGGCATCCATTGTGGCCAGCTGTTTGGGCAGACCGTCAAGCAGTTCAACACCATTGAAGGCAGCAAGACCGATCTTGCCCGGAATGTCGTATCCCTGCTCAATCAGATAGAGCAGACCACCCGCCCCGATCATGTCATTCGAGTAGTAGAGAAAATCGAGATCAGGCGTGCGCGCCAGCATCGCCGCCGTCATCTCGCGCCCTTTGGCGAGGGCGGAACCGCCGGAATAGAACTCCTGATCGGCGATTTCGACACCGGCCTTGGCCAGTGTTCGTGTGAACCCTTCGAAACGTTTGCGGGCACGGTGATCCAGCGGCATCTTCGTGCCCATGAAACCGATCCGGCTGTAGCCGGCCGCCAGGATCTCCTCGGCCATCTTGCGCCCCGCGCGGCGGTGCGAGATGCCGACACAGTGATCCACAGGTTCGCCATCCACATCCATGATCTCGACCACCGGAATACCAGCCCGAGCCAGCATGGCCTGCGACGCGTCAGAGTGTTCCAGCCCCGCGATGATCACACCGGACGGACGCCACGAGAGCATCTCAAATAGAACCGTCTCTTCTTTCTCGGGCAGGTAGTCTGTGACGCCGACAACGGGCTGCAGTTCCGTGCCCTCCAGCGTTTCGGAAATCCCGGAAAGGACCTCTGGAAACACCATGTTGCCAAGCGAGGGGATGATCACGGCCACAAGGTTGACCCGCTGGGACGCCAGCGCCCCGGCAATCTTGTTGGGCACATAGCCCAGCCGTTTTGCCGCATCCTGCACTTTCTGACGGGTCGCGGCGCTGACATCGCCCTTGTTGCGCAAAACGCGGCTGACAGTCATCTCACTGACGCCTGAGGCTTCGGAGACATCGCGCAGGGTGAGCGGGCGCTGTTGGCGGTCGGTCAAATCAGGGTTCCCGAATAGTCTTTGCCTTTTGATAGCCGGGTGCGGGGGCGATGGCTAGGTCGCGCGCGTTGACGACCCATTGAAAGAGAGGCATCACACGAAAGGCGCTGGCCCCGTGGCTCAACTGGATAGAGCAGCCCCCTCCTAAGGGGCAGGTTGCAGGTTCGAATCCTGCCGGGGTCGCCATTCTGATAACTGCACGATTTTTTTTCCTTTTCTTACAGACGGTTGTGCGGGCGTGTCCCGCTTTTGGGTAGGCGTGTCCCATTTCAGGCCACCCCCACCAACAGTTTGACCATGCGTTCACGGTCAGCGGCGCGCGTGTAGCGCTCCACCTCGGAGAAGCTCATATGCCCGGCCATCGCCGCAATTTGGTGCGTGGTGGCGTCATTCTCAGCCCAATAAATGCAGAACGCTTTACGAAGGCCATGAAGACGAGAAGCCATGCTAGCCGCGCGGGCTGCGTCCCCAAATTCATTGCCAAGACTTTCCGCCTTGAACGGTCTTCCAGCCTTAGTGAGGATGAATGCCGGGGCAATGTCGGGCGTCCGGTCGATCACTTGGCGCAACTCAGCAGTGAGAGGCACCCGCGCCTTTATCCCGCTTTTCTGGCGTTCATACACCTGCAAATCGCCTTTGATATTCTTGCGGCTCAGTTTGGCGAGATCAGTTCGCGCAGCGCCAGTGTAGAGGCCCAAGTCAAAGATCAGGCGTTCGCGAGTACCAATAGGCCAACGCTCTTGAAAGGCCGCAATGTCTTCAGCATCCGCAACCGGAAAACCCTGGATTTTCGGCTTGTCCAGTTGAATACCAACCATTGGGTTTTTGCGAATGAAGCCTAACCGACGTAAATGTTCGAATACCGGCTTAAGGGCCTTGTATTCGTTCACTGCACCATGCCCGCCCTTGGAATAGAGAGCGCGCTCAATGGCCTCGCTGGTGATCGTCTTAACGGGACGTGTTCCTTGGGACTTGCGATAGCGTCTGAAGATCGCAGCTCGCGCGTCGCGAGTGCCCTTCGCGTACTTGGCCCACGTACCGTTCCCTGACGTGTAGAGGTCCATCGCCCATGCGAAGGTTCCAGCTGCTGGAGTTTCCGTGTCGGGCGGCATGTCCTGCCAGCGTGCGTGTTCTGCTGCCCAAGCGGCCGGCACCTTGGGATCGGTCGGATGGAGCCCATGCACTTCCAGCGAGCGCTCAACAGCGCCGCGACGATAGGTATGAAACCATCGCCCACGACGTAGTCTTGAGCGAAGATATGGCAGCTTTTTCATGCGAATTATCCCGAAAATGGACGATTGGTCCAATCGTCAGATTGATTTGTCAAGTCTGGATACTCGAAAATGACACCTTCGGGACCTATCCCCTTGATGCGTACTCCGGGGCATAGGCGACTGGCAGCCTAGAATGCCTCCTCGATTTGTCGCCTCGTGGGCATGCTAGGGGATTTCGTGATTGGCATCAGTCTGGAAAATCCTCTTGCGAAAAAGCTAGCTCAAGAAGCGAAGGCCGCTCTTCATTCAGGAAGATCTGAATTCGGTTTCCTGTCGAATAACAACTTTCGAGCTCGTGTCTGATCCGAGTTTCACCGTCCAAATCCTTCGAGATCGACGGAGTGCCGAAGAATAATGGTCGCATGGATTCCTCATTCACCTTTCGGAATTTCCATTGCGGTCAGGTGAGCTGCGATCTCATCAACATGATGCGGCAACAGCAGCATTTGACGGCCAAAGCGTCTATACTGCCCCGTCTCACGCGCGATCGTCCGGACAGTTCTTGCCGAAACCTTTATACCGTGAAGGTGTTTGAGGATATCACACCATGCCTCTGGTGTTTTTCCCTTGGCGAAGGCTTGAGGAAGATTGTCACTTTTCATGGACAGCACTCCTAAGATGCATCATTCTGTCATCAACCGCAGTCAAAAACAAATTATAGTACGTCAACTGAGTGCAATATGATCCAATACTCTCAGAAACGCAAGTAACATCGTGGATACTGAACAGAAAAAGCAGATTGGCGAACGCTTGGCTCTTGTAAGAGCAGCCAAACGCATGTCTCAGAAGGCCATGGGGGAGCATCTTTCCGTTCCTTGGCGAACCTATCAGAACTATGAGACGGGTTCCCGAGAGATGCCGGTCGATTTTGCTGTAGCTTACTGCGAAAAACTTGATGTCCGTATTGAATGGCTAGTCAATGGAACCGGAGGGCAGAGACGCCAAAGTGGGCTCGATTCTCTTGTGGGCGTGTTGGTCAGAATTGATGACCAAGCCCGTGCAACCGGCAGCCCTTTACCACAAAAGAGCATCGCCGATATTGCAGTCCGCTTGTTGAGGAAAGAGTATGACGGTCATGCAATTACCGATCAGGATTTTGAAGACTACATCGATTTGAAGAGGGAAAGCTAAGCATGTCGAACGCACCAGTCATTGAGCAACTCCGCAGGCTCCGCCGATTTCAAACCGCCTTTCTGATCGGATCAACTGTGTTGTACGTCCTCTGCATCGCGGCAGTGGTGGCAAGAGCGCTGAGCGGACAGACCATCCAGTTTTCTGATCCAATCGCTATCTTGGCCATTGGTGGAAGTATTCTCTGGCTTTGTTTGGGTTTGGGACTAAGCTCCGCTTTCGGGCGTCAAATTCCGCAAGATAGGAATGACTAGGGTCAGAGCTCATAGCCAGTAGATAACGATTGTCGCGAGGACGATAGCGGACAGACAGACCTTTGGACATCTGTCGTGTCGCATTGCCACACGCCGCAAATCCTTGAGCCGGCCAAACATTATCTCGATCCGGTTGCGCCTTTTGTATCGACGCTTGTCGTACTTCAATCCCCACAACACACGCTGGACATCGACACGACGTCTAGTGCTTTGGGCTCGTCGTATCATGTGCTCTGCTACCGTCTTGGTTTAAGTCATCAGAGTAGCGGTTCAGGAGAGAGAATATCAACTCAAGACCCATTCCTGCCATTCACTGACCTATCAAGTTGCTGCGGTCGCGGCCCGCATAGCTGACGTTCGCTGCGTCTTCGCGATCTGAGCGGTGGTCAAAGTCTCAAACGCGGGACAAAGCGGACTTGCGCAGCTGCAGCTTTTGCTGATGCAGCAATTGTTTGCATCAGCAGCAACAGGACCGTTGCTCCACGACTCACTTCATCAGACCAGTCATTCGACGGGGACGGGCTTGTTGGTGCCATAGGTTTAGATTGGCAAACCGGTTAAATCGGCCCTGACACAAAAGATGTGCTAGTGTCCTGTCGTTGCGAAGTACGCCCAAAGCCGCCATAATCGTTGCCAAAACACGGCATGAACAAAATGGTACGCAAGGTATTTACACCGGACGATCCGGCCCTGCCAATGAATTACCCAGGCTTCGTGTTTCGAAAGCTCCGCGAAGAGGGCTATTCGGCGGAGGAATTACTCGCGGGAACCGGGCTCGAAGAGACGTTGTTGAGCGACCCGCATTACCGGTGCGGGTTTCAGCCGCTGCGCAGGCTTCTCCTGAACGCTCTTGAACAAACCGGGGACCCGCATCTTGGCGTAAAATTGGCTCGAGAGTTCCAACCGACCTATATCGGTTTGCCAGCCTATACTGCGATGAATGCCGCCACCTGCCGCACAGGTGTGGCGGCATTGGAACGCTACTTCTTTCTGAACTTCCCGGCGTTCGAATTGCAATTGTTGCAAAGGGACCACGGTTTGCGCGACGATGAGGTGGCAATCCGATTTCGATCCAAGTTCCCTTTTGACGGGCTGGAATACTTCGCCTTCAGCAGCGTGATGATCGCGATCAACGGATTGTTAAAAGCCATGCTTGGTGTGGAGCAGGTCACGACACGGGCGGAACTAACGACCAGCCGCCCGGACGGCTGGTCAGACATAGCCGACATCGTGCGAGTCCCGGTCAGCTTTGACGGAGGCAGCAACCAGATCGTATTCCGGCAAGACCACCTGGACGAACCGCTTCCGGGTGCCGATCCAATCAATCATGCGCGGCTTCTGGGGCTTTGCGAGCAGTTCGCGGCAGAGATGGCATTCGAGACGACACCGGTCACGCAGGTTATAGCGATCCTTGAACGCGCACCGACCTTGACCGTTTCGCTTTCGGATGTTGCTGCGGAATTGGGGTACTCCGAACGCGGCTTGCGTCGCCTGCTGGATCGGTCCGGTACCTCGTATCGCAGCCTAGTAGATCAAGTCCGCGATCAGCGCGCGCGAAGCCTTCTTTCCGGCAGCACCCAGCCCATCAAGGCCATAGCTGGTGCGCTCGGTTTCGAATCGTCGTCGAATTTCGCCCGCAGTTTCAAGCGCTGGACGGGCCTCACGCCCAAGGCTTTCCGCGAACAGGCACGTAGTCTGGGCAACGCTGACCGAAAATGAATGCCCTCTGGCCCCAGGTGATCCTGACCTGCCATCGAAGGGCACACCTCCGAAGCATATGCTGGACAAACAGAACGCGTGGGGGGCCGTATGGCACACTTATCCGATGGACAGACCCAGTCTAAACGCCGCTTAAACGGTCCGCTCCGTGGGCGTTTGGTCGCCGCGCTATCATGCGTTCTGGCCGGTGCATCGCCGAGCCTAGCAGAGGTCACCAGCCTTGATCTGACCGACACAACTGTAGACGCAGGCCTTCCGCGCGAGAGCGGCGGCCAATCCGCCTCGCTTCTGTCTGCTTTCTTCGGGCTCGACAACGGCTTACCGCGACTGGCCAGCCGTGCGATCTGCAGCGGTGCGTTCGGCATGGACGGGATGCCCGTGATCTTTTCGACCGAGATCGACCACACCACGATGCAGGCCGGTGACTTTAGGGTCACGACCGCGTCCGGCGCCGTGGGACAAATGCAATGCGTTACGCTTCTCCCGGCGACAGATGACGGCGAGTTGCGCACGGTGCTGCTGGTGGGCGAGTTTGGGACGGCAGAGATCGATCCGCCCGTGTCCGTCGAAGTTGTCGGTCACCTGCGCTCGATCGACGGCTCACTGGACTTTCGGGGCGCAGAAATTGCGGTCACACCACTTGCCCCCGGGCCTAGCCTTGTGATGGCCGAAATCGCCGACCCGACTGTCCCAGACCTTGGTCTTGGCCAGCGCCGCACCGACGGCGACGACTGCCCAACCGACGACATCGCACAAGCGGTGCGCGTTGTCTGGGCAGGTGGTGTGACGCTGGAGAACGGCGATGAGCCCGGCGATGCTGAACGCGATCTCTACCGCGTGACCGTGCGCACAGCAGACGGGGCCGAGCGCGAGATCACCCCGGCTGCATTGGCCGATCTGGGCGATGGCGACAACAACCATCTGCTCTGCCTTAACACAACCGACACCCCCGTTTCCGTCTCTTTTCCCGAGGGCGTTTTCACCGACCCGAATGATGATCTGAACCCCGCGACCTCGGTCGCCGTCGGTCGGGTGCCGCAATAACGCGCTGCCGTACGCCCATTTCTTTGCATCAACCGAAAGGTCCGTAACATGATAAGATCCACTTTCACCGTGCTTGGTGTGCTGACATTCACCGCGATGACGGCCCTTCCTGCAACCGCCCAGGAGACGCGCCCAAACATCCTCGTGGTGCTTTTCGACGATGTCGGCTTCACCGGTTTCGGGGCCTATGGCGGCGACGCGAACACACCGAATATCGATGCGCTTGCACAGTCGGGCACGCTCTTTTCGCGCTACTACTCGTCGCCATTTTGCGGGCCCAGCCGCGCCATGCTGATGACCGGGCTCGACAATCACCAGACGGGCATGGGCACGCTGGTCGAAACCGTCACGCCCGAACAGAGCGAGCTGCCCGGTTATTCGATGGTGTGGGACGATGATCAGGAAACTATCGCGTCGTTTCTGTCAGAGGCGGGATACCAGACCTATGTCTCTGGCAAGTGGGGCATTGGTGCGAAGGGCGCGAACCTGCCGGACCGGTTCGGTTTTGACCGGTCCTACGTGATGGATTCCACGGGCGGCAGCAACTACGACCACAGCCACTACCTGCCCGGCTACCCAGAGGTGTCCTGGTATGAGGACGGCGAGAAGGTCCGCCTGCCAGAGGATTTCTATTCTTCTCGCAATCTCGTGGATCAAATGATCAGCTACATCGACGAAGGCGATGCAGATCAGCCGTTCTTCGGGTTCCTGTCCCTTCAAGCGATCCACATCCCGGTGCAGGCCCCGATAGAGTTCATCGAGAAGTACGACGGCGTCTTTGATGCCGGGTGGGACGTATTGCGCGAGGAGCGCTGGCAGCGCACGATGGACCTTGGGCTGGTGCCAGAGACCACGACGCTTGCCCCGGTGCATGCAGATCACCGCGTCTGGGATGATCTTTCGCCCGAGGAACAGGCCGTCGCCGCGCGTGAGATGCAGGTGAATGCAGGCATGATCGAAGCGGCCGATTTCCACATCGGGCGGCTTCTGGACCATCTGGAGACCACCGGTCAACTGGAGAACACGATCGTCGTCGTGACCTCTGACAATGGCCCCGATTCCGCCGTCACGTCGCTTGGAAACCCGATCGCCAATCTTCTTCTAGACGGTATCCATCGCATCGAAGGGATCGATACCTCCCCTGAAAACATGGGGTTACCCGGTAGTCTGACCGCCATCGGCCCGGAATGGGCGTCGGTCTCTGCATCTCCGTTCAATCTCTACAAGTTCTACTCGAGCGAGGGCGGACTGCGGGTGCCGCTTGTGGTTGCCGGGCCGGGTGTCGAGGCCAGTGGGATTCAAGACGCGCCGGTGCACGTCTCTGACCTGATGCCGACTTTGCTTGATGCGGCAGGCGTCGCCTATGATGCAGATGCGCTTTATGGCAAGAGCGTGCTGCCGGTGCTGGCCGGTGAAACGACCGAGACCCGCGGCCCTAATGAGAGCTTTGGCGGTGAGGTCAGCGGCAATGCGGCGCTGTATCGCGGCAACTGGAAGCTGGTGCGCACGGCGCTGCCCCGCGGCGATTTCACCTGGCGGCTTTTCGATCTCTCGGTCGATCCGGGTGAAACCACAGATGTGTCGGGCGAAAACCCAGAGCTGTTCGCCGAAATGCAGGCCGAATACGCGGCTTATGCCACCGAGACCGGCGTTCTCGACCTTGGACGCGACGACTATGCCACGAAACAATTGACGTCGAACCTGACAGACCGGGTGATCGGCAAGTACTGGCCCTATCTGGCGGGTCTTATCGTGGCATTGCTCGCTGGCCTCTACGTCCTGTTCCGGCTTGTCCGGATGTTGGTCCGCCGCCCGGCCCACTGAGCCTCAACCCCATGCGCGCCCCGGGTCCGGGGTGCCTCCCTCAACCCCTGACTTCGGAGAATTGTTATGAACTGGATCGTCACCACCCTTATCATTCTGGCCGTTCTGGCCATCCTGATCTATCTTTACCTACCCGCGTTCTTGCGCCTTCTGGGCATTCACCGCCACTACACTGTTCCCGACTTTGACATGAAGGGCCGGCGCGCGTTGATGATTTGTACCAATCACGACCGCCTCGATCCGCTGAAGAAGGATACCGGTGCGTTCGGGTCGGAATTCACCGTGCCGTATTACGTTTTTGTCAACGCCGGCATGGAGGTCGACATGGCCTCCCCCAAAGGCGGCAAAATTCCGATCCAGCCTTGGTCCTGGTCCTGGCCGCTTGCCTGTCACGAAGACAAGCGCTTCATGAAGGACGACAAAGCCATGCATGACCTGAAGAACTCGAAGGCGATCCCCGATCTCGACCCGAACGACTATGACGTGATCTTCATGGCCGGCGGTTGGGGCGCGGCTTACGACCTGATGCAGAGCGAAGCGATGAACGATTTTGTCACCCGTGCCAACGCGGCGGGCAAGATCCTTGGCTCGGTCTGCCACGGCGCCCTCGGGCTTTGCGGGGCCAAGGGGCTGGACGGTGAACCGCTGGTCAAAGGCCGCCGCGTCACCGGCGTGACCAATGGCCAGATCAACACTTTCGGCATCGCGGTCACGCCAAAGCACCCCGAGGAAGAGTTGCGTAAACTGGGCGCGATCTACGAATGCCAACATGCGTTTCGCGACCCCTTTGCGACGCATACTACAATCGACGGAAACTTGATCACCGGCCAGAACCAGAACAGCGGTTACGAGACGGCCCATCGTATCCTCGAAAAAATGGCGACGCAGCGCAATGTCTGAGGCTGACCGGCAACAGCAGGGGTCCATGGTAATGCCGCGCCATGGGCCTCACCCCCACCTTGCATGGGGGCCCGTCCACCGGGCCTCCTTCGGGCTGATCTACGGTTCGATCCTCGTCCTCAGCCTCTTGATGGCCATGGACGAGGTCCGGGACGGCCCTTTTGAGGCTGCCCTCGTCCTGTTCGGGTCGGTTTTTGCGGTAACGCTGGCAAAGATGTTCGCTGAAGTGCTGTCCCATTCGATGGAGACCGGCGAGCGTATCCTGACGCGCAAGGCCTTCGGGGCCGCTTGGTCACACAGCCACTCGACCCTGCTGGTCGCGAACGTGCCGACGGCAATCTTCGTGGTGGCCGGGTTGGGATGGCTGAGCGTTGAGACGGCGACCGGCCTTGCCCAATTGTTCTGCATTTTCGTTCTTGTCGTGCTCGGCGCGCGGGTCGGATGGGTCATCAACCATAGTTGGTGGCTACCAATCGTGGGCGCGCTCTTCGCGGGTGGGGTCGGGTTCGCATTGGCACTCTTGAAATATGCGATTCACTGAGGGGAGCCATAGGATAATGCCAAACCGTTTGAAGACTTTCGTTGGCGGAGGCGTCGCCGCGACGCTCGTTATCGCGGGCTCGGCTGCGGTTTGGCTTTACGCCAGCCCCGGTGAAGGATCGGAGCGCGCCTGCGCCTTGGGCGAGGCCCAGCTTGGCGGCTTTGTTGATATCGCTGGCGGCGGTTTCGTCATGGGGGTCGATCCTGTCTTCCCAGAGGAAGGCCCGCCCCGGAAGGTGCTTGTTTCCCCGTTTCGCCTGCAAGCCCACGAAGTCACGAACAGCCAGTTCGCCGCATTCGTCGCCGAGACAGGCTATGTCACCGAGGCCGAACTGGGTGGCGGCTCGGCCCAGTTTACGGAAAGCGATACGCCAGCGGACTTTTTGTCTTGGTGGTCACTGGACGCCGGTGCGACCTGGCGCACGCCTGATGGGGCGGGATCGGACCTGACGGGGCTAGACCTGCACCCGGTCATACATGTCACACTGAACGATGCCCGGGCTTATGCGGCATGGGCCGGTGGGCGCATCCCGACCGAGGTCGAATGGGAATATGCCGCGAGCCGGGGGCTTTTTGATCCGATGGACCCGGAGTCCGGCGTCCGCGCGCCCGATGGCACAGCGCGGGCCAATATTTGGACGGGTTTCTTTCCGGTGGTCAACTCGCGGCGCGACGGATTTGCCGGAACCGCCCCGGTTGGATGTTTTGAGCCCGGGCTGACGGGTGCCTACGACATGATCGGCAATGTCTGGGAATGGACGGATAGTCCCTTCGCACCCGCCACGCCGCGTTTCACCATCAAAGGCGGGTCGTATCTGTGCAGCGAGGACTATTGCCAGCGCTACCGCACCGCCGCCCGCGAAAGCCTCGAGCGTGATTTCAGTACCGCGCATATCGGGTTCCGCATCGTGCAAAGCGTGGAGGATACAGATGCATCCTAATGACCACCTTATCCCCCGGCCAAGTCGATCAATTCAGAGGAAATCCACCAATGGCGATTGACCGGGCACAGCGCCTTTTCCTGTTATTCATGGGCATTAGCCTTACGCCGATAGCACTGTCCTACGGCCTCGTTCCGCAGCAGAGCTTGCCATTGCTTTACGGCATCAGCGATCCAGACCTTCCCACACGCCATATTTTCAGGGCTGTGATGGGCCTCTATCTCGGCATGATATGTTTTTGGCTGGCGGGCGTCCTGCGGCCCGACCTGCGGATCGCTGCCTTGTGGGGCGTGTTCGTTTTTGTGACGGGTATCGCCTTAGGCCGCGTTCTCAGCCTCGTTCTTGACGGTTGGCCCGGACCATTGCTGTTTTTCTACCTGCTCGCCGAATGTGTGCTGGCAGCAACGTCACTCGCGCTCATCCTTCGCGGGCGCGGCGGGAACGACGGAGTTCCGGCATGACCCGCACGCACCGACATCCCGTCCTCGCCGCCAAGACTTCGCGCCACCCCGCGCGAACAGTGGGCGAAGTCCAGCCCCTTTCAATTTAACGGAGTGCCAACCATGACCAAGCCGATCCATGCAGCCCTTGTCGCAATCGCGGCCCTTGCAGGCTGTACGTCCGAGATACAGCAAGAGCGGTCCAACCTTCTTGAACAGCCGATCGACTGTACCACAGCCGCTGACGATATTGCGGCACTTGCCGGGGTCATTCCAGATAGGAGAGAGCGGATCTCAAGCGGTGTGCGCCTCGTCTTGCCGGCAAGCCTCGTCTTGGGCGCGGTGAGCGGCGAAAACGCGACACGGAGCGATATCGTGTCGGGAAGGTCCGAGGATGAATTACGCGCGCGGATCACCGAGATCGACGCGGAATGCGACAACGTCACCGTCACCTACGAAACGGAGGATCCGTCATGATCGGCTTGCGTAAATCAGGGATCGTTCTGGTACTGACGGCGCTTGTGGCTTGCGCGTCACCGGACGTCTTCGTCAGCCCGAATGCGCCTGTTGCGTCTGCCGACGTGCAGCGGATCTATCTTGCAACGGACCGCGTGCTGGCTGACGACCTGTCCGGTACCACGGTCCGCGGCGGCGCGCTCTCTTTCGCGCAGTATGACATCACGATCCCGCCGGAGCATGAGCCGGGCGAAGTGGAGTTTTCGGCGACCAATCCCGACCCTGCCACAAGCTTCACCGTCGCAGAGGCCCGCGGGCTCTCGGCGCTGTCAAGCTTTGGCCGCACCGTGCGAAGTGAAGCCGGCCCGCTTGGGCGCCCCATCGACAGCACGGTGGTTTATGTCCATGGCTTTAATACACCGATGGAGAACGCGGTTTATCGCCATGCACAGATCGCCCATGACTATGGCCTGCAAGGACCGCAGGTGACATTCGCCTGGCCATCGATCGAACGCACAGCGGGGTACGTGCGCGACAAGGACAGTATTCTCATAGCCCGTGATCATCTGGAAGAGCTGCTGGTCGAACTGACGCGCGAAAACCAGAACATCTTTGTCTTCGGTCATTCCATGGGCACGCAGCTTGTGGTCGAAACGCTCCGGCAGTTGTCGATCACGGGGCAACGGAATGTCCTGAGCCGGATCGGCGGTGTCATTCTGGTGTCGCCCGATATCGACCTTGATCTATTCGAATCCCAGCACGAGCGCATCGACCCGCTGCCCAACCCCTTCGTGGTCATGACATCCGAAAACGACTACGCGCTGCGCTTTTCATCGCTGCTGACAGCCCAGCCAGAGCGTCTTGGCTCAGCACGCGATCGCGACCGGCTTGAGGCGCTCGATCTGCTCGTCCTGGATCTGTCCGGACTACCAAATGCGCGCAACCACTTCCTTGCGGCGACATCGCCGGTTGTCATCGACATCGTAACCAGCGCCCGCTCAGACGTTCTGGAGAACAGGTTTCCAACCACCGGGATCATCGATGTTGCCGCGATGCAGGCGGCAAGGACCAACTAGGGCAAGAAAAACTGGAGACCGAACCAATGACACTCATACGCGTCGCGTTTGCGGCACTTATCACCTTGCCACTCCCGGCCATGGCGGAAGAGGACTGGCAGTATAATGGCACGTTTTATGGATGGCTGCCCGGCATAACCACGGAGGTCGAAACGCCCTTGGGCGAAGTGGAGGCAGAGGTCGCATTCTCTGACATCCTCGACAAGCTTGATTTCGCCTTTCTTGCAGCGCTTGAGGCCCGGAAAGGACCGTGGGCGCTGGTGGGAGATCTTCAATACTTTGACCTTGGTGCTGAAACATCGCCCCAAATTGCAGCAATCGACACCGTCGATGTCGACTCGCAGGTGACGATCCTCGGCGGCTATGCTCTCTATGAGGTTTCAAACAGTCCCGACACCCGCATCGAGCTTGGCGGCGGTCTGCGTTTCTACGATGCCAAATTCGATACCGTTGTCGCAGGCGCCACGCCACTCAGTTTTTCCGACGACGGCAATTGGGCCGACGCGGTGCTGTCGGCGCGGGTCACGCATACATTCAATAACGATTGGTTCGGTGTCGCCTATGCGGATGTCGGCGGCTTCGGCGTCGGCGACTCCTCTGACCTGACCTGGCAAGCCTATGTTGCTGCTGGATACCGCCTCAATGCGTCTTGGTCGGCGGTCGCCGGATACCGGCATTTGATGTTCGAACGTGATTTTGACGGAAGACTGGTCACGTCAGACGTGGGCGGACCGGTCATCGGATTTCAGAAACAGTTCTAGTATTGCCGGAAACGCAACAAACGTTAGGAAGAGGCTTGGTGCTGATCGGGAACCAAAAGACGTCTCTTCAAAAGCATTGGACGGAGATGAGCCGATGCAGGTGATTGTATGCGATGATCCCCAAGGTGCGAAATCGAGGATAGGTGCCATTTGCCACCGCGGAACGGGCCCGCGCCTAAGCGACGTGGCTCTAAACGAGCTTGGCGAGGGCGAGCAATATTTCTTGGCCACAGTTAAGCGCGCAGCGGGGCTGCGGACCCTCCAACCAAGGCGCCTGTTGCCGCCTAGTCCGCGAACAGTCAATTGACAGCCATATACGTGTTGCTGAGGGCTAGAATGGCGGCCCATTTCGCTGAAACGCAACATTTGTCTTCTCGCATTTGCAGCAATCTACCTACTGCGAGCGCGCGCAGCGAGAATATTCAATTCACCGGATGGGCTCAGTCCTGCCGACCGCTGCGGGAACCATGAAGGCCTGATCTTGATCGGCGAACGGCAATAGCCGCACGCCAACGACGTTCAGATGCCGATCCGTTCAGCAATGCTTAGCGCATCTTCCAACTCAACGCCCAGATAACGCACTGTGCTATCGACCTTCGTATGGCCTAACAAAAGTTGCACGGCGCGCAGGTTCCCCGTCTTGCGGTAAATCTCCGCAGCTTTGGTTCGGCGCATCGAGTCTGTTCCGTATCCACTGGGTTCCAGGCCAATCGCTGTAACCCAGTCACGAACAAGTCGACCATATTGACATGTTGAGATATGCGGGCGGCCGTGGAAACGGCTCGGAAACATGAACCGGCACCCGATCATCTCAGGTGATCGCACCCACGCAATGACGGTATCTCTTGTGTTTTCAGTGAGTTCGAACTGAACGGGTTTCTTGGTTTTACTCTGGACTATTGAAACGCGTTCGCGACCGCGGTCATCTTTGACCAAATCGGCCACGGCGAGTTTGACCAGATCACAGCCGCGTAGCTTGCTATCAATCGCAACGTTGAACAGCGCAAGGTCACGAAGATAATCCGAAAGTTCAAGCCGCGCCCGGATGGCCCAAACTTATTTAGGAAGAAGGGGACGTTTTTGGCCAATGATGCGGCCCTTGTTCCAGGCTTTGTGTTTTGGGGTAACTGCGGGAAGTTGCACTCTTGGCATAATATGCCCTCCAATCCTCCCTCCAAACCCAAACATCAGCACCGCGCTGACAAAGAGAGCGTAGCATCAAACTAAATGGCCGTTATCCGAAGCTGTTGGGACCCTGTTTCTCTGCCAGCGCATTCGTCCGCATAGAGCCCAACTTGACCAATGCTGCGCATCTCAAAAATAGCTGTAGACTGCTGAAAGCAGACTTTGGCTTTGGCAAAATCGGCCCAGGTCCGTTTTTAGTCCATTGAGCGGGATGGGTCTTGGCCGTCCTTTTGAAAGTGCCATTCACTGCAAACGGGAAACCCGATGCAGCTCAAACTCAACCGTCTGAGCCTCGAAGCACGCAAGTTATGAAACTTTCAAGAAGTGCTTCTTGCCGCTCAGGGGGCCAGGCGTCGGGCTCCATGATCACTCTGGTGCAGAGCCCGTCGAAAAAGGCCAGAGCCATGTCCACTGCTACGTCAACATCAATGGCAAGGGGTACGCCTGCCAAGCGACGACGCCCCTCTTGCGTCATAAGGCGAAAGTATTCCTCAAAAAGCTCACGGTTCGCAGAGGAAAACTGAGCACTGCCGATAAAAGCGATCCAGGCTTTCGATACCATGAGGCGCCCAGGATAACTGGGCAACCATCGCCGCATGAGTTCGTAATCCTCGTGACCGTCATCTCGGGCTTCCGCCACAGCCTCGCCGATAATCTCCCGAAACGTCACTTTCAGCGCTTCTGAGAGCAGCTCTTCCTTGCTTTGGAAATAGTGCGTCAGGACGCCGGTGGTCCAACCTGCCCGTGCCGCGACATCCTTTAGACGCAAGTCCTCGATGCCCTTTTCAGCGATTTCCAGCATGGCTGCGCGTGCGATGCTGTTCCGGCGCTCTTCATGATCAACGATTTTTGGCATTCTATGGTCCGTCTTGTTTATTGGTTAGGTGCGTTATTTTATACTTGTTTTTATATAACCGCAATTATATTTAAAGCTTATCAGCGGCAGCCCTTGCCGCCTAGCACATTTATTCAACCACTTGGGGCAGCTTTGAACGCCCTTGCCACCAAGCATCAAAAGGAAAGCACATGAAACTGTCTGACATGATGGAAGCCGTCACCGCCTATTCCAAAGAGGTCGAAGCAAAATTTGGCGAATGGCAAGGCGATGCAGAGACCTGGGCGAATGACGCCGAAGCACAAGCCAAAGCTTGGCAGGCAGACGCGGAGGCGCGCTTTCAGCAAGCTGAGGATAAGTTCAACGGCTTCATCGCATCCGCCACCGCGTCGGCAAAGGCCGAATGGACCAAAGCCGACAAGGCCTTTACTGAGCAGATCAGCGATCTGAAGGCGAAAACCGACGAAGTCCGCACGTCCGTTGCGACCTATGAAGCAAACGCCCGGGCAGAAGCCGCCGAGGCCTATGCCGCGGCACTCAGCAAATATGCAATTTCGGTTCAGACCGAGGCTGAGAAAGCGATGGCCTTTGCCGCTGAGCAGGCAGGCAAGAAAGACACCTGAGTTTCGGCTGATGCGGCCCTGATGGCCAAAGGCACTGCGCGACATGGAGAAGGACGATGACACCCCGCAGCAAACGTTTCCTCAAGCTGTTCGACATGGAAATACAGAATCGCGCATCCGCCCATAAAGGCGTCGAAACTTTGAGCAAGAGCGCCACAAACGACATCGACAAGGCGGTCTTTGCGGACTGGCTTGCCTTTGAGGCGTTCTTGCAACGTGCCTACGCGCCTACAGCCAAGAAATATGGCCTGCCGCAAACAATACGTTGGCAGGCCCTATTGCAGGCGCGTCTGGCGGGTGTTGCCTTAGCCATCCTGCCGGACCGATATTTTACAAAATTCGTTCTTGATGGGACGAAGAAACATCTCGAAAAGATGGAACAGCTTTACGCACTGGCCCCCAAGGAAGATGAACGGTTTTTTGACTTTGTGGTCCGTCAAGAAGCCGTGCAGGTCGACTCGCTTAAGCTCCGACTTGACGGCAAGAAAAGAGAGGCCGCGCAACTTTTGGTCAACTTTGTAGCCCAGAACGAAAGCGATTTCCCCCAAGATCCGTCGCCTGTCGGCGCATCCTAGCCCCATACACCACAAGTACCTTCGCTGGAAAAGGGCCGTGCTGGCCGTCACCCCGGCCGATTTAGAAAAGAGGTTCGCAAATCATGTCTTTTCCCAACGACCAACTCACGAGGGCGGCCTTGTTAGCAGCCACCCTTTTGGTGACGTTTGCGTTTTTTACGATGGTACAGTCGTTCCTGATTGCACTGCTGCTGGCCGCTATCACCGCCTCACTTGCCGAACCGCTGCGCGACAAGGTCCTTACGTGGGTCGGGGCCCGGAGGTTTCTGGCCTCTTCTATCACCCTGGCGCTTCTGACCATTGCGGTGATCCTGCCAATCCTCAGCGTGATTGCGCTTGCGGCCGCGCAGGCGCAAATTCTGTTTGCGGATGTGTCTTTGTCGGGGATCGACGACTTAAGCGATCTGCGCGCTGTGCCCGACTGGATGCCGTTCCAGGACACGCTGTCGGCGCATTGGACGACGATAACGGAAAAGGCAGAGGAACTGGCTTCCGACCTCGCCGGAGCCTTCACGGGGTTTGTAGGGCAGTTGGCGGCAGGGACCGCGCAGTTTCTGCTGAACCTCTTTATCTTCGGCTACGGCGTCTTTGCCTTCCTCGCGATGCGCCAGCCAATTTTGATACAGCTTCTGGCCTATAGCGGTCTTGCGCCAGAGACACAGGCCGCGCTTTACGAGCGCATCGTGACAGTGAGTGGTGCCACGCTGAAGGGCACATTGGTGATTGGCTTTGTTCAAGGCGGCTTGGGCGGCCTCGGGCTTTGGGTGGCCGATGTCGAGGGCGTCGCCTTCTGGAGCGTGATCATGGTCGTCCTGTCGGTCATTCCAGCTGTGGGGCCGTTGTTGGCGCTGATCCCGATCGCCATCGCACTTATGATCGACGGACAGATGACAGCAGGGATTGGCCTTGCGGTCTGGGGATTTGCCGTTGTCGGTACTATCGACAATATTCTGCGCCCAATGCTGGTTGGCCGGGAGGCGGCACTGCATGATCTGATGATCCTGATTTCTACGCTTGGCGGGCTCGTGGTCTTTGGCGCGGTGGGGCTGGTCCTTGGGCCGGTCTTAGCGGGGCTTTTCGTATCGCTGTGGGACACGCTGAAAACATCCCTAGCAGCGTCAGCACAATCGTCAGATGCGCTGGACGCCAAAGGCGGACGCGGCCGGGCGGCGGGGGTCTAAGGCGATGTCAAATCTGTGGGACAAGCTGGTCAGCCTAAGGGAACGTACTCATCTGCGTCTATTTTTGGGCGCCACGGATGAGCCCTCAGACGATGAAATCGCCTACTTTGCCGCGCACCCAGATCAGATTGATGAATTTAGCGAGCCGATGCGCTTGCATCGCCTGTTCCTTTGGTTTGCTGTGATCTCGGGGGTTATAATCGTTGGCTTGGCAAAATTCCTTGGGGGCGTTGAGGAAGCGGCCTTCTTCAACGGCATTTGGCGGGAGTATGTCGTCGATATCGTTTTTGAGGCTGGCGTCGCGCTGATCGGTGCGGGTGTAACGGCGTATTTCATGGGTATCCTGCTTAACAATCAGCAAGAGAAAACCAAACGTTGGCGCAAGCACCTTCGGGCGGCCATAGCCCGCAAGAACCGCGAAACGGGAGGTCGGTCATAGGATTTGCGGTTTTTGGTGGCCACAGCGAACATCGACAATGAGATCTTGTTGATTTCGTCGCGATCCTGAAGCGCAAAAAGCAGCCGTATAATCCAAAACCTTCAAAGGCAGATAAGTCCTGAGACCTGTAATTTCGGCTCCTAAACCATGCTGGGGCATCCTCGAATAGCGGGTTCTCTCGGCGCGCGGCAGCATGAGTTTTTTCGCTCATGCCGCATTTTCCTCGCTGCGAGCGCACGCAGCATCAAATCGACACTTCCGCTATGGGCTCGTTGCCGCCGTTAGATCGTTCGCAGCATTCTCGAACCAAGTGCCCAGCATCACCGACACGCCCGGCCCAGACCTGCCGTTCAATTCATGGACGAGCGCTGCATTACAGCGTTCCCACAGCAGACATCTAAATGTCAGCCCGGAGACAACACAATCGCCCGCGCAGTCGCGGAGCGAGTCACGTTCCGGTCAATCCAACCCATGACGTTGCTGCAAGCGGTCAAGCGCTGATCTTCCATCATCGGCGCCATTCCGGCCCAGGCGACCGCAGCCATATCGGCAATGGAGTAGTCACCGGCAATGTAATCGCGCCCTTCTAGCTGTTTGTCGAGAACACCGAACAAGCGCGCGACCTCGTTCTTGTAGCGCGTCTCGGCGTAGGGAACCTTCTCTTTCAGTCCGCGAAAATGGTTGGACTGGCCCATCATCGGGCCAAGACCGCCCATCTGCCAGTGCAGCCACTGTGACACGGTCCAGCGGACCTGCGGGGTTTCGCCACCGAACTGCCCGGTCTTCTCGGACAGGTATTGCAGTATTGCGCCTGACTCCATCAGGCTGATCCCCGTTTCATGATCGACAATCGCGGGAATTTTTCCGTTTGGCGAGACCTTCAGGTAATCGGGTGCGTGCTGTTCGCCGGTGCCGATGTTCACCCAGTTGATCTCATAGTCGAGACCCATTTCCTCGAGTGCGATGGCCACTTTGTAGCCGTTGGGGGTCCCCCATAGATGTGCGGTAATCATTTGGACGTCTCTTTCAGTTTGTAGGTCTGGACAGCTTTGGCCGAGGCAATCAGCGCGTCCTTGAGCGGAATGAATTTGAACCCGAAGGTTTGCTCGGCCTTGGCACCTGAAACGGCGAGCGTGCGGCCAACATTCTCAAGAACCCCTTTCACGTCCTTGGAAAACAGTCCCATGATCCTCAGCAGCCAAACCGGAGCTTCACGGCTGGGTGTCTTTAGGCTCGCATCCCAGCTTTTCAGCATGTTGCCGAACTCGAGAAGGGAATAGGTTCCGCTTGCAGCTGCAAAGCGTTCGCCTTTGGCTGCTTCAAGGTCGATAGCGGCGACATGCATTCGCGCCACATCCCGGACATCGACGGCGACCATGTCGACAGGTGGCGCCATCGGCACCTTGCCGGTCATCAACTGTTCAACCAATTCGAGTGATGCGCCATAGCGGGCGTCCATAGGGGGGCCAAAAACAGCGCCGGGGTTGATGGTCGTCAGCGCGATGTCGGGGTTCTCTGCGGCAAAGTCCCAGGCCGCTTTCTCTGCCAGAGTCTTGGAGGCTTCATAGGACCCGACAGACCGATCTTCGGGCGAAGTCCAGTTGGTTTCGTCGGACGGATGCATCTTGGGCTTGTCCGCCTGTTTGTAGATCGCCGCACAGGACGACGTCAGAATGACCCGCGTGATACCAGCCTCCTTTGCCGCGCGCATCGCCCGCAAAGTCCCGTCCACGGCGGGTCGGATCAAGTCTTGCGGGTCTTTCGGCTCGGTGAGCGGAAATGGCGAGGCCGTGTGCATCAGGACATCACAACCTTGCAGCGCCTCTTGCCAGCCTTCGTCCTTGGTCAGGTCCAAGGTGGCGAATTCCATTTCTGCATCCGGAAAAAGGCCCTGCAACTCTGCCTTGCGATTGTCAGAGCGGATCGAAGCGCGGACCTTATATCCCTGTGCAAGAAGTTCGCGCAGAATGTGTTTGGCAATAAAACCGGACGCGCCGGTCAAGAAGACCTTTGTCATTTCAGTGTTCCTCTTTTGGGTTAAACGACTGTGAGGGGCGTTTCATGTCAATATGGGTCAGATCGCCCGGAGGGTCATGCTTTAGGCGCCTTTGACGCGGCCCAAAGGGACAGCACGCCGATTGGCAAAAGCATCACGATTTGCGGGAAGATCTGGCCGTACATCACGCTTGTTGCGACAAAGACCATGGCCAAGGCGACGTATTGGATGCCGATATAGATCAGCAGCACCCTGCCAAGCGGGTCTGCTTCACTCTTTCGGCTGACATAGAATAGCGTGATCGAGGATAAGAGCAGCACAATTGTCGTCATGTGCCACGAAGAATGAAGCGTTGCCTTCACCAGATCAGGTGCATCTGACGCCAGCAACGGCGCAATGACCTGCGCTTCTCCGATAAACGTATGAACAAGTGCCACTGCAAGGTTGATGGTGGCAGCAACGATAAGAATGACTTTCATTTCTAACTCCCTTCAGGTGTGGTTTTGTTTTCGACGACGGGCGTCATCAGTCTCAATTCGACCGAACTGAATTCGGTGAGGACGCCGCCCGCCAATGCCCCGCGGCTTCACTCCGCCAGCGCTTCGATCAGCAGATCAGAGAAGAGCCGCGTGCTGTGCTGTTGTTGGCCAGTGATGATCTGACCGTCGCGGATCGCAAACGGCACAAGCGGGGCGGCGGACTCGAACGTCGTGTTGGGGTTCTTCTTCGCTTCTGTCTCGATGGTGTATTCGTTCACCTTGGTGCCAAGGGCCGCATCCATCATCTGCTCTTCGCTGTCGGGATAGCCCGTCCAGGTCTTGCCGTCCGCCATCAGAGTTCCGTCGCTCAGCGTCGTCCAGAGCATCAGGCAGGTGCCATGACAGATCAAACCGATGATCTTGCCGCTCTCATAGAAGTCGGCGATCAACTTGTGCAGCGCGGTGTCGTCCTTGAAGGTGACAAGGGGGCCGCCGCCACCTGCAACACAGACGGCATCATACTGGCTAATGTCCACGTCTGTGATGGATGCCGTATTTTCCAACAGCGCGGCAAAGGTTGCGTGGTGTTTGAACCCGAGCGTGATCAGGTCGTTGGGATACTGCGTCGCCTCG
>JBCBOD010000123.1:0-11144 GCA_039821425.1 Pseudomonadota bacterium
CAACAACTGCGAGGCGGCGGGGCCAGAGTTGATGACGCCGCCACCTGTGTAGAAGATCGGGCGCTTCGCCGTTTCCATTGCAGCGGCCAGTTCGGTGATCATCTCCATGTCACCTTTGACCTGCGGATTGTAATGCGTCTCCACCTGCCGGGCTTGGGTGTATTTGCCGGTGGCAAACTGCACGTCTTTGGGGATGTCGATCACAACCGGGCCAGGGCGGCCGGAGGTGGCGATATGGAACGCCTCATGCAGGACGGAGGCCAGCATGTCCGTCTCTTTCACCAGATAGTTGTGCTTGGTGCAGGGACGGGTGATGCCGACGGTATCGCATTCCTGAAACGCGTCAGAGCCGATCATGAAGGTGGGGACCTGCCCGGTCAGCACGATGATCGGGATCGAATCCATCAGCGCGTCGGTCAGGCCGGTGACCGCATTCGTTGCACCGGGGCCGGATGTCACCAGCGCAACGCCCGGCTTGCCGGTGGACCGGGCGTAGCCTTCGGCAGCATGCACCGCGCCCTGTTCATGGCGGACCAGCACGTGCTTGATGCTGTTTTGCTGAAAAATCTCGTCATAAATCGGTAGGACAGCACCGCCCGGATAGCCAAATACCGTGTCCACGCCCTGATCAATCAGTGCCTGAACAACCATCTTTGCGCCCGTCATGGCTTTGCTCATTTGTCTCGCGTCCTTCGCGTTTTTGATCACCGTCAGTCACAAAAAAACCCCCGATTGTGTCGGGGGCGCATGGGGTTGGAATGGTCCTTACCGTTACCGGCCCATGCGCGTGTTTCCTACGATTAGTACGACGTTTGTCATCGGGGTTCCTTTGCGTGCCGAGACACTAGTGTGACGGCATCGGGGGGTCAACAGGCGAAATACGGAAAGTGTCGCCGTTGTGCCGGTTTTCGCAACTTTCTTTCTGTGGGTAACCCTACAAGTAGCTGCGCCGCCCGAAGCGATAGCGCGCATAGGCTGCGATCTCGGACCCGAACAGCAGGACGTGGGCAAGCAGCAGAACAAGGGACAGAATGCCGCCATAGGCCAGCAGGATTTGCCACATCGGCACCGCAAAATTCAACTGTGGCAAGTTCGCGATGATGATCGGAAGATACCACGAGACAACCGAAATCATTCCCATCGTCACGAACACGCATTTTTTGCGCAGCGTGATACCGCCCAGCATCGTATAGCCGACTTGCCCTTGCATGAACGGGATTACCGTGCGGTGGATAAACCAACCGTTGATCGTCAGAATTGCGACAATCACCATCTTCGCCCAGACCTTTTCATTCCCCAGCTTCACCGGATCGGTCGCCCAGTACAGCAGAAGGAAGCAAAGCCCCGTCATCCAAAGCAATTTCAGCCCGACATTCACGATGTCCGCAAGAAACTCGAACATCTCAAGCCGTTGGAACGTCATCTCTTTGCCAAGAAAGAAGCGCAGGATCATCAGGTCGAGAAGCGTCGCCGCGCCAAGGCCGATCGCAAGTCCGATAAAGTGGAAAATACGAACGATTGAGAGGCTCATCTGGTTGGAATCTGCGGTGAGGGCAGTGATCAGAGCTGTGAGGTCCAACAGTCGGTCCTTTGTTCTATGGTTCGCCCCCGCAAACCAGATCGTGATGCGTGTGTTCACGCCGTCTTCACCTTCACTGAGCCGCGCTTTGGCTCGGTTGGCAACAGCTTCGCTGGGATGCGTGATATTCGGCGGGAACTGGCCGACTGGCTGTTTCCCGGCCGTTGCTTATCTTCCGGGACTGCCTGTTTTGTTTGCAAAAAACCCGCATCTGCGGGTCTTTATGTCAATCTGCTGCCTCTAGCGAAGCAGTGTCAGATAGGCTTCACCTGCTGGGTAGTCGTGCGTGCGCGCAGCGCGCTGCAGGTGAAACGCGGCTTTCTCGGCGTCGACGCCCCCAAAGACGCCGAGCCCGGCGATCAAACCCAGCAGAACATCCGTCTGTCCGCGCGAATCGAGGATGGAGGGCCATGTCCCCCGATACTTGGCCCGGTAAATTGCCGCATCGCCAAACGCGCGCCGCGTCCAAGCCGCGGGTTCGGGGGGCGTCGCACAGTCGTGTGCGAGGTCATAGGCACGCTGCCGCACCTCTGGCGGATAAACCAGTGACCGCATGATGATCTCTGTCTTTATGGCGGGGAGGCCTTTCTTTTCGGCATCGTCTGGAAAGATGCTGCCAAACACCTCGCGGACATAGGCACAGGCGGCGTAGGTCAGTCCCGCCTCTGCCGCGATATGCAGCCACGCAAGATGGCTGGTCGGCAGGCCCGCATCGGCTAGCCGGTCCGTCAGGAATGCAACGTTGCGCTCTTCCAGCATGGCGGCGATCCGTTGTGCGGCGCGCGGCTCTCCCAATGTGTGAGATCGTAGAAATGCGTCTGCCGCGCGGTCCATGACCTGCTGGCGTTCTGCATCATGGTCGTCAGGGTGCGTGTTACGGACCTGATCCCACAGGAACGCCCCATACTGAAACAGGTACTCTGCGTCGCTACTTTCCGCCGCTGTCTCAAGCAGGGTCATCCGCAGCGCGCCGCGGTCTGCAACATATTCATCGCGGTTGGCATAGCCCAGCCGCGCGGCCAGCAGCGCCATAGACGGGATGTCGCCCTCGGCCACGTTGGCCTGCAGAAGCGTGATCTGCCGTTCGACCAGCGCCGGGTCGGTGTTGAAACGATAAGGGATGCGATAGGCGATGTTGTAGCGCGCTTGGATCAAACCCTGCTTTGCCGCGGCGTCAAGCAAGGCATCGGCGCGATCATGATTATCTCGATCGCGGGTGCGCAAAAGGATCACGGCCAGGTTGTTCTGTGCCAGCGCGATACCTGCTTCGGCCGCGCGCTCTAGCAGCGCAATGTCTTCTGCCGGCGGGAAGCCGCGCGAGAACGCACCTTGTGATGCCCCGATGATCCGCTCCGGCGAAAGCTCTGCCTTGCGTCGCTCTTCCTGATAGGTCGCAATGCCGAGCGTCAGTCCAATACCGGCGAGGACGATCCCAAGCATCGCCCCCCAGAAAGCACGGGCTTGCCGCTGTTGTCCTTGCATTCCGCGCCTAGCTGGCTTTGCTCATCTTGTCTTCGGTGCGTGTGTCGAAATCGCTGGCATCGTGCCGTTCATGCAGTTGTTCATGCGGCTCGCCCCAGGCGCGGTTGACCATCTTGCCCTTCAGATACGCAGGTCGGTTCATGACCTGATCAGCCCAGCGGTTGACATGCTCGTAAGACGCAACCTCAAGAAACTCGGCCGCATCGTAGACAAGCCCTTTGACCAGCGCGCCGTACCAGGGTGCCGTGGCCATGTCCGCAATAGAATAGTCGTCGCCACCCAGATATTCGGCATCTTCCAGCCGCTGATCCAGCACGTCCAGCTGGCGCTTGGCCTCCATCGCGAAGCGGTTGATCGGGTATTCGAACTTCTCGGGTGCATAGGCATAGAAATGGCCAAAGCCGCCGCCGAGGTAAGGGGCAGAGCCTTGCAGCCAGAACAGCCAGTTGAGTGTTTCTGTCCGCTCGGGCAGCGTTTTTGGCAGGAATGCCCGGTACTTCTCGGCCAGATAGAGCAGGATCGCGCCGCTCTCAAAGACACGCACACCGGTTTCTTTGTCAAAAAGGGCAGGGATCTTGGAGTTCGGATTGACGTCAACAAAGCCACTGCTGAATTGATCGCCTTCCTGAATGTTGATCAACCAGGCGTCATACTCGGCAGCGTAACCTGCGGCCAGCAGCTCTTCCAGCATGACGGTGACCTTCACGCCGTTCGGTGTGGCAAGGGAATGAAGCTGCAAAGGGTGCTTGCCGACCGGCAAGTCCTTGTCATGTGTCGGCCCTGCGATGGGGCGGTTGATGCTGGCGAATTTACCGCCGCTTGACTGGTCCCAGGTCCAGACCTTTGGGGGGGTGTAGGTGGCGTCGTCCGACATGATCCGAGCTCCTTCCTTTTGGCTGCGACATAAGGTGGCACAAACCAAGGCGAGGGCAAGGCAGGCCACACAAAAGAAAGGGCACGCCCCTTGCGGTCGCGTGCCCCCTTCGTCTGCGGAACGGGTTTAGCCCTGGGTCATCGCCCGGAACTCGGACAGATGGCGGCGCACGATCTCAAACCACTCGCCGCTGTCCTTGATAGCTGCGAGGCCAGAGTTGAACTCGGCGAGCATTGCCTCACCCTGCGGGTTGTTCTTGGAAATCACGCCGTGAATTGTCAGCACCTGCGCCAGCTGCTCGTTGGCGCGGACCGCGTCTGTGGTGCCGGTTTCCACCATGATACCTTCGCCTGTATCAACGGCGATGGCCACGACATCCACATTGCCAGCGACAAGATCATTGAAACAGTCGGCGGGGTCGGTTGGGCGCACCAGCGTGATGTTTGGTTCCTTGAGGTCGTTTTCTTCCAGCTGGAACGTGGCATAGCCGGCGGGGCGGCAGACGGTCTTGCCAAAGAACGCGCTATACGCGGTCACTTCTGGCTCGTCCGCCCGAGTGTAGTAAGCGAACACCTGTTCAAACAATGGGTCTGTCCAGTCGAAGTTGTTGCAGCGGAACTGGCTGTCTTCGCCCAGACGATCGACAACGTCGCAGTTTGGCTTGAACCAGCTGATGCTGAAGTCGTAGGCGTGATCGGTTACCAGTGGTGTCAGATGCGCGCCCCAGTCATTTATGAAGTCAATCTTGTAAGGCGTCCCACCGGCAGAGTTAGCAAGGGCGACGTTCGCAATCTCGGTGATCATGCCGCCTTGCTCTTGATCCTCGTTGGCAAAGGGCGCCCAGTTGGTACCCTGTGCCACGCGGATCTGACGGGTATCAGGGAACGGCAGGCGCTCGACACCAACCTCTTGCGAGATCGGGGCAGCGGTTGAGGCGACGACATTGTCAAGGCAAGGGATCGAGATACGGGTGCCAACGCGGATCAGGCCGGGGTTCGGGCCAATCGCGTCCGCATTCGCGCTGTAGATGATCTGAAACGCTGCCGCGTCACCATAAACAGCAGCGGCAAGTTTTGACAAAGAGTCGCCGCTTTGAATGCGGTAATCTGCGCCACACTGAACGCTTTGTGCGGTTGCAGTCGTTCCTGCTGTGATGGCGGCGGTCAATGCCATGCTGCAGACTGTAGCTGATGCGAGGAGCTTCATTTGTCGTCCTTTCAAGGTGGAATGAAGTGTTTGAATGGAGTGTCTATTGTCGCGTGATCTTCTTTGGAAAAAGGTTTCATCGCTCTATGGCAGCTTTGCGGCGCCCTGTTTGAAATAATGTGGAGAAATTTCACGCATCGGTCAACTGCGGCTGATTGTAGGGCGCTGAAAAAAGGTTAGTATAATTTCACAAAAATGAAAAATTGGATCGATGTTATTTGACCATATTTTGTCAACATTTTGCCTTTTTCGGTAGAATAGATGCACCCAAAGAAACGACATCTAATAAAGGAGCATTCATGTCCACGTCAGGGTCAATGCTATTCAAAGGATCACGATTTGCGGCACTCTTAATGGGGACCGGTATGATGGCCCTCACCGCAACAGGGGTGACGCTGGGATCAGCCACGTCGGCCCAGGCCCAGCAGGCCTGCAGCGTCTATCAAGTTGTCCGCGGCGACACGCTCAGCCAGATCGCCAGTCGCGCAGACGTGCCGGGTGGCTTTCAAACCCTGTTCAACGCGAACCGCAATGTCCTTGCCTCGCCGAACCTGATTGAAATCGGTGACCGGCTTGCCATTCCCTGTGCCGATGGCTCTTTGCCCAGTGAAGGCGCAAGTGTTGTGACCGTGGCTACACCTGCGTCACCCGCGCCGACAACGGCCGAGCCAAACCGGCCACTGCGAATTGTGACGGCGACAGGCTATGCGCCATTTACGGACGAAGGCTTGCCGGGTGGTGGAATGATCACACGGATGGTTGATCGATCCATGCAGCTTGGAAATCCGGACCAAGAGTATGCGCTTACCTTCATCAATGACTGGGGCTCTCATTTCGAACTGACGGAGCTTGGTGCGGTCGACATGGTTTTCCCTTGGTTCCGCCCGAACTGCGATCTGGTGGAGAACCTGTCGCCATCCAGCGCCTACCGCTGCACCAATTTCAATCATTCTGAGCCGTTCTATGAATTGTTCGTAGACTTCTACACGATGAACGGCAGCGAATATGCAAACGCGACAAGCTATGAAGACCTGTTCGGCGCGACAGTCTGTCGGCCTGAGGCGTGGTTCACCTTTGATCTGGAAGCATCGCGTTTGGTTGAGCCTAACATCACTTACGTTACGCCAGTTTCCCAGCAGGGCTGCGTCGAGTTGCTCGCCAATGGTGAGGTCGACGTCATGACCTACGACGCGCTGCCAGCCGAGGAAGACATTCGCGAGGCTGGTGTTGAGGATCAGGTGACGACGCTGGAAGATCTGCGTGGCACTGTGACGACGCATATCTTTGTGTCTAAGACGAACCAATTCGCTAATGACGCCCTGCCGATCATCAACGCCGGTTTGGAAGAGCTGCGTTTGTCCGGCGAATGGTTCACGATCGTGCGCGAAAGCATTCAGGAAACGGTCGAGAACTAGGTTTCAAAGACAAACAGGAACAAGGCGCCCGTTCCGTACATCGGAGTGGGCGCTTTTGCTTCTACACTGTTCGCCGTCGTCCTGCGGAGTGGTGAGCGCACGCAGAATCGCCCAAGGGTACTGAAAGCGACGCAAACCTGCTGATTTTGGACGCAAATTCCTGTTAGCGCCCAAACAACAGGCCAAATTGGTCAGAAAAAGTGACAAGATTGTAAAAATTGCGCGCTTGAGCATCTTTCCCCTTCGGAAACTGCGCGCTAGGGTCCGCTCACGAAACCATTTTTACGCGCTGGCACTCGGCGCGATCGACAACCCGGGAGGAATGTAATGGATCGTCGTTCATTTATTAAGAAGTCTGCACTTGGTGGCTCTGCCGCTGCGGCGACTGCGCTGGCAGCACCTGCCTATGCGCAGGGCAACCGTACGCTGACCATGGTCACATCGGTGCCAGACGGCTTTGCGATCTTTGATGACGCGGCCGTGCACTTCGTCGATCTCGTGAATGCCATGTCGGGTGGCTCACTCACGATCGAGAAGAAAGCTGCGGGTCAGCTGGTTGGCGCATTCGAAGTGTTTGACGCGGTGTCCTCTGGGCAGGCAGACGTCTATCACTCCGCCGACTACTACTTCGGTGGTCAGCACCCAGGCTACTACTTCTTCACTGCGGTGCCTTTCGGTGCAACCGGTGGTGAGATGATCAGCTGGTACCAGCATGGCGGCGGTAAAGAGCTGCACGATGAACTGGGCGAGATCTTCAACCTCAAGTCCTTCTTCTGCGGCAACACCGGCCACCAGCCAGGCGGTTGGTTCAACAAGGAAATCAACTCTGCCGCTGACCTGCAGGGCCTGAAGTTCCGTATGCCTGGCCTTGGTGGTCTGGCACTGGGCCGCACCGGCGCATCCGTGCAGAACATCCCAGGTGGTGAAATCTACCAGGCGCTGTCTTCCGGTGCCATCGACGGTGCAGAGTGGATCGGCCCATTCGCGGATGAGCGTCTTGGCTTCCAGGAAATCTGCGAGTTCTACTACACATCCGGCATGCACGAGCCAGGCTCTGTTCTGACGGCTGCGTTCAACCGTGACGTCTGGAACGAACTGACACCTGCACAGCAGGCGATCTGCGAAACAGCCGCCGCAGCAACGCACCACTGGAACCTGTCGCAGTCCAACTACAACAACGGTGCCGCACTGGCCCGTCTGCAGTCGCAAGGCGTGAAGGTGATGCAGTTCCCTGATGACGTCTGGGATGCGTTTGGCGAAGCTGCGAGTGCTGCACTTGATGACTTCATGGATGACGAGCTCTTTGCCCGTATCCGCGCAAGCCAGGAAGCCGCTGCTGCCTCTGTCTACGAGTGGACAAGCATCTCTGACAGCGTCTTTGCTGCGCAGCGTTCGCGGGTCACCGCAGGCTAAGGCCACCGCGGTACCATGTGCCGCGTGATCTAGATCAAAGCCGGGGGCCCATTGCATCAGGCATATGGGCCCTCAGGCAAAAGCGGCGGAACCTTCCGCCAAGACGACCGGGACGAGGGGGACATCAATGGGTTTGGTCGAAGCATGGGGCGGCAACGCCTTTGGATGGTTTTTCGCAAACCTGATTGAAGCCTTCTACAATTTCTTCGTCGCACTCTTCAGCCCCGGTTCATGGCTGTCTTGGTTGCCAACAATCAACGGCTCCATGGAGACCGAGCAGAAAGAGGCGCTGATGCGCTTCATCTACTATGGAGCATCGGTCGAATTCTTCTTTGTTGTCTTTGCGATCTTCCTCGTTGTCACCGCTGTCGGCATGTACCGCAACAGCTTCATGTGGGGTTGTGTGCGCGGGCTAGAGACGTTTGCAAATACCGTCGGCCGCTTTGCCGCCTGGGCCGGTCTTTTGATGGTGCTGCAGCAAGTGATCATCGTCTTCATGCAGCGGGTGTTTGCGGTTGCCGAAATCTCGCTCGGTTTCGGCGCGACTTTTACAAAGGATGTCAGCTGGTGGTCGGAAGAGCTGAAGTTCTACAACGCGATCATCGTCACGCTTTGCGCCACCTATACCTTCGTCCAAGGCGGACATGTGCGGGTTGATCTGGTCTATTCCGCCGTCAGCTTCCGCACGAAGAAGGTGATCGACATGTTCGGCGCTCTCTTCTTTATGATCCCAACGGCCATCGTGATCTGGCTCTATGGCTGGTTCTTCATGTGGCGGCACCTTGTGGTGCCGAACCCTTCCGCCTCTGATACGCTGGATCGCCTTTTGACCAAGGCGCGTGCCTTGCGCTGGAACATCGAAACGATCGGCTTCTCACCCAACGGGTTTAACGCCTATTTCCTCTTCAAGGTGCTGCTGGTGACGTTCACCGCCATGGTGTTCCTGCAGGCCGTCGCTTTCTTCTACCGCTCTTACCTGGAGTGGAAGGAAGGCGAAGAGAGCGAAAACAAATACCTCGACAAAGACAAGCTGGGCGATGAAACCGCCGAACTTGTTGCAGACATTCACTAAGTAAGGACGCCAACCATGCTTTTCGGACTTGATGGCATCGAAGTCGGTATCCTTATCGTCTTTCTGACCCTTTTTGCAGGGATCCTCTCGGGTTTCCCTGTTGCGTTCGCGATCTCTGGCTCTGCCATGATCTCATTCGCGATCATCGCCTCGCTGGATAGCGCCGGGCTGCTGATCCACGCCGCCGTCGATACCGGATCGGCGGAATATGCCGCCATATTGGCCGAAGGCATAAGGCCAGAGACCGTATCCGTCTTCCGATACCCGGATTTGCCGCGGGTCGAAGAGGCGTTGTTCCCGCAGGGCTGGCAGGTTGCGATGGACCGCAACATCAGCTTCATGGTCAACCGCATGAACGAGCGGGTGCTGGCTGGCCAGTCGATCGAGACGCTGCTTGCCGTGGCCATGTTCGTGATGATGGGGATCGTGCTGGAACGGTCGCGTATCGCCGACGAATTGCTGACAACAATGGCCAAGGTCTTTGGCCCGCTGCCGGGTGGTCTTGCTGTGTCCATCGTGATCGTGGGCGCGTTCCTTGCGGCCTCTACCGGAATCGTGGGCGCAACGGTTGTGACCATGGGCCTGCTCGCCCTGCCGACGATGTTGAAGAACGGCTATTCGCCAGAGCTATCGACAGGTGTGATCGCGGCCTCGGGGACATTGGGCCAGATCATCCCGCCGTCCATCGTGATCGTTCTTCTGGGGACCTTGGCGGGGGATATCTATTCGGCCGCACAGGAAGACCGTGCCGTGCGCGCGGGCTGTACCGACGCGCTGACCTATCTGGGTGAGCCTGCGGTTGTATCTGTCGGCACGCTGTTCCAGGCGGCTCTGGTGCCGGGGATCATGCTGGCGATGCTCTATGCCGGCTATGCCTTCGTCTATGCGCTGATCAACCCGTCCAAGGCGCCACCGGTGCAGCTTGGCGACGCCACGCAGGGTGAGGTCATCACCCGCAACGAGGCGCTGACATGGTTCCTTGCGGTGCCAGTTGGTGTCATTGGTCTCACCATCGCGATGACGCAGACCAACCTGATCGGCAGCCAGTCGGTGATCGTGGATACCTTCACCGACTCTGGTGAGAACGCATCGCTGCGGACGCGTGTCAGCGACGAATGCGCGGCTTCGATGATCGCGTTGCATGGGCAAGAGGCCTGGGATCTCGCCGTCGCCCAGCAAGCAGCCATCGAAGAGGCAGGCGGCGTCGAAGAGGCACGCGCACTGACGGAGGAAGAGCGCGCAGCACTGGTGGTCGAGGCGGTCGAGAATGCCGCACCGATCGGCACCGGCATCGGCATCTTTGCGATGCTGCTGGCGATCGTCTTTGCGATTGCACGCGGCGTGGGCCCGTCATCGGATCACCGGATGCTTTGGCTTGGTGCCTTCGGTATCGGTGCGATGCTTCTGGCGGATATCCTCTTTGTCGCGGCCAATACGTCGCCCGGCGCAACAACGGTGATCATTGCGATCCCGCTGGTGATTATCTTCATCGGGCTACGGGACGCTGCAAAGCTGCTGGCAGCGAATGAAATCCTACGCGTGGTCTTCCCGCCGCTGGTGCTGATCGTGGCGGTGCTGGGGTCTATCCTTGGGGGGATCACGAACCCGACACCTGCGGCGGCGCTGGGTGCCGGCGGTGCGATCCTGCTGGCAGCCTACCGCAAGTGCCAGGACCAAAACCGCTCTGGCCGGATCGTGCTGCTGACAGCGGCGGCCATTGTGCTGATGCTGGTCTTGGGCGTGAACTTTGACATGCGCCTTGGGCAAGAGGTCGTGCTCTTTGAAAACCGGCTTGCCTATATCTTTGCCTTCGGCAGCTTCCTTTTTGCGATGTTCGGGCTTCTGTGTTCATGCTGGGTGCTGATCTCGGGCGGCGTTCTGGCGCCGGTCGTGCGGGAAACGGCCAAGGTGACCTCCATGGTCTTCCTGATCCTGATCGGCTCGCAGCTTCTGAACCTCGTGCTGATCTCTTTCGGGGGGGAACATCACATCCAGCAGTTCCTGCGGTCGTTCGACAATGAATGGACCGTGTTCCTGCTCGTGATGCTGGTGCTCTTCGTGCTGGGCTTCGTGCTCGACTTCCTGGAGATCATCTACATCGTC
>JBCBOD010000158.1:0-7218 GCA_039821425.1 Pseudomonadota bacterium
CACGCTTGATGTCTTTGACGATCTTCTCGCCAGGGCTCTTCGTTGTCTTTCTCATCGTCCACTCCTCGGTGGTTACGATGAGCAACAAACCCTCTCTTAGCAAATCGCCCTATTTGGACCCATAAGCGCTGACGTCAGACAAGCGGACCAACAACAGTTGGCGTGCCAGTCAACTCCATGCCCGACGGCAGGGTATCGGAAAACTCGACCAGGTCGGCCTCGTCAAAGAGCCCGTTGTCGTTCACGGTGACGACGGCCACGTAGTTGAAGAAATCACCCAATGCCACGGGGCTGGTCGATGCGGTTTTGGATTCCACCAGCACATCGGTCACCGTCTTGACGGTGGTGCTTTCGGAGGTCCGGTTGTTGCCGGGAAGCCTGTCAAAACCAGCGAAATCACCTGCCGCAGCAACACTCACTTCGTTTCGGGCAGACCCTTTGGAATCACCCCGACCCACGAATTCAATATCAAATGACTCACCCACACCAAGGCTAGGATAGGTACAGACAACCGTGCCACCGTAACGAGGTGTCGTTGATGCGTCGAAATCGCAGCTGCCCAAGGGTGGCGGCGTCACCGAGATCAAACCAATGATATCCGTCGACGGCCACTCATCTGTCACAACGATGTTTTCAACAACGGATGGCCCGTTATTGGACACTGTCACCGTATAGGTGGTGTCTGTCAGGAACGGGAGCGGGTCCACGTCATCGGACTTGTTGACCTGCAAGTCAAAGCTTGGCGCCGTCACGGTCGTTTCTGCATCGTCGTCATTGTTGTCGAGGTTTATGTCGAACGCAGGCGTGACGATGTTCCCGACGTCGTCGGTCTGATCAACCACAACATCATTAGTGATTGTCCTTGGTGCACCGTTGGGTGTGAATGTCCCAATATTCGGACGCACGGTGACAAACACAAGCTGCTGCTCACCCGCCTCCAGATCGCCAATCGTGCAGACGATCTGATTGTTGGTGGTCGTGGTAGAGACATCCCCGAAGCCCGGTCGCGTTGGGCAGGTTTCCCCGTCAGGTGGTGTGACGGAAACAAAGGTCACATCCGGTGGCAGCGTATCCGTGATGATCACGTTTTCGGCGCCGCTGAGACCATCGCCAAGGTTATCTACTGCAATCGTGTAGGTCAGGTTCCGGCCAGCCGCGATTTCCCCCGGCGCGTCCTTTGTCACCGTCAGGTCATTGCGGGGCTCGAAGATATAGAAATCCGTGTCGGCATTGTTGTCGAGTTCCGGATCCGGTGTCGTCAGAGAGAATGCATCAGCTGTGTTCGACCGCTCATTCGCGTCACGACCGCTGATCGGTGTGAAGTCCCGGCCCGGAATAACGGTGACCGAAATGATTGGACAATCCGTGCCGGGCGTACAAATCGGCACGGTGCCGATGTTGGGGCAAATCAGCCGTGCCTGCGTGTCAGAACGAGCATCCTGTCGGCATACGCCTGTTGCGCCTTGGCTTACACCATCGCCGGGCATAGTCTGATAAGTAATTGAAACGAAATCATTATTGCCGTTCTGTAGGTTCTGGATCGTGTCGCGCACGCGCACGTCCTCGGCGGCTACGTCACCCGTGTTCACAACCTCAATGTCAAAGCGGAAAGGCTCGCCCGCAGTGGCAGTGCGCAATTCATCCGCATCTGCACCAGCTGCCGCGTCAGGATCAACCGAACGCTTCAGCACGCTGACATCCGCAGACTCGACCAGCGCCTCTACCTCAAAGCCTACCGTCGCAAAATCGTTGTCACTGTTGTCGTCACCCAATGGCCCGCCGGACCCGCTCACATCGACGCGGTTCACGTAGTCGGGTGAAACATCGCCGCTATCATCAGGATCAGATGTCGCCACAGTACGGAATGCAACAACCGGTGTTTGCGCGCCTGCAGGCAGCGGGTCTGCATCGGTGTATTCACGCGTACAGGTAAAAACCACTGGTCCCGCCACCGGGAAGACAGGGGGAACTTCTGTGCCACCCGGGCCCGGAACCGTACAGGTCCAACCATTCAGGCCAAGGCTGCGCACGGTCAAGCCTTCGGGAATGGTGTCCCGCATCGCAATCGTCCCTTCGAAATCGGCGTTGCCGACGTTGCGGGTGCTAATGCGGAAGATGTAATCATCATCGTCATTCACGACTGCCAAAGCGGGGAATGGCTGCGTCTTGATCGCCTCAAGATCAATGAAAGGCTGGGCAACAGATGCCGCACTGTCTTCGTCAAAGTTGTTATCAGGATTGACGTCATCGACACCGGTAATCGCGATGTCGGCACGGTTCTGGATCGCCAGCCCATCATCGACAACCGTCGCACGAATTGTGATGTCGCCCAAGTCCTGCGGCCCACCTGCAGCACCGGTTCCGGAACCGTCACTAACACAGCTGACCGTTTGGCCCGAGAAACCCGGTGGTGGACCACAATTAAAGGCGCCCGTGCTTTCAACGGCATCAATGCGATAATTCGCTGGCAGCGTGTCAGTCACGGTCGCCGTTGTTGGCTGGTCACCGATATATTGGCTGGACAGGGTAAAGATGACTTCATCACCGACCAAGAGCTCGTTGCCGGTGGTCCCATCCGCAAATGTCCGGGACTTGGTGATGGATGCGTCTGTCCCTTCGCCAACCGACACGGAAAAGGATGTCTGATCGTTCAAAGGGTTCACATCGGTTGGTGTGACGTTCAACACGTCTGCCGTTGTGCCGATAACAGAACCGCTGACCGCGCCAACTTGCCCGCGGAAATTAAGGAAAAACGGTGTGCCATCAGCGGGAAGATCGTCTGCGACAGTACACTGGTAGTTGTTGCCCACAAGCGTACAGTTTGAAGGTGCTGTGATATTCGTAACACCCGCTGGCCGCGGCACGTCGACCTGATAGCTGTCAGCGGTGTTCACGCCGACGTTTCGGATCTGAACCGGGAAATCAAAGAATGTGCCTGCCGTGACCGGCGCGATCGGCGGGAAAGTCACTTCCAGGTCTGTCCCGGCGTTGACCGTAAAGTTGGCCTCGCTGAAGTTGTTTTCAGTGTCAATTTCACCCGGTGCGTCAGGCACGTCGACTTGTACTGTCAGCGACGTGTCGTCGGTGGTTCGCAACGACACGATTGACGCGGCTGTTTCACCCACATCGAGGGCCGGTACACTACAGGAATAGGTTATTGTGCCATCGAGGGCTGTATCAACAGCCGTACAGCCATTGATCGTGCCAGCAAATGGCGGATCACCGGCTTGCTGTGGCGGGGCTGCTGCCAGCGGGGTAATCAGCGTGGCGCCCGGCGGAACCGTGAACTCAACGGTCGTCGGAATCGCACCGGTCGCGCGTCCATCGTTCGTCACCGACAACACAAACTTTATGATCTCGCCCGCGTTCGACGTCTGGTAGTTTGTGGTCACACTCTCTGAGACGCCCGTATCAGGATTGGTGACAATTTCCGTCACCTCCTGATTGAGGTTTGAGATCCAGTCGATCTGGGTGCTTTGCGCGGTCGCTGTCCCCGCCATCGCAAACAAGGAAAGCAGAACGGCTGCAAAGACTGAGCCACGCTTAATCGCATTGCGACGGCGCAGAGCGCTGCCCAAAAAGCTTTTCACCATTTCAACTTCTCACTCGTACCTGTCTGCATTTGGCAGCTTCTCTTTTGAAACTGTGTCATTTTTTAGCTGAAATTTCATCTGATGCACGGCAAAACAAATTACGCGACGTCATTTTGCAGCTTTTCGCCGGTACGAGCTGTGGCAGCATGACTTTGGTGTTTTCAAAGCGGGCGCTAACAGCGGATCGCCGCTGCGATTGACCGCTTCAAATCCCTGATTGTCGCGGCCTAAGCGACATACGACCTGATCGCGGCGCGGCACCCCTCGTCCCAGACCTGACGCAGCTTCGCGGCGAATGCCTCGGCAAAGCGGGTGTCATCTCCCAGTGATCCGTAGACAGACGTTTGATCAAGCCAGACCTGTGGGTTCTCTTTCGCTTGCCAGGCGTGGGCACTCAGTCTGTCCCAATTGGGATCGTTTGCCGCAATCTCGCTTCCGTCTTCGCGCGTCCCGGCACACATGCGCGCCCAAAGCGCCTCGGCCAATGCGAGCCCTTCGATCTGACCATTCGCATGCAGCGCATCCCGCAAGATCGGCAAGACAAAACCGGCATGACGCGAGGAGCCATCAAACGCCACCCTGCGCGTTGTGTCATGGATTTTGGGGTTCGCGAAACGGCGCGTAATCAGATTGAGGTACTGCACCGGGGTCATCTCGGGAACCGCGGCGACATGCGGCGCAATCTCGTCCGCCTCGACCTTGCGGAAGAACGCTGCGATGTCCGGATCGGCCATGCACGCGGCAATGGTTGGGACAGACAACAACTCGCCGACGTTTGCCAGAACCTGATGCCCGGCGTTCAGCATCCGGATCTTCATTGTTTCGTAAAGATGGACTTGATCGGTTAGGGTCGCGCCGGCCTCTTCCCAGGGCGGGCGGCCCGCGCAGAAATCATCCTCAATCACCCATTGGCGAAAATGCTCGTGCGTGACGGGTGCGGCGTCGTCAATCCCGAGGCTTTGCACATAGGCCAGCTCACCCGGACCCGTAGCAGGCACGATGCAATCGACCATCGCGTTGGGAAACGCGGCATTGGTATCAATCCAGGCTGCAAGCTCGGGGTCGCTCATCCGCGCAAGTCCCACAACCGTGGCGCGCAAAACATCGCCGTTGTGCTGCAGGTTGTCACAGCATTGACCCGTAAAGGGGACAACGCCCGAGGCACGCCGCGCCTTATATGCCGCCACAATTGCGCCAAATGCCGTGCGAGGGCTGTCGGGATGGGCCGCATCATGAATGATATCGGGGTGATCGGTATCGAGGTTGCCGCTCGCGTCGCGGTAGTATCCACCTTCAGTCACTGTCATCGCGACAATCCGGATTGCGGGGTCAGACATTGCCCGGATCAATGCGCCATTGGCGTCTTCCACAGGCAGGAAGTCGATCATGGCCCCCGTGATCTCTGTTGCACTGCTTTCAGGATCAACTTCAATCAGTGTCGTCAGGCAGTCCTGTGCAAGCAGACGGTCGCGCATGGCCGCATCCGTGGCCCTGACGCCCGCACCGATGATGGCCCAATCCTGTACTTTGCCAGCCTGCATCAGCCGGTGCAAATACCACGCCTGATGTGCCCGGTGAAAGTTGCCAAGCCCGATATGCACGATCCCAGGTGTCAGTGCACTGCGGTCGTATTGCGGCACCGAGACACCGTCAGGCATCTTTGAAAGGTTCGCATTGCAGAGTTTCACCGGGCCTCCCCCATCGCCATGATCTCGCATCAGCTCATCCAGTTGCCACCGTCGACGTTGTATGTTTGCGCGACGATGTAGTTGGCCTCTGCTGAGGCAAGAAAGATTGCCATGCCCGTCAAGTCTTCGGCGGTGCCCATGCGCCCGAGTGGTACAGCCTCTCCGACTTCCTTCTTTTTCTGTCCCGGCGCCTTGCCTTCGTATTTGGCAAAGAACGCATCGACGCCTTCCCAGTGTTCCCCGTCAACGACGCCCGGTGCGATGGCATTCACGTTGATGCCATGCTGGATCAGGTTGAGGCCCGCCGACTGGGTCAGGCTGATGATTGCTGCCTTGGACGCACAATAGACCGCAACCAACGGCTCTCCACGGCGGCCGGCCTGTGATGCCATGTTGATGATCCTGCCCTTGATCCCACGGTCGATCATATGGCGCGCGACGGCTTGCAAGGTCAGCAGCGTGCCCTTGACGTTGATATCAAAGACGCGGGTATAGTCCGCCTCCGTGATCTCGACGATTGGGGCCGCCGTGAAGATCGCAGCGTTATTGATCAGAACATCAATCTGACCGAAGCGACCGATCGCTTCCGCCAGCCCTGCGTCGATGCTGTCTTGACCTGTGACGTCCATCTGCACGGCCAGCGCCTTATCCCCGATGCTGGTCGCAGCGGCCTGCGCTGCGTCACCGTTGATGTCGGCGATAACGACATTTGCCCCCTCAGCCACATAGGCCTTGGCGAATGCCAACCCAATCCCGCGCGCAGAACCGGTGATCAGGGCTGTCTTGCCGTCCAGTCGCATCAGGCAATCCGCAGACCCGCGGCATCGAAGCGATGGATTTCGTCAGCCCGCGGCGTCAGGTGGATCGTGTCACCATGGCGCAGGCTGACGTCACCAATGGCGCGCACCGTCAACGTGTCGGCCAAGCCGGTGTTATGTATGTGAAAGAAGGTATCCGAGCCAAGATGCTCTGCCACGCCGACAGTACCTTGCCATTGCCCCCCGTCCGCGACCACGTCGATATGTTCGGGCCGGATGCCGATGGTGGTGGCTTCATGCTTTGCCGCTTCCTCGCCGGTAATCAGGTTCATCTTGGGTGATCCGATAAAGCCGGCCACAAACAGGTTCCGCGGTGTGCGATAAAGCTCCAGCGGAGAGCCAACCTGCTCGATCACGCCGGCCTGCAGGACGACGATCTTGTCGGCCATTGTCATGGCTTCGACCTGATCATGCGTCACGTAGATCATCGTCGTCTTCAGACGTTCGTGCAGCTCTGAGATTTCCAGCCGCATGCCGACTCGCAAGGCTGCATCGAGGTTTGACAGAGGTTCGTCAAACAGGAACGCCGCAGGCTCTCGCACAATCGCGCGTCCAATCGCAACGCGCTGCCGCTGCCCGCCTGAAAGCTGGCCGGGGCGCCGATCAAGATAGTCCGCAAGGTTGAGGACGCTCGCCGCTGCGTTGACCCGCTTGTCAATCTCGGCCTGATCGAGCTTTGCCATCCGCAGCGGGAAGGCGATGTTCTTGCGCACCGACATATGCGGATAAAGCGCATAGGACTGGAAAACCATCGCCAGACCACGCTTGGCAGGCACCACGTCTGTGGCATCGCTCCCGTCAATTTCGATATGGCCGGTGGTGATGTCTTCCAGCCCGGCAATCAATCGCAAGAGCGTCGATTTCCCGCAGCCTGATGGGCCTACAAAGACCGTGAACTCACCGTCCTGAATTGTCAGATCAAGTGGCGGAATGACCTCGACATCGCCAAAGGACTTGGTGACCTGTTTGAGTTGAATCTGTCCCATGCGTCAGGTTCCCTATTTCACCGCGCCGAATGTCAGGCCGCGGACAAGTTGTTTCTGGCTGAACCAGCCGAGGATGAGGATTGGCGCGATGGCCATGGTGGATGCTGCCGAAAGCTTGGCAAAGAACAGGCCC
>JBCBOD010000219.1:0-2462 GCA_039821425.1 Pseudomonadota bacterium
CACGGTGGAGCTGTCCTTCACCGCCGAATTCACCCGCTTTGGCAATCTGGTGAAACCCTGGCAGCAGGGCGACGATCAGTTCTAAGACCGCGCTTGACTTGGAGTCACTCCAATAGGCTAACTGGTTCGCCGTTGGAGGATAGCCCATGCGAATCAACGAAGCCGCAGCCCGGTCCGGCCTGACTGCCGATACGATCCGGTTTTATGAAAAGTCAGGTATGCTCGCGCCAATCAAGCGCGACGCCCGCGGGTGGCGCGTCTTTGACACAGACGACGTGAACTGGCTGATCACGCTGGAAAGACTGCGCGCGACAGGCATGCCGCTGGACGACGTGAAGTCCTTTGCGGCCTCTGCCCACGCCGCAGGCAGCGACGCGCCAGACGAACAAGCCAAACGACTGAACCTTCTGGAACGTCATGCCGAGACCCTCGCCCAGCGGGAGGCCGAGTTGGCCGCATGCAAGCAATACCTCGACCACAAGATCGCGATTTACCGCACATCATTGGAGGTCTCAGATGGCTGATTTCAAACATATTCCTGCAAAACCAACCCTTGGCCTGGGCTGCTGGGCCATTGGCGGCCCTTTCAGCATGGACGGGCGCGCCGTTGGCTGGGGCGAGATTGACGATGAAGTGTCGGAACGCGCGATTGCCGCGGCAGTCGATCATGGCGTTCGCCATTTTGACACTGCTCAAGCCTATGGCTGCGGTCATTCAGAGGTGGTGCTGGGCAAGGCCCTACGCGCGCAGCCCGAGGTCGCCATCGCCACGAAGATCGGGCTGGAACTCGACACCGAAAACAAGATCCTTGTCGGCCCGGTGAACGACCCAGCCGCGATCCGGCAATCCATCGATGCCTCGCGCAAGCGGCTCCAGCGGGACCAGATCGACCTTGTGCTGCATCACAACAACGAACTGCCTGTAGATGACGCCCGACCCGCATTTGACTTGCTGGAAACGCTTGTGGGTGAAGGCGTGATCGCCGCCTACGGCTGGTCCACAGACATCCCTGGCAGCATGAACGCATTTGCCAGCGCCCCCGGCTTCACTGCCGTCGAACATGCCATGAACGTCTTCCTGCATGCGCCGCAAATGGTGCCAGCGGTGGAGGCAGTAGGCCTGCTCTCGCTCATTCGCTCCCCCCTTGCGATGGGGGTGTTGGGCGGCAGATACGATTCCAGGACCCAGTTTGGGCGGGATGAGATCAGGGGAAGCAACCCCGGTTGGCAGGACTATTTCAAGGATGGCAGGATCACGGATCACTACCTTGCTCAGTTGGACGCGGTGCGAGAGATCCTGCAATCAGACGGGCGCACGCTGGCCCAAGGCGCGCTCGCATGGCTCTGGGCGCGCAGCCCGAACGCCATGCCGATCCCGGGCTTTCGGACACCGGAACAGGTGATTGATCTGTGCGGCGCCCTGGATCACGGCCCGCTAATGCCGGCTCAAATGGCTGAGATCGCGGCGCTGCTTCAGCGACCCGCCGACAACACAGCCAGGGCGAGCTAAATCCCCTTGCCCCAATCCCATGCCCCTGCCAAAAGCAGGGCATGGGAACCGGACGCCTGACAATTGACCTTGATGCCGTCGTCGCCAACTGGCGTGCGCTGGACGCCAAGACCGATTGCAAGACCGCGGCGGTGGTGAAGGCCAACGGCTACGGTCTTGGCGCGGCCAACGTGGCCAAAGCGCTTTTCAAGGCGGGCGTCCGCCAGTTTTTCGTCGCCGTCGCGGAAGAGGCCTTGCCGATCCGGGAAGAACTGGGGCCAAAGCCCGAAATCAGTGTCTTTTCGGGCCATATGAAGGGCGACACGGATCTGATCCGTGATCTGGGGCTCACCCCGATGCTGAACTCCGTCGATCAGCTCACCCATCATTTTGAGACGCTTCCGGGCCATCCTTTTGGTGTCCAGCTTGATACCGGGATGAACCGGTTGGGGATGGAGATGCAGGAATGGGCCGCCGTGGCAGAGCTGGCTCTGGCGCAGAACCCGCGCCTTGTGATGTCGCATCTGGCCTGCGCGGATGAGCCTGACCATCCGATGAACCCCTATCAACGCGACCAGTTCAAGAAGATGACGGACGGGATCAGCGCACCGCGCTCACTCGCCGCGACCGGCGGCATCCTGCTCGGGCCTGACTACCATTTTGACCTAACCCGCCCGGGCATCGGCCTTTTCGGCGGGTTGCCATTTGCAGAGGCAACACCAACGGTGGAACTGGACCTGCCCGTGATCCAGATCCGCGATGTGGCAAAGGGTGAGGTCGTGGGCTACGGCAACGCGTGGCAGGCCGCGCGCCATTCGCGCATCGCGACCGTCTCCGGCGGCTATGCCGATGGCATTTTCCGCATCCTGTCGGACAAGGCGACGCTCTTTGCCGGTGACACCCCCTGCCCTGTCGTGGGTCGCGTGTCGATGGATTTGCTGACGATTGATGTCACCGACGCGCCTGAGCCCCCG
>JBCBOD010000067.1:0-20325 GCA_039821425.1 Pseudomonadota bacterium
GCCAGTGCTGGCGCCACCTCAAACCGCCGTGCGCGCCGTTCGCCCAGCATCAGCATGGCGGGCGTCACCAGCAAGGTCAGCACGGTGGCAAAGATCAGACCGCCCGCAATCGCCGCCGACAGTTCGGTCCACCACTGTGTTGATGGCGCGCCATAGACAATCTCGCGCGTGAAGAAGTTGATGTTGAGGCCGATGACCATAGGCATCAGCCCCAGCGCCGTCGTCACGGATGTCAGCACCACAGGCCGGAAACGTTGCGCACCGGTGCGCAGCGCAGCCTCTAGCGATGACATGCCGCTGCGTTTGAGCGTGTTGAACGTGTCGATCAGCACGATGTTGTTGTTCACCACGATGCCCGCGAGGGCAATCACGCCAATCCCACCCATGACAACACCGAAGGGCCGCCCGGTAATCATCAGCCCCAGGAGCACACCGGCGATGGAGAAGATGATCGCCGACATCACAATGGCCGCCTGCCAGAAGCTGTTGAACTGTGTGAGCAGGATCAGGAACATCAGCCCGATGGCCGAGGCAAAAGCCCCCATCAGGAAGATCATCGCGTCCGCCTGATCTTCGGCCTCCCCGGCAAATTCAACGTCTACACTGGCAGGCAGATCCATCTCGCCGATCCGCTCTTGCAAGGCGACAATCTGGTCGTTGGCCAGCATCCCTTCGGCCACATCGGCCGAGATTGTGATGGCGCGCCGCTGGTCGATGCGTGTGATGCTGCCGCTGCGGGGCGCGGGTTCAAACGCGACAAAGTTCGAAATAGGCACAAGGCCCGCGTTCGTGGGGACGCGGAGTGCCTCAAGCTCGGCCAGTGTCCGGTCGACTGCGGGGAAACGGACGACGATATCCACCTCTCCATCCCCATCTTCCGGGCGATAGTCGGCCACTGTGATGCCGCGGGTCAGCAGTTGCACCGCCTGCCCCAGCAAAGCGACGTTCGCCCCGCTACGCGCGGCCTCGGACCGGTCAACAGTGATCTGCCATTCAACACCCGGGCTGGGGCGGGTTTCAACAACGTCGACAAAGCCACCCATCCGCTCCATCTCGAGGATGATTGCCTGCACGGCGGCGCTCTGGTCCGCCTCTATGTTGCCCAGCACTTCCAGGTTGATCGGTTTGCCGCCACCGGGGCCACCGTCGGAGGTTTGCACCTGCACGTCGATCCCTGGAATTTCGGCCATGTCGGCCCGAATATCCTCGGCGATCAGGCTGATCGTGCGCCGCGTGTCCCATTCGGCCAGTTCCAGCTGGATGGACCCGATGACATCGCCGCTCTCGCTGTTGTTGCCTGATCGGGCGTAGACGCTGGCAATCTCATCATATCCGGCCAGACGCGCCTCTACCTGCCGGACCAGCGCGTCTTGTTCGTAGACCGAGAAATTGTCCTTCGCCCGGACCTCTACTTGCGCGTAGTCAGGCTCCACCTCGGGGAAGAATTCCAACCCGTTGCCCAGCGACCCATAGGCAACGAAAGAAGAGACCAAGGCCATCACGGCAAGGCTCAGCGTGGTCCAGGGTTGCAGGATCGACCACTCAAGCACCCGGACATAGCCGCCCATGAAGCCGGTCATCTTGCGCGGGTCGCCGGTTTCAGCCTGATAAAGCTGGGCCTTGGCATGGGCTGACTGCGCTTGTCGCTTGCCGATCAGGCCGCCCACGACGGGGATGAAAACCAGCGCCATGAAAAGCGACGCGGCAAGCGTAAAGATCACCGTGATCGGCAGGAATTTCATGAATTCTCCGACCACGCCGGTCCAGAACAGCAGCGGGAAGAACACGCAAAGGGTCGTGGCGGTCGAGGCGATGATCGGCCAGGCCATGCGTTTCGCCGCCTTGGCATAGGCCACTTTTGGCGCGTCGCCTTCGTGCAGATACCGGTCCGCCAGTTCAACCGTGACAATGGCCCCGTCCACCAGCATGCCCACAACGAGGATGAGCGAGAAGAGCACCACGATATTCATTGTAAAGCCCATGAAGTAGAGGCCCGCAACGCCTGTCAGGAACGCACCGGGGATCGCGAGGCCCACCAGGAGCGATGACCGCAGACCCAATGCATAGACCACGACGATCATCACAAGGATGATTGCGGCAATCACATTCGCCTCCAGATCCGACAGCATGGTCTGCACGGTCTCGGATTCGTCCAGCGTGTAGCGGACCTGTACGCTGTCAGGCCAAGCCCGCTGGCTGTCGGCCACCACGGCGCGCACCTCTTCCACCGTTTCGATGATGTTGGCACCAACACGCTTCTTTACCTCAAGGGCCAGCGCGGGCTGACCGTCAATCCGGGCGAAACCAGTGGGGTCCTCAAACGTGCGGCGGATCGTGGCGACGTCTGCAAAGCTGACGACCGTCTGGCCGCGTACCAGCACGGGCAGTTCCATCACATCCTGCAAGTCTTCGATCAGGCCGGGAACCTTCAGCACAAGCCTGCCCGCCTCGCTCTCAATCGCGCCGGCGGCAATCAGCTGGTTATTGGCGGTGATGGAATTGATCAACTCGTCGAATGAGATGTTGTAGGTCTCAAACACGGTGGGATCGATCAGGATCTCCATCAGTTCCCTACGTTTGCCAGCGACATCGACCTCCAGCACACCGTTTAGCGCCTCGATGTCATCCTGCAGATCGTCGGCGAGCCTGTTGAGCGTACGCTCAGGCACGGGGCCAGAGAGGATGACGGTCAGGATCGGGAAGAGCGCGGTGTTGATTTCCGTCACGCGTACGGTGGCGTCGGAGGGCAGTTCATCCTCAACCTTGTCGGCCCCTTCGCGCACCTGATCGAGCGCTTCGTCGGCGTCGAAGCCCGGTTCGAAATCCAGCTGCACACTGCCGCGCCCTTCGCTGGCCGTGGCCGTCATGGATTTCAGACCGGTGAGCGAGGCGAACTCTGTCTCCATCGGCCCGACAAGCACGTCTTCGGCATCCTCGGGTGAAATCCCATCGATGGAGGCAGAGACATAGATCACCGGGATCGGGATCTCTGGGTTGCTCTCTTTCGGGATCGCGATGTAGGCGAGTGAACCGACCGCGAGGAGGAAGACAAAGATCAGCCCCGCAACCTTGCTGCGGTTGAAGGCGGCGTCGATCAGCGTGTGCATCAGTTCAGCCCTGCCGTTGCATTGGCCGGCGCCGCGACCGGATCAACCAGATCACCTGCACTGACGAAGCCCTGGCCAACGGTGATGATGGTCGCCTCTTCGGGCAGTCCGGTCACCCAGATTCCATCGGTTTGCGCGCGTGCGATCGCGATTTCCGCAAAGGCCACGGTATTGTCAGGATTGACCGTTTTCAGGCCCAACTCACCATTGGTGCCGAGTGAGAGGATCGCCGGAGAAATGAAATGCCCGCGCGCCTGCCCGGTGGGTAGAGCGACACGGGCGCTCAGCCCGGCTGGCATCGCGCTATCGGGGTTATCGACGGCGATCTCAACCCGGAAGGTCCGGGTCTGCTGATCGGCGTTGGCACCGATAAAGCTGACACTGCCCGAGCGGGTTTCACCCGTGATGAACTGCACCTCGGCCGTCTGGCCCTTGGTGATGCGCGACAGCGCCTGTTGAGGCACCTGAATGACGACGGTCAGCGGGTCGTTGTCCAGCACTTCTGCCACAACATCACCGCTATCGACGTATTCACCGACATCCAGCGTAAAGTCATTCAGACGCCCGGCGAAGGGTGCCCGGATGATGGTATTTTCAAGCTGTTCTTCGGCCGCCGTCAGGGCCGCCTCTGCCGCTGCCTGGGCTGCGCGGGCCTGGCTCACGCGGTCTTCGGTTGCCAGACCACGGGATTGCAGGGACTGCGCGTTCATCAGGTCGCGGGTTGCCTGATCCAGCTGCGTCTGCGCTTGGCGCAGCTGCGCGGCCAGCGTGCTGTCGTCGATGCGGCCCAGTTCATGCCCAGCGGTCACCAGATCACCACGCGCAGCGCTGACCGCCGAAACCTGCCCCATTGCTTCGGCCTGGACGGCGGTGGCCCGGTCAGGCTCGGACTGTCCCTCGGCGCTCAACACAAGCGGTACATCCTGCGCACTGGACATCATCACTGCCACGGCAACGGGGTTGACGGCAGGTTCCTCGGCAATTTCTTCCTCAGGGGTCTCGCCCGGAAAGAATGTCCCGCTTCCCATCCAGCCAATCAGGGCAAGGGCCAGGAGCCCCGCGACCCACTTGGAGCGCCCAGCGCCCTTGTCGTTGTCGAATTCCAGCTTCCCAGTCAGGTTGACGTGTTGATCGTCGGCCATCTGGCTATCCCTCATCAAATCTGCCGGGGCCGACCGAAATGCGTGCGCCTGCCCCGATTTGCGCTAGGTAAGCGCGGTTTTGCAGATTTACCATAGTACACCTGCGCATACATCCTATACGCGGATCACCGGTATTGGCAGGTGTTGGCCTAAAGCTGGGTGAGGTGATGTTGCTTCAGCAGGCCCACCAAAGTTGCCTTCGCAGCGGCGCGATGGCGGGCGTGGATCTTGCGGGCAAGCGTGGCATCGCCGCGGCGGATGGCGTCCAGAACAGCGCGGTGATCGGCGTTGGATTTCACTGGAAGCGGGCGCATGTAGAGGGTGACGGCACGGGCGCGCCTGACCTGATCGGCCATCATCTGCGTGATGGAAACGATGCGCTGGTTCCCCCCAAGACGCACAAGCTCGGCATGAAACTGGTCATCGGCGTCGGCCCATGCCTCTCGGTTTTGGACGGCGAGCGCGTCTTCCATCGCTGAAATCGTTGCGGCGAGGGCGTCCAGGCCAGTGTCGGCGTGATTGGCCGCGGCGGCATCAGCGGCGGCCGTGCTTTCCAGCGCTGTCAGCACATCATAGATCTCTTCCATGTCCTTTATGGAGATCGGCAGAATTCGCACCCCGCGCCGCGCGCGCACTTGCAGAAGGCCCTGCGCTTCGAGCGTCAGCGTGGCTTCACGCACCGGCGTGCGGGACATCCCCAGGCGTAGGGCCAGTTCGGTTTCCAGATGATCAGACCCGGGGGCAAGCGTGCCGGAGAAGATCAACTCGCGCAGCATATCGACCGCGCGCGCGACATTGTTCTTGGGGCGTTCGGCGCTCATAACGCGACCTTCCGGCCTGATTTGGCAGATGCATATGCCGCCTCCTCCATTGCCAGCACTGTCAGATAGTCCCGTGCTGGGTTTTCGATCGGGGTGCCATCAAGCAGGCCAGCCACGACATGCGCCTGCAAGGCGTGGGTGCAGTCACCGCCAAACCCCTCGAACACATCCGGCGAGAGAAGAACCTTTTCTGCCTGCGCACCGAATGCGCGCAAACTGACGGAGCCATCGCCGGAAAGGCGCAATACGCCTTCGGTCCCTTCGATTAGCCCCTCGCCCATGGTGCGCCGCGGGTTGTCGGCGGCATGATCAAGGCAGCGGTTCCCGTCAAAGAGCGTCCGCGCCCCGCCCGCGTGCTCCATCAGGACATAGCCCGCATCTTCACCGGAGAGCACCGCATTCTCCTGCCGCAAGTCCGCATAGACAGACCGTGCAGGCCCCAGCAGATAGCGGAAGGTGTCGAGAAAATGCACACCGGTTTCATGGATCAGAAGGCGGGGCATGTTGCGAAAATAGGGTTGCCGGTCGAGATAGGCGTCAGCGCCCTGTCCGTCACCCGGGCGCAGTCGGAAGGTGACCTGGCGCACCTCACCAATCCGGCCTTGGTCCATCGCCGCCTTGATCGCGCGGTACCACGGCTGAAAGCGAAAGTTCTCGTGCACAATCAGAGGGACACCTGCAACCTCTGCCCGGTCGGTGATCACCCGCGCCTCTTGCGGGCTGGCGCAAAAGGGCTTCTGGCAAATGATCGCCCGGGGGCTGTGACCAATGGCATGGCGGATGACTTGGGCCTGGGCGTTCGGTGGCAGAATGACATCAACGATATCAGGCTGCGTTTCTGCCAGCATCTCTTCCACATCGGCAAAAGCAGGTGCGCCCGTTGCCTTTGCCCGGTCCAGGTCCCGGTCGCAGACACCCACGAGAACCGCCCTTTCCATCCGTTTCCAGCTGTCGATGTGGAACTGGCTGAAATAACCTGCTCCGACGCATGCGACCTTGAGCATCGTCATATGAGCGCCTCTTGGATCGCTGCGCCAACTTCGGCCGTGGTTGCGGTGCCGCCAAGGTCAGACGTGGCGATGGCGCCATCCTGCTGCACCTGCTCTACCGCTTCTCGCAGGCGTTTCCCATCGGCCTTGATGGCCTGATTGTCATGTTTGGTCCCCAACCAGTCGAGCATCATGGCCGCTGACAGGATCATCGCCATGGGATTTGCGATCCCTTGCCCCGCGATATCAGGGGCGGACCCATGGCACGGCTGAAACACGGCCTGCGTCAATCCGATGTCCGCAGAGGGCGCAACGCCAAGCCCGCCCATCAGGCCAGCGCCAAGGTCCGAAAGGATATCGCCGAACATATTCTCTGTCACCAGAACATCGAAATCCCAGGGCTTCTGCACCATCCAGAGTGCGGTGGCATCAACATAGGCGTGATCCGCCTCTAGGTCGGGCCATTTTGCGGCCTCCGCATCAAAATGCTTGCGGAAAAAGGCAAATGCGCGAAAGACGTTAGCCTTGTCGACGCAAGTGACACGGCCCTTGCCACGCCCGCGATCCTTGCGGTCAGCCGCAAGCGCGAAGGTGAAACGAAAGAGGTCTTCGCAGGTCTGCCGCGTGATGCGCAACGTCTCTTCCGCCGCATCAGCGGTGACTGCGCCGGTGCCTTGCGTATGAAACAGGCCTTCGGTGCTTTCGCGGATCAGGACAAAGTCAATCTCTTTGCCTTCGGGCATCTGCAATGGCGTTCGCCCACCGGGCACAACCCGGACGGGCCGCACGCCAAAGAACAGGTTGAAGGCCTTGCGCAGGTCAATCTGTGGCGAAATCTCTGTGCCGTCTGCATAACGCACATCAGGCAAACCCATCGCAGACAAGAGGATCGCATCAGCCTTTGCCGCGGCATCAAGCGACCGCACAGGCAGGCTTTCCCCGGTCTTTGCGTAATGCGCTGCACCGGCGGGGTGGCTGGCAAAACGCAAATCGTAGCCGTCCGACCCATCTGCCATAGCCTTCAGCAAGGCCACGGTGGGCGCCATGATTTCCGGCCCGATCCCGTCACCTTCAAATACGGCGATTTCAAACGTCTTTTGCATAGTTCCACCTGTCGCTTCGTCGAAATAATGTATACATTGTAAAATACATTCAGCAATGCCATTCTGAGGGTGACTTGCCAGACAGGGGGCATTCAGCCACCTTCTGGATCTACGAAAAGACGAGGAGAGCCATGTACGCCGTCTGTGTCACCTTTCGCTTGCATCCGGGGCAGGCTGCGGCGTTCATGCCGCTAATGCTCGCCAATGCAACAACGTCAAAACAGCTGGAGCCCGGGTGTCATCAGTTTGATGTGGCCACGAACCCGGATGATCCGGAGGCAGTCTTTCTGTACGAGCTTTACCGTAACCGCGCCGCCTTTGACGCGCATCTGGCCAGAGGGCACTTCAAAGACTTTGATGCTGCCGTCGCGGATATGATTGCCGAAAAGACAGTGCAAACCTGGACGCGGGTCGTGCAATGAGCACCTGGGAAGTCCACGCCGTCAAATACGCCGACCGCAATGCCCGGACTCGCGGCGACAGCTTTATCTTTGATGACAATCACGATGCGCCACACGCGATGGATTACTTCATGTGGGTGTTGCGACGCGGGGAAGAGGTGATCCTTGTCGACAGCGGTTATGATGATGCCGAAGCTGCAGCGCGGGACCGCCCGATCCGGCTGGACCCGGGCGTCGCACTTGCCCCGTTGGGGCTGAAACCAGAGGATATCACCACACTCGTTGTCACGCATCTGCACTATGACCATGCTGGCGGGCTGCACCTTTTTCCCAACGCCACACTACATCTGCAAGCGGCTGAAATGGCCTTTGCTACCGGCCCTTGCATGTGCCACGGCACGCTGCGGATGCCATTCACGGCCGGGCATATCTGCGAAGCTGTGCAGCGGCTTTATGCCGGCAAGCTGATCTTTCATAACGGCGATGCAGAGGTCGCCGATGGGGTCACGGTGCATTGCGTCGGGGGCCATTCACGCGGTTTGCAATGCGTGCGGGTCCGGACAGAGGCGGGCTGGCTCGTGCTCGCTTCGGATGCTGCGCATTACTATGAGAATTTCGAGGCGCGCAAACCCTTCCCCATCGTGGTGGATTTGCAGAACATGCTGGATGGGTTTGATATGCTCTACCGGCTCGCCTCGGCCCCATCGCTCATCATCCCGGGGCATGACCCATTGGTCAGGGCGCGGTTCCCGGATGGGATCGCGGATCATATCACGCGATTGGATCGCGGCCCGACGGGATAGACGCGGGCCGCGCCCAAATGGAATCAGGAGTCGCCTTCAGGCAGTGTGAATTCCACCCGGCGGTTGAGCGCGCGACCTTCGGAGGTGTCGTTGCCAGCCACAGGATCATCCTCACCGGCGCTGGACGCGGTCACAACATCCGCCGTGAGTGGCGTGTTCGCGATCAACCAATCCCGCACGGTGTCCGCGCGACGCTGGCCAAGCCCAAGGTTGAAATCCTCGTCGCCGACGGCATCGGTATGGCCGGTGATCTCAATCGATGCCACGCCATCGAGCTTTTCTCCGATGCCCGCCAGAACATCGAGTGCCTCGGGCGCGAGTGAGGCATCCCCAAAATCAAACAGGACGTCCGACAGCATCACCATTGCATCAACTTCGCCTTCTTCGTTGGTGCGGACATCAAGCGCGGGGTCGGAAGCGGCGATCTCTTCGAGACTAGGCGCTTCCTCAGCAGCCTCGTCGGCCATCTCGGTTTCCATGGCATCGGCAGCTTCTTCGGCCTCTTCCGCCATCTCAGCTTCCATCGCGTCACCATCTGTGGCCTCGTCCGCCATGTCCGTTTCCATGGTTTCTGCGGTATCGCCTTCATCGGCCATGTCTGTCTCCATGGTTTCGGCCTCTGCGGCAGCATCTGCCATATCCGTTTCCATGGTTTCTGAATCCGCAGCGTCATCGGCCATGTCGGCCTCCATCGCGTCTGCTTCAGTGGCCTCGTCGGCCATCTCTTCTTCCATCACCTCTTCGGTTGGTGCTTCGGCATCAGACGTGTCGTCTTGCGCGGCCGCGGGGCCAGCAAGGGCTGCCAAAAGGCAAAGCGCGATCAGATCCTGGGTGCGCATCTGGGTACTCCATTGATACAATTCTCTGCCACAGACCTATTGCAGCCCCTCCACTGGCGGAAATGAACCTTGATCATATCGGCGTCAGGAATTGTTGCAGTTCGCTGCTTTGCCTTGAGCCATCGCGTCGCCTAAGGTCTTTTCTGCATCAAAAGTGGAGACCAAGCATGGAACTGAATGCAGCCTTTGATGAACGGGTCGTGGTGCATGCCGCATACCTTGATTGGGTCGCCTCCCCCATGCCGGGTGTGGACCGGCGCATGCTGGACCGGATCGGGGATGAGGTCGCGCGCGCCACATCCATTGTCCGCTACGCGCCGGGCAGCCAGTTTTCAGAGCATACCCATAGCGGCGGCGAAGAGTTCATTGTGCTCGACGGTGTTTTTCAGGACGAACACGGCGACTATCCGGCGGGGACCTACGTCCGAAACCCACCGACCACGGCCCATACACCAGGTGCAGCGAACGGCTGTGTCATCTTCGTCAAGCTATGGCAGTTTGACCCCGACGACCGGCTGCAGTTCCGCAAAGAGATGGGGGCTAAAACGGCGGAGGTTGCACCCGGCGTCCAAGTTCAAGTCCTGCACAGTGACCCGCGCGAGACGGTTCGCTACGTCAGTTTGGCCGCCGGGACGACATTTGACGAAGCCCCTGATGGTGGTGCGGAGGTGCTGATCCTGTCTGGCACCGCAACCGCCGGTGATGACACACTGCAAACCCACAGCTGGTTGCGCCTGCCTGACGGTGCCCCGCTCCGCCTGACCGCCGGGGCGGATGGGGCAACACTCTGGGTCAAGACCGGGCACCTGCCCTATGCGAAGGCGCCAGAAACAGCCGCTTGATCATCAGTGCGACAGCAAGAACGCGGGTTTCGCGGGGCACGGCAAAGGCCTAGACTATCCACGAACGAAAAAGGTCTGACATGCCACCCAAGTACTACGCCCCCACAGGTGGCCTGCCACCGCAAACCCAACTGCTGACGGATCGCGCCGTCTTTACCGACAGCTATGCGGTGATCCCCAAGGGCGTGATGACCGAAATTGTCACCAGCAACCTGCCCCACTGGAAGGGAACGCGCGCATGGGTTCTTGCGCGGCCACTGTCGGGTTTTGCTGAGACCTTCAGCCAGTACATCATGGAGGTCAGCCCGGGCGGCGGAAGTCTCCGCCCCGAAACCGACCCCGCGGCGCAGTCGGTCCTCTTCGTCGTCGCGGGCAAAGCCTCGCTGACAGTTTCGGGTGCTTCACATGCGCTCGCCCCGGGCAGCTATGCATATATTCCGCCCAGTGCTGACTGGGCGTTGCAGAATGACAGCGACGCCCCCGTCACCTTTCACTGGATCCGCAAGGCCTATGTCGCCGTTGACGGGATCGACGCGCCAGAGGGCTTCGTCGTGCAAGAAGCGGACATCGCGCCGATACCGATGCCGGACACCGACGGTGTCTGGGCCACGACCCGCTTTGTTGATCCCGGCGACATGCGCCACGACATGCACGTCAACATCGTGACCTTCCAGCCCGGCGGCGTGATCCCGTTTCTGGAAACCCACGTCATGGAACACGGGCTTTACGTGTTGGAAGGCAAGGCGGCCTACCGGCTTAATCAGGATTGGGTTGAAGTGGAAGCGGGTGATTTCATGTGGCTGCGCGCCTTTTGCCCGCAGGCCTGCTATGCGTCAGGGCCCGGTCCATTCCGCTACCTTCTCTACAAGGATGTGAACCGGCATATGCCGCTGACGCTTTGACGCAATTCGCTGCCTCTCCCTGCGGTCGAACGCGATTTGCGACACGCATAGCCCAGAAAGAGGGCGAAACGCTCTAGTCGAATATATCCATTAACGTGTCAAAGATACCGTCGCGCTTGCGCCGTTTCGGACGGGGCTGTTCGCGGCGATGCGGTGTTTCGTAATAGTGCGCGTCGTCATACGCCTCTTGCTGGGACACGCCGCTATCCATCAGCGCCTCTTCCCTGACACCCATGATGATCTTTTCAAGCTCCCCCCGATCCAGCCAGATGCCGCCCGAGGTGGTGCAAATGTCCATCTTGACGCCATAGCGTTCCACTTCGCGCATGGGCGAGCCGTCAATCGGGGAAGTCATCAGTGGCATGGGAAAGGTCCTTTCACAGCGGGTGAATAATCTATGGGATGAGGTATGCGTCCGCTCGCCGAAAACAAGATGCCAGCGGTTCAGGCGCGAAAGTCCTGGGGGATGCTGTCGATACCGTCTAGCAGAAGGTCCGCCATGACCTCACCCACTTTGGGCGCCATGCCAAATCCGATTTTGAAGCCACCGTTCGCGATAAACTGTCCCGCGCGGGTGGGGTGCGGGCCAAGCACGGGTGCGCGGCTGCGGCTGCGCGGGCGGACACCGGCCCAACGCGTCAGGACGGGGGCATCTTCGAGGACCGGGAAAGCCGTGATCGCGCGCGCGATCACATCATCAAGGGCGCTGTCGGTACCGGCGGGATCTTCATAGTCCCGTTCCGAGGTCGAGCCGACAGCAACGGTTGCATCCAGATGCGGAATGATATGAAGCGCATCGGCAAAAAGCTGCGGTTGGCCTGCCGCGTCAAAATCCAGCAGCGCCGCCTGTCCTTTCACGCCATTGCCGCCGATCTCTTTCACCCCGTCCGCGCCCGTTGCCCAAACAACCTGGCCTTCCGCGGACCCTGCGGTCACCACCTCTCCACCCAAGGCCACGACTGCATCCGCAAGGGCATATGTCGCGCGCCGCGGGTGGATATGGCCCGAAAGCGTGTCCCGGATCACGAGGCCGGTCGGTGATGGTGGCATCCAATCAGCATCACCTGCCGGGATCACCTCCCAGACTGCCTTGCCTTCCCACAGTTCCTGCGCCGTCTCTGCGCGCGCTTTGGCGAGCGACACCGCATGGTCATCGGACAGGGGCTGCAATCTTCCCGACCGGATGTAGCCGACATCGCCACTTGCCAGCTGCGACACGCCCGCCCAGAACTCCTTTGCCATGATCAGGCTCTCGAATTGAAACGCCTTCTTTGCGTTCCAGTTCTCAGGCACATGCGGGGCGAGCGCGCCGACGATCCCGCCACTGGCCCCGGCGGCCACGCCGTTTGGGTCGATCGCACGGACCCGTGCACCGCGCCGAGCACAAGCGTAAGCGACCGATAGCCCAAAGACCCCCGCCCCCATCACCGTGATATCAACCGTTGCCATTGCGCTCCCTTACGCCCAAAGATGTGGCGTTTCCAGAGTGTTGGGCAATGGCAGAGCAGACAGCAAAACTCGACTGGCGGGGCGGGGTGCCGATCGCAAGGGACTTTGATGATCCCTATTACTCGCTGGAGGATGGTCTGGCCGAGACCACACATGTGTTCTTGGCGGGCAATGACCTGCCCAAACGTTTTGGTGGCAACTTTCAGATTGCAGAACTCGGGTTCGGAACGGGGCTGAACCTGTTGGTCACATGGGCCGCATGGGCTGCGGCTGGCCGCCCAGGCACGCTGCACTTTACCTCCTTCGAGGCGTTTCCGATGGCGCCAGAAGATATGGCTGCCGCACTGGCCCATTTCCCTGATCTTCAAACCTATGCGGATCAGATGCTGGCCCATTGGACCGCCGGTGATGGGCCGGTGACCTTACCGGATGGGCCGAACCTTAACGTCATTGTCGGCGACGCGCGCGAGACTGTTCCCGCCTGGGATCGCAGCGCGGACGCCTGGTTCCTTGATGGCTTTTCCCCGGCCAAGAACCCCGCACTATGGGAAACCGCGCTGTTGAAAGCGGTGGGTCAGCATACGAAACCCGGTGGGACAGCGGCAACATATTCTGCCGCCGGCCATGTGCGCCGCCGGCTGGAGGACGCAGGGTTCACCGTCACCCGCACACCCGGCTACGGGCGCAAGCGCCATATGACACGCGCGAGGATGCCTGATGCAGGATAATGCGCGCCTCGGCATCCTTTTGATGTGCGCGACGACCTTTGTCTTTGCGGTGCAGGACGGGATCTCGCAACATCTGGCGCGCAACTACAATGTCATCATGATTGTGATGATCCGCTACTGGTTCTTCGCAGCCTTCGTCATCACCATCGCCACGCGGCAAAGCGGGTCGATCCGCGCAGCGGCCGCCACGAAACAGCCCATCCTGCAGATCACGCGTGGCACGCTTCTGGCGCTGGAGATCTGCGTGATGGTCAGTGCATTCGTGGTGCTGGGGCTGGTGGAAAGCCATGCGATTTTTGCCTGTTACCCGCTGCTGATCGCCGCCTTGTCTGGGCCAGTGCTCGGCGAACAGGTCGGCTGGCAAAGGTGGGCCGCCATCGGGATCGGCTTCGTCGGTGTGCTCGTGATCCTGCAGCCGGGGTTTGCCGTCTTTGCACCCGCGGCCGTGATCCCACTCGCGTCTGCCCTGATGTTTGCGCTTTATGGTTTGCTCACTCGCTATGCCGCGCGGCAGGACACGACCGCGACGTCGTTCTTCTGGACCGGTACCTCGGGCGCTGTGGTGATGACATGCGCGGGCATCTGGTTCTGGGAACCGATGAATGTCGCCGACTGGCGATGGATGGCCGCACTCTGTGTCACCGGCGCATTAGGCCACTGGCTCCTGATCAAGACCTATGAAGTAGCCGAGGCAAGCGCGGTGCAGCCCTTTGCCTATCTGCAACTCGTGTTTGCCAGCGCCATCGGCATCTTCATCATGGGCGAAACACTACGGCCGAACGTGGCCCTGGGCGCCGCGATTGTTGTGGGTGCGGGCCTGTTCACCCTGTGGCGCGCACGGCAGCGGGCCTAGGGACGGGCGATTGGGCGCAGGATTGGAGAGGTGCCTTCGGGCTGCGCGACAACAGGGTCTGCGGCCAGAAGCGGCTCTTCCGGCGGCAGACCGAGCCGATCCGGGCGCGCCTTGGGCCGCGTGACAGGCATCGCGCCCAGCAAAAGATCAGTAAAGCGGACTTGCCCCGCGATGCCGGACAAGCGCGCCTCGTAGATGGGAATGCTTTCTGTCACGCGCATCACGTAGTTCCGGGTTTCCCGGAACGGGATATGCTCAATCCAGTCGACGATATCCATTTCACGCGCCCTTGGGTCACCACGCTCTTCCATCCAGGAAAACGGGCGGCTGGGCCCCGCGTTATAGCCAGCGGCGATCATCACCGGGGTCGGGCCGAACTCCTCTTCCAGATAGGCGAGGTAGGCGGCGCCCAATGTCGCGTTATACTGCCAGTCGGTGGTCAGCCGCCCGCGTGCATATGGCAGACCCAGATCACCGGCGACCTCTTCGGCGGTGGCGGGCATCAGCTGCATCAAACCCAGCGCACCAACGGGGCTACCTGCATTGACCCGGAACTCGCTTTCGCGCCTTGCGATCGAGAGGGCCAGTGCCGGGTCTGTGGGCAAATCAATCTGCGCCAGATCATGCAGGGGGAAGTAGAGATCAGGGATGATCACCCCGCGCGCCGCCGCGGTCTTGCCCAGAAGGACAGCATAATACTGCTCATCAATATGGTTGAGGTAGGCGCCAAGTGGAGCCAGCGCCTCTTCGGGCAGGTTGCGGCCCAGATGCGCGAAATAGGTAAAAGCATGCCCCCGCTCACCCGCCGCCAGCAGGATCAGTGCGGCACGCACGACCGGACGGTCAAAGACGGGGTGGCCCTCCCAATCCGTTGCGGCACCGGCCCAGATCGGATCGAGCGGTTTGCCAACACGTTCCGAGGCAAGCAATCCGTAGAAGGCCGTCTGATGAATAGCCGCCGCCTCAAACGCCGCTGTGGCTGCGTCCAGCTCGCCCTTCACCTCATAGGTGCGCCCAATCCAATACTGCATCCGTGAAACCGAAATCGGGCTCGATGACGCACGCAGGCCGTTCTCGAAATGCCCCAGCGCTTGCGCGGGGTCACCAAGGTAAAGCAGCGACAGATATCCCGACAACCATTCAAGATCGGCATAGCTCGACCCGTCCGTCAGGTAGTGGCGCGACGCCAGGGTATAGGCCTGCTCCGCCCGGCCCTCGCGCATTTCCCAGCGGGCAAGGATGCGGCGCCAGCCAGACCAACGAAACGGCTCGCCCAATGCCGCGCGGCTGGTCGAACGTTCCAGCAGGACTTTCACCGCTTCGGTATAGTTGCCCCGATCTGCCAGCCAGTTGTAGCGTGCATAAGCAAGGCCCGGATCATTGCGTAGCGCCTCGGGGACGGCGCGAAACAGCGCCAGCATGTTGCGGGTGCGTTCCAGATAGCCGATGCGCGCGGCGGCAACGGCAGCGTCGTCTTCCTCCATCAGCGGCAGCATGCGGGCGGCATCTTCCGTCCGGTGGCGCCAGAGAAGGGCGTCAGCGCGGGCGTTGTGATAGGGGGCGAGTTGCGGACCAAAGGCGCGGTACATCGCCAGTTGCCCCTGATCATCAAGGCGCAGGTTGATCCATGCGTCACGCAGAACATCGCGCGCCGCCTCATCCTCGTCCAGTGCCCGCAGCGCGCGGGCGAGCCTGACGGCACCTTGTCCTGTCCGCGGGGCATCTTCGCCAAACCAGGCCACGATGTCTGCCGCGCGCATCCCTGCCGGGATCACAAGTTCGGCCTGCGTGCGTAACCGCGTCAGCGCGGGCCATTCCGCATTCACGCCGACAAATGCATTGTAATCAGCCAGTGATGCCGACCCATCGCTCAACTTCAACCACATCAGGACATCGGTTGTGACCGGGTCAGCCGTCCCTGCCACCACTTCCGCGGCGGCTTCGGAACTTTGCAGGGCCTTGATCGCACCAATGCTCGCCTCGCTCACCACCTGTGCGGTGGCAGGCGATGACAAGGCAACGGCCATTGCCAGATTGCGGACTAACTGCATGCGCACACGCACCCCTGCTCGTTTGCGCATGACAGTAAATCGGCCCCCGCAAATAACAACTCACAAACTTGGCAAGCGGCGGAAAGCCGTCTAGTGTCCGCGCGATTTTGACCGGGCCTTTTGCGGGTCCACCACAACAAAGGAAGCGTGCCATGTTCAAGGGATCACTCCCCGCCCTCATCACGCCGTTCGCAAACGGCCAGGTTGATGTGGACACGCTGAAAAAACTGGTCGACTGGCATGTTGATCAGGGCAGCCACGGTCTGGTGCCAGTGGGCACGACGGGGGAAAGCCCGACGCTGACCCATGCCGAACATGATCTGGTGGTGGAAACCGTGGTGGAGTCCGCGAACGGACGTATCCCCGTGATTGCCGGGGCCGGGTCCAACAACACGGCGGAAACCGTGCGCCTGGTCAAAGCGGCGAAATCTGCTGGCGCGGATGCGGCACTGGTGGTCACACCCTACTACAACAAGCCTACGCAAGCGGGCCTGATCGCCCATTTCACGGCCGCCGCGGACTGCGGCCTGCCGATTGTGATCTACAACATCCCACCACGTTCCGTCATCGACATGACGCCAGACACGATGGCGGAACTGGCCAAGCACGAGATGATCGTCGGCGTGAAGGACGCGACCGCGGACCTCTCGCGCGTGCCGGCGACACGGATGCGCTGCGGGCCGGATTTCACCCAGCTTTCTGGCGAAGATGCGACGGCCCTTGGCTTCAACGCGCACGGTGGCGTGGGCTGCATTTCGGTGACGGCGAACATTGCGCCCAAACTGATTGCGGAATTCCAGGAAAGCACCCTTGCAGGGGATTTCGACAAGGCGCTCACCCAGCTCGACCGCCTGATGCCCCTGCATGAGGCCGTGTTCACCGAGCCGGGGCTTGTAGGTGCGAAATACGGCATGTCCCTTCTCGGGCTCTGCAGTGAAGAAGTGCGGACACCACTTGTTGGCCTGACCGATGGCACCAAGGCCAAGGTCCGTGCCGCGATGGTGCATGCGGGGCTTTTGAATTAAGCCCGGGCAATGGTGGCAATACCTTCATCCCGCCCTTCAACAAACCACTCCACCCTCAGCCGGCTCGGCCTGTGGCACCGGCCCGCCCGGCCCTGCAGGTCGTCATGGCACGCTATTCTGGCCGACGGGTGAGCGACTTTGCTCATCAGAAGCGAAGCCAATCCTCTGCAAAGCGGAGATCTGTACAGCCAACAAAAACCGCCGCCCGCTCCAGCTCTTTTTTCAGCGCTGCCACCCGGCCCGCGCTCATCCGCACGCCACGTTCGGGCCAGAAGGCGCGCACCGCCAGCACGTCCCCTTCCCGTTTCATATCGATCCGCCCGATCAGGCGCGTGCCTTCGATCACCGGGAATACGTAGTAACCGTACTTGCGTTTCGGTGCTGGGACGAAAATCTCGATCCGGTAGTGGAAGCCAAACAAGCGCTCCGCACGTTTCCGATCCCTTAGGGCCGGATCGAAAGGGGAAAGGATGCGCAAGCGTGGTGCGACTGTGAGCACATCCGCGTCGAGCAAGGCGAGCCAGGCGTAGTGCCGCCTGGGCTTGCCATCGGCGCCCTCGACATCAACCGGAATGATCCGTCCGTCGGCCAAAGCCTCGGCACACCACGCCTTCGCTTCATCAGGCGAAATATGGTCCCAGAATGCCGCCAGTTCGCCATGCGTGGCAAACCCAAGCCTGTTCAGCGCTTCAACGCAGCACCAGTCAATCGTCTCATCCGCGTGAAAGCGCCGGTTGAGATGTTCTGGCGGGATAACCCGTTCGGTCAGATCATAGACCTTCTTGAACCCATCACGCCGGACAACGGACACCTGCCCGGATCGCCAGAGGTATTCGAGCGCCGTCTTCGACGGGTGCCAATCCCACCAGCCACCAGACCCGCGACTTTCGTCCGTGCCCACATCGCCCGAACTGCAATGACCGTGGTCCGAGATGTGGCGGAGCACCTCGTCGATCTTGGCCATGAAATCACCCCGACGCCATTCCTTCCACCGCGCCTCCATCCGTACTGCATCGCGGGCAAAGCGCAGGCGCCAATGGGCGAAATGTTCCATCGGGATTGTTGCCGCATCATGGGTCCAGTGTTCAAACAACTGTCGGTCACGGTGCAAGAGATGCTGCAGCGCCTTGGGCCGAAACTGCTGCCGCCGGGACCACAGGATCAGGTCATGCGCGCGGGCGAAGGTATTCACGCTGTCGAGTTGCACAAAGCCCAGATTGTCGATCACGCCTTTCAGATCGGCGCCCTTGCCGGGACCCGAAGGCCTGTCCGCCAACCCATGTTTCGCCAAAAAGATGCGCCGGGCATCTGCGTTGCCAATGACGGGAACGCTCACGTCTCGCCATCCAGTGCCGCGATCTGCTGTAGGCGCAACTGGCGCACGGCCTCAACCATCGCGGCGGTCATCAAGCCAATGTTTAGAAGGCCGTTGAGCGCCGCCATGCCACCGAGCAGCCGCCATTCGACAGGCAAGAGGATGTCACCAAAGCCAAGTGTCGTGAAGGCGACGAGAGCAAAATAAACTGACTCTTCCAGCGTGCCAAAGATCGACAGCGCCAAAAATGTCAGCGCCCACAGCCAGACCGCGACGGTCATCTGCAACAGCACCCAAATGGCGGTGGCGCACAGCACAAGCATCAGCTTCGGGCGATGCGGCGTACGGGTCAGCCAGCCGTGCGCCCGGACCAGTCGCCATTCAAAGAACCAGAAACTGACGCCAGCAATCATCACCGACGTGATCAAAAGGGCCGTCCCGATGACGATCTGTATCAGCATTGCTTCCCCGGCCGCGGCCTTGCGCCGCCGCACCCCTTGGCCTATCTCAGCCCGACTATGGCCAAGAAACCGGAAAACAAAAACTACAAAGTCGTCGCCGAGAACCGGCGCGCCCGGTACGATTATGCCATCGAGGATGATCTTGAGGTCGGCATCGTCCTGCATGGATCGGAGGTAAAATCGCTCCGCACCGGCCAGTCGAATATCGCCGATAGCTACGCCTCAGTTGACGACGGCGAACTGTGGCTGACCAACGCCTATATTGCCCCTTACGAGCAGGCGATGTTCACCCATGAGGAACGGCGCAAACGCAAGCTTTTGGCCAGCAAGCGAGAGGTTGCGCGGCTTTGGAACGCGACAAAGCGCGAGGGCATGACGCTGGTCCCACTGGTATTGTATTTCAACGACCGTGGGCTGGTGAAGCTGAAGATCGCGACCGCCAAGGGCAAGAAAAATCAGGACAAGCGAGAAACGGCGGCCAAACGCGACTGGAACCGCCAGAAGCAGCGGCTCTTACGCCACGGGGAATAGGCCCGCCCTGCGGCGTTTTTCCTTTGTGCAGCTTGTCTTGATCCCGGCGGCGCTGTAGGGCTGAGCGCAGCAAAAAGGGGCCCCCGATGACCGCGACAGTTGCCGATGATCCCAAGACACTGGTCAGCACAAGCTGGCTGGCAGATCATTTGCGGGATCCGGACCTGCGGATCTTTGATGCGTCATGGCACATGCCTGATGCAGGCCGCGATGCCCACGCTGAATATGAGGCCAAGCATATCCCCGGCGCACGATTCTTTGATATCGACGAGATCAGCGATGCGCGGTCAGAACTTCCCCACATGGCCCCGCCGGTGGAAAAATTCATGTCCCGCATGCGGGCGATGGGCGTGGGCGACGGGCATCAGGTGGTGGTCTATGACAGCACGGGCATCTTCTCGGCAGCGCGTGTCTGGTGGCTTTTCAAGCTGATGGGCCAGCACAATATCGCCGTGCTCGACGGCGGTTTGCCAAAGTGGGAGGCGGAGAAGCAGCCCATCACGGCAAACCCGCCCGTCATCCGCGACCGGCACATGACGGTGAAGGTGGAAGCGGAGCGGGTCCGCGATGTGACGGAAGTTGCGCGCGCCGCCAAGCTTGGCGATCACAGCATTATCGACGCCCGCGCGCCTGCTCGGTTCCGCGGTGAGGTGCCAGAGCCGCGCGAAGGTTTGCGTTCCGGCCATGTCCCCGGATCCAAGAACGTCTTCTACAAAGACCTTCTGAACGACGACGGCACCATGAAGGCGCCCAACCAATTGCGCACGATCTTCATGGATGCAGGCGTTGATCTGAAAAAACCCGCAATCACCACCTGCGGGTCTGGCGTGACGGCGGCGATCCTGTCGCTGGCGCTTGAACGGATCGGCAAGACCGATCATTCCCTCTACGATGGCTCATGGTCCGAATGGGGCATGTACGCCGACCTTCCCATTGCGACCGGAGCAGACTGATGCTGGAAAA
>JBCBOD010000040.1:0-28085 GCA_039821425.1 Pseudomonadota bacterium
AGCACTGCAAGAGGTTGGTGTTCAGGGCCTGTCCGTTGTTGAGGTAAAGGGTTTCGGTCGTCAAAAAGGGCATACGGAGCTTTACCGTGGTGCCGAATACGTCGTGGATTTCCTGCCGAAGGTGAAGATTGAGGTCGTGTTGGCGGATGATCAAGTAGACGGCGCGATTGAAGCCATCATCGGCGCCGCCAAAACCGACAAGATCGGTGACGGCAAGATTTTCGTTTCCCCCATCGAACAAGCCATTCGCATCCGGACCGGTGAAACCGGCGACGATGCGCTCTAACCCATCAAAGCGAGAAAAGGGACATCATAGATGGACAACAAAGCTGTTCTGAAACTGATCAAGGATGAAGAGGCGGACTACGTCGACATCCGCTTTACCGACCCGCGCGGCAAGCTGCAGCACGTGACCGTGATGGCAGACCAGGTCGATGAGGATTTCCTCGAAGAAGGCTTCATGTTTGACGGCTCCTCCATCGCAGGGTGGAAGTCGATCGACCAGTCAGACATGAAACTGATGCCACAGGCAGGCAGTGCCTATGTGGATCCGTTCTATGCGGAAAAGACAATCTGCATTCACTGCAACATCCTCGAACCCGACACGATGGAAGCCTATGACCGCGACCCACGCGGGACAGCAGTGAAGGCAGAGGAATACCTGAAGTCCACCGGCATCGGTGACACGGCCTACTTCGGCCCCGAAGCTGAATTCTTCGTCTTCGACGACGTGCGTTTCAGCGTTGCCATGAACAAAGTGTCTTACGAAGTCGACGCGCTTGACGGTGCGTGGAACACGGACACCGAGTATGAAATGGGCAACACCGGGCACCGTCCCGGCGTCAAAGGCGGCTACTTCCCCGTCAACCCAATCGATGACGGCCAGGAAATGCGCTCCGAGATGCTTTCTACCATGAAGCGCATCGGTATGACCGTGGACAAGCACCACCACGAAGTGGCGTCATGCCAGCACGAGCTTGGTCTGATCTTCAACACGCTGACCACGCAGGCGGATGAGCTTCAGAAGTACAAGTACATCATCCACAACGTGGCGCAGGCCTACGGCAAGTCCGCAACCTTCATGCCAAAGCCCATCGCAGGCGACAACGGCACCGGCATGCACGTGAACATGTCGATCTGGAAGGACGGCAAGCCGCTCTTTGCAGGCGACAAATACGCCGATCTGTCACAGGAAGCCCTGTACTTCATCGGTGGTATCCTGAAGCACGCAAAGGCGCTGAACGCGATCACGAACCCATCGACAAACAGCTACAAGCGGCTGATCCCGGGCTTCGAGGCCCCAGTTCTGCGCGCCTACTCTGCCCGTAACCGTTCCGGTTGCGTGCGGATCCCATGGGCCGAAAGCCCAAAGGCCAAGCGTGTCGAGGCCCGCTTCCCCGATCCATCCGCAAACCCATACCTGTGCTTTGCAGCCCTGCTGATGGCCGGTATCGACGGGATCAAGAACAAGATCGACCCAGGCGCGTCTTCGGACAAAGACCTCTACGATCTGCCGCCAGAAGAACTGGCCGAGATCCCAACAGTCTGCGGCAGCTTGCGCGAAGCGCTTGAAGCTCTGGAAGCAGACCATGAATTCCTGCTGGCCGGTGACGTGTTCACCAAGGACCAGCTGGAAGGCTACATGGAGCTGAAGTGGGAAGAGGTCTACGCCTACGAGCACACACCTCACCCAATGGAATACAAGCTGTACTACAGCTGCTAACCTCTCCCCAGAGGATGCGAGAAATCCCGGCAGATCGCTCTGCCGGGATTTTTTTGTGAATAAACTCTTAACCCCAGTCGTAGGTGCCGTGAACGGACAAGGTTCACACATTCAAACTGGAGTAACGAGATGACTATTCACACAAAAATCACAATACTCGGCCTCGTCGCAGCCACTACATTCTTCATGACGGCACCCATTTCTTTGCAGGCGCAAGCGCTCGACGTCACCTGCGACGCAAGCGCCGGCGGGTCCAGCTGGGCCACCGATCTGTGCGACAACGCTGACATGACCGAGGTCGAAACCGCCGTGAACCAGAACGCGAATGATATTGACGCGAACACGGCAGCCGCAGCCAGTGCTCAGAACACGGCGAATGCGGCACAAACGGCGGCGAACAACGCGCAAGCCGCAGCGGACGATGCCCAACAGACCGCAGATGACGCCGAAGCCGCAGCCGCAAACGCGCAGGCCACAGCCGACGGCGCGGTCGCAGTGAACAACACACAACAGACGGAGATTGACGCCAACACCGCTGGCGTCGCCAACAATGCCGCGAACATTCAGACGAACACCAACAACATCCAGTCGAATACGGCCGCAATCGTGGCAAACGCCGCACGTATCCAGACAAACACCGATGACATCGCAACAAATGCCGCTGACATCGTCGACCTGCAGGACGGGCTGTCGGACTTGCGCAACGACCTCAACAAAGGTCTGGCCATGTCAAACGCGATGGAGGTGTTTGCACCCGATCCAGGCTCCAATTTCCGCCTGAACATCGGCACAGGCTTCCATGACGGTGAAGCTGCCTTTGCGATCACAGGCGCAGGTCGAGTCGGCGCAATGGGCGATACGATCCTCTACCTCGGCGTCGCCGCAGCAGAAGGCACCGCAGGCGGCAAAGCGGGTGTTTCCTTTCAGTGGTAAGCGCGAGGTGTAAGAAACAAGAGGTGGGCACCTGCCCACCTCTTGTCGTTCGCAAGCCAATTAGCCCTGAAAGCAACTCTATCAGGTGCTGAGGTCCGTAATCACAGCAGTTCCCGGCGGCGTCGGCCCGCCCATCGCGCGCAATTCGGCGCTCGCCCCGGACAACCCGATCTCGCGCGCGACCATCGGCGACAGATCCACCTGCCCCCGCGCGATGAAATCAAGAAGCGTCGGATACTTCCATGCAGGCATCCCCCGAGTGCCGAAAAATGACAGCTGTTTCATATAGATACCGCGCATGTCGACCTGCATTTGCCCACCGTCATCGGCAGGCATGCCCACCTGCACATGCCGTCCCAGCACACCCAGGCAACCGATAGAGGCATTCGTCGTGGCCGCAATACCAAGCGCTTCGATAGAGACTTCCGCTCCACCGCCCGTCAGGTCCCGGATCGCTTCGGCAACGTCTCCATCCCCTGCATTCACCGCCGCATCTGCCCCAAGCGTCAGCGCGTGATCCAGCTTTTCCTGCACCACATCAACCACAACCACCTGCGCGCCCAGCATCTTGCCCAGCAGAAGCGCCGCCATCCCAATCCCACCGGTCCCATGCACCGCAAGCCATTCGCCGGGGCGTAGCTGTGCGCGATCCGTTAGCGCGTGCCATGCCGTCGTCACCCGACATCCCAGACCGGCGGCCAGCGCGGGTGTCATCGTATCCGGCAGGTGGACAAGGTTATGGTCAAAGGGGACGGCAACATACTCCGCATACGCCCCGGGCGGCCCAAACCCAGGCACGATCTGGTTTGGGCAGGTATTCGACACACCTGTCTGGCAGGCCGGGCAGGCCCCGCAGGCCAATATGAAGGGCGCGATCAACCGATCCCCGACCTTATGCGTGGCGCGCGGCCCGGCCTCGACCACTGTGCCGCAGTATTCGTGCCCTAGGACTGATCCGTCGCTGACCTTCGGATGGTGCCCGGTCCAGCCGTGATAATCTGACCGGCATACGCCACAAGCCGCGACCTCTAACACCACACCATCATCAGGGCACACCGGATCAGGCAGTGTCTCTATCGACAAATCTGCATTGAACTCTCTGACAACCGCCGCACGCATGGCCTTCCTCCCGCTTCTTTGCGGCCAGCATTTTCGGCCCGATCTATCAAATCAAGACATGATCGCCCCTTTCGGACGGCGAAAGCGACATCGGGGAAACAAACGGATCAGGCCCAGCTCTTTGGATCAAGCCCTAGAAGCACCGACAACTGCTCGTAAACTTTCGGTTCGTCCCGTTGCAGCTGCGCCGGTTTCTCAAAAAACGTCTCAATCGCCACGGCAAAGAACTCCTGATGGTTCGTGGCACCATAGGCGTCCATAACGGCGGGTTTGCCACGTTCGACGCTCAGTTCATGGCGCGCGAAGGCCTCCAAAAACACCCGCTCCCACACCTCAAAGCGCTGCCCCTTGCGAAAGAGCGGGACACCATTGGTTTGACCCGAAAGATCATCAAATTGATGGGCAAACTCGTGCAGGACGATATTGCTACCATCCTCGGGGTTTGCCGCCCCCTGTTGGGTGTGGTGCCACGACAAGACGACGGGTCCGAGTGACCAGCTTTCCCCCAACCTGACCGAGTCCTCCTGACGAACAACATACCCATCATAGGTCGTTTGTTTGGAGATGAAGGCGCTCGGGTAGATCAGGATCGTGCGCAACCGATGATACCAGGCGTCAGAGTTCGCGATGATCAGACAAGCCTGCGTCGCGATAGAGAGGCGCATTGCGTCCGTCACCTCCAGCCCCTCGCACCCGATGAAGGTCACCTGATCAAGGAACAGATTGATCTTGCCCTCATAGCCTTTCCGCAGATCCTGTGGCAGGCGACGGCTAATCGGCACCTCACGCGCAATCACGCTTCGTTGTGCCTCTGATAGCGGCGCGGAGAGAAGCGCCTTGCGGCGGGCGTACCTGCGCCAACGGAAACCGCCATAAACGGCGGCAGCGGCAAAGATCAGCACAAGAACAACAGGCATTTCTTACACTTATGACCGAATTCCATTCGCACAAGCCAGCCGTTTCCGGACCCTTGACTCGCGCTATATTCCTGATTGGCTGGAACAGCAGAAACTATGGGAGCCCGCGATGCAAAAGCTGATGACCACGACGATCCTGTCACTGACGTTGGGCGCCCTGCCCGCCTTTGCCGAGGTCACGATCAGCCATGGGTATTCCACCTTCGGTGATCTGAAATACCCAGCCGATTTCACCCATTTCGACTATGCCAACCCCGATGCGCCACAAGGCGGAACGATCACCCAAAGGCAGCTTTTCGGCACCCCCACCTTCGACAGCCTCAACCCCTTCATCATCAAAGGGGATGGCGCGCCCGAAGTGCAGTACCAGATCTACGACAGCCTGATGGCGTCCTCCTATGATGAACCCGATGCGTCATACGGGTTGATTGCCGAAACGATCGAGTACCCCGCGGATCTGTCCTATGTGTTCTTCAACATGCGACCCGAAGCACGCTTTCACGATGGCGAACCGATCACGGCCGATGACGTTGTTTTCACCTTCAACGCTTTCAAGACCGAAGGGCACCCGTTCTATCAGAACCTTTTCGCCGACGTTGTTGATATTGTTGCAGAAAGCGATCTGCGGGTGCGGTTTGATCTGGCCGAAGGTGCAGGGGCAAGCCTGCCGGGTGATATTGGCGGCCTGCCGATCCTGCCCGCGCATTTCTATGATGACGTTCCTTTTGACGAAAGCTGGATGACCATCCCGCTGGGCTCTGGCCCCTATGAACTGGTGGATGTCGATGCGCCGCGCACGCTGCGCTTTTGCAAGACGGATGACTATTGGGCCGCCGACCTGCCGGTGAACGCGGGGCGCAACAACTTTGAATGCTATGTCTACGAATACTTCGTTGATGATACGGTGGGGCTCGAAGCGTTTGCCGCCGGCGAATACCACATGCGGGTTGAATACCGGTCGTCCAACTGGGCCACGGGGTATGATTTTCCCGCCGCGCAAGCCGGACAGGTACAGCAGATTCTGATCCCCGATGGGCGCCCGGCCAACGCCCAAGGCATCTGGTTCAACATGCGCAAACCCATGCTACAGGACATCCGCGTGCGTCAGGCGCTGGAATACGCCTTCAACTTCGCCTGGACGAACGAGGTGATCTTTTATGACACCTACACACGCACCGACAGCTTCTTTGAAAACACAGAGATGGAGGCGACCGGCCTCCCAGAAGGCGCGGAGCTCGCCCTGCTTGAGGAATTTCGTGACCAGCTGCGGCCAGAGGTGTTTACCGACCCCGTGCATTCCCCGAACGAAGGCGGCCCGCGCCCAACGCACCGCCCGGATATGCGCGCGGCCAATGCGCTTTTGGAAGAGGCTGGCTGGGTCGTCGGTGATGACGGCGTGCGCCGCAATGCGGAAGGCGAGGCCATGCGCCTCGAATTCCCGGACAGCAGCCGCAGCCTCGACCGCATCATGATCCCCTATACCGAGAACCTGCAGGCCCTTGGGATTGATGTGGAATTCGAAGTGCTCGACCCGAGTTCGTGGACACAGCGCCGCCAAGCCTTTGATTTCGACCTGTCATCAACCGCCTGGGCCGTGTCATCGACACCCGGTTCCGTCCTGCGTGCCTTCTACGGGTCTGCCGCCGCTGACGCAGAAGGCAGCAACAATCTGACCGGCCTTGCCGACCCCGTCGTCGATGCGCTGATCGAACGCGCCGTGCAGGCAGAAACGCGGGAAGAGCTGAACGTCACCATCCGCGCCTTGGACCGTGTTCTGCGGTCAAAGCATATCTGGATCGGCGGCTGGAACCTGGGTGCACATCGTGTGGCCGTTTGGGACATCTTTGGTCGGCCAGAGACCCCTGCGCTCTATGATTTCAACCGCGGTGTCGATTTCTGGTGGTTCGAGCAAGAGAAGTATGACGCGCTTGTGGCTGAGGGCGCATTGGAAGAAGGGCTTTAGGGCCAGACTTTTCCCCCAAAGCGCCTCGCCTTTGCCGCAAGTTCGGATAGTCTGGGTTTACGAAACGTTTCCGGGGCTGCCGCATGCCAGACTATCATCCACTTGATGTTCGCTACAAAGGGCCATCAACTGCTTATCGCGGATCCGCGAAGCGGATAGAAAAACCGGCACGCAAACCAGTAACGAAGGCGGCAGTCCAGCGGCCAGCCGGCTCATCCCAAAGAGCGAAGCAACCTGCACAGCCCACACCGACGCAGACACCTTGGGGCACGCCAGCATCGGTGCGCCCTGCCCCGCCACCTTCAAAACCGGCCGAGCGCCCGTCAGCCTTTGGCGCTGTTGGCCGCGCGTTTGACGGGATCGCGATCATCTTCCGGGCGCTCAAATATGCCTATTTCGGATTTCTGATCATCGCTTTCTTGCTGATCCTCTTGATCAACGGCAGCCTGTTTCTCTAAGGCATCGCTTCGGTCGCGCGGAAAAATCACATGGAAATGTCGATTTCTGACCAGAGATCGCTCTGCAAACGCGCATCCTTGATTGCACAGTCAAAGGACCAGCGCGATGAACACACACTACCGCGACACCCGCAAAATTGACCCCACGCGCGGGGCCACGCTGGCCGACGGTACGCCCAACGACCAGAACCGGATGGAGATTGGGCCGACGCAACTCGCCTTTCGAGAGTGGGAGGCCGCAGGGCTGACCTTACCGAACCTGCCAGCTATGCGCGCGTGGCGGCACAAACGCCTGATGGATGCCGTGAACGCGCGGGACTACGGCGGCATACTGATGTTCGACCCGCTCAACATCCGCTACGCCACCGACAGCACCAACATGCAGCTTTGGAACACGCACAACCCGTTCCGGGCCTGCCTTGTCTGCGCCGATGGCTATATGGTCGTCTGGGACTACAAGAACGCGATGTTCCTCAGCACATTCAACCCGCTCGTGAATGAGCAGCGGACCGGCGCAGACCTTTTTTACTTTGACCGCGGCGATGGCCTGAATGCGGCCGCCAAGAACTTCGCGTCGGAAGTGCGGGATCTGATCTTCGAACACGGCGGCGGACAGCTGGATCTGGGTGTCGACAAACCCATGCTCCACGGGCTGCGCGCGTTGGAAAGCGTTGGTTTCACCGTGCACCCCGGCGAAGAACTGACCGAAAAGGCGCGCAGCATCAAAGGACCTGACGAAATCCTCGCTATGCGCTGCGCGTCTCACGCGTGTGAGGCGGCCTGCTACGCGATGGAAGACGCCGCGCGCGCGGGTGTGCCCGAGGGCAATATGTCAGAGGATGATATCTGGGCTGTCCTGCACGCCGAAAACATTCGTCGCGGCGGTGAATGGATCGAAACCCGGCTTCTGTCATCCGGTCCGCGCACGAACCCATGGTTCCAGGAATGCGGTGGGCGAATCGTGCAGAACAATGAAATCGTAGCCTTTGACACCGACCTTGTCGGCGCCTACGGGATCTGTGTCGACATCAGCCGCACATGGTGGATCGGTGACCGCAAGCCGCGCCCTGATATGATAGAGGCGATGAAGATCGGCGTAGAACATATTGAAACGAATATGCAAATGCTGAAACCCGGTGTGAACATAGAGGATCTAAGCCGCAACACACATGTCCTGCCCGAGAAGTACCAAAAACTGAAATATGGCTGCCTGATGCATGGTGTCGGGCTTTGCGATGAATGGCCGCTTGTGGCCTATCCGGACAAAATGGTGCCCGGTGCGTTCGACTATGAATTGCAGGCAGGTATGGTCCTATGTGTCGAGGCGCTGATCAGCCCAGAGGGTGGCGATTTTTCCATCAAGCTGGAAGATCAGGTGCTGATCACCGAAGACGGGTTCGAGAACCTGACGAAGTACCCGCATGATCCGGCCCTGATGGGGCTGTAACCCACACATCGGCGAGTACGCCAAGATGATCGGAGCCGAGCAGAGGCCGATAGCTGGCCGTGCCGCCACCGGGCGCATGCACGTGATCGAGCAGTAATGGCACACCGCGCGAGTCAAACGTTGGTCGGACCGGACGTGCCACCTGTAGATCGGCTGCGCTTTGGATTTGCCGGACACTTCCCGCCCAGGGAAAGATGTTGAAATCCCCGCCTAAGACAACGGGACCCTCAAGACCCGCAACGAGGTCTGACACCGCATCGCCGGTCTGTGCGTTACTGTAGGGGAAAGGCCAGGCAAGGTGCACAGACACCGCCCAGACAGGGCCCGCATCGCTGGCGATCAACGCCGCCGCTGCCCCGCGCCGGGCCGTGCAGTCCGTCTCCATGATCGGGACACGGGCAAGCACGGCAAGCCCGCTCCACCCCGAAAACTGGCAGACATGTTGATGAGGATAAACCTCCGACACTGCCGCCAGAAGCATACGGTTGCGGGAGGAGACCTCTTGCAGCAACACCAGATCGGCCCCGCTATCACGGATGTCAGCGGCAACGGCGTCAACCGACGCGTTCGCAAACCACAGGTTCTTGGAATAGACCCGCAGGTTCCCATCGGCCCCGCCGCCCAGCATCAGCGGGATGGTTGAACCCAGCCCGACAATAGCGGCAAGCGCGAGGGACAGACGCCTATGCCGCCCCATCGGGAGAACAAGGGCCAGCAGACAGAGCAGCGCCAGCGCCGGACGGGCCAGGGCCAGTGTGTCAAACGCCGGATGCAGCCCACCCGCAAACCCCGCGAAGACCGCCAGCGCCATGCACATGGCGCAGACACCAAAGAACCATCCGACCCATTTCATCTCGGTAACATCTCTCACCTTGCCGCGATTGTCGGCGATAAACCTTGAGCGGGATGCAGACCATCGCCATCTCTTGTGCAGTTTTTGAGAAGCCAGACAGAGGGCGCGCCATGCCAACCGAAAAATTCACCTTCCCGGGCCATGCGGGCGACATGCTTGCCGCCCGGCTTGATATGCCGAACGGGCCACATCTGGCGACCGCGCTCTTTGCTCATTGCTTTACGTGTTCCAAGGATCTGACGGCGGCGCGGCGGATCGCGGCCCGCCTTTCTGCCATGGGCATCGCGGTCTTGCGGTTCGACTTTACAGGGCTGGGCCATTCAGAGGGCGAGTTTGAAAACACCAGCTTCACCTCCAACGTCGATGATCTAATCGCCGCCTGCCGCGCCTTGGAAGAGCGCGGCATGGCCCCGTCGCTGATCATAGGTCATTCGCTCGGTGGGGCCGCAGTTCTGAAAGCGGCACCAATGATGGAGAGTATCAAGGCGGTTGTCACCATCGGCGCGCCCTTTGATCCCGGCCATGTGACCCATAACTTCGCGGATGCGCTGGATGAAATCGTCAGCAAAGGTGTGGCAGAGGTCAGCCTTGGCGGCCGGCCTTTCCGGATTGGCAAAGGGTTTGTGGAGGATGTCAGCCAGTCTTCTCTCGAAGCGGCTGTTGCGAAACTGAAGGCCGCGCTGCTGGTCCTTCACGCCCCTCTGGATACGACGGTTGGTATCGAAAATGCCTCCAACATCTTTCTGGCGGCCAAACACCCCAAAAGCTTTGTCACACTTGATGACGCCGACCACCTGATAACCCGGCCCGCTGATGCCGAATATGCGGCAGATGTGATCGCGGCATGGTCAAAGCGCTATCTCAAGCTCGCCCCCGCCCCCGACCCCGCAGGCGCGCCAGAGGGCATCGTACGCGTGACAGAGGCCGATGCGGACGGTTTCCTGCAAGACGTGCAATCCGGCCCACATCACCTGCTGGCCGATGAACCAGCCAAGTTCGGCGGGACCAACAAAGGGCTCACGCCCTATGGCTTTGTCTCTGCCGGTCTAGGGGCCTGCACGTCGATGACCATCCGCATGTATGCGCGGCGCAAGGGATGGCCGCTGACGGGTGTCAGCGTTGACATCACCCATGCCAAAGAACACGGGGCAGATGCGGAAAAGCCGGGGGAAAAGGTCGATCATTTTGACCGCGTGATCACGCTAATCGGTGATCTGGACGATGAGCAGCGCGCACGCCTGTTGGAAATCGCTGACAAATGCCCCGTGCACAGGACGCTTGAACGCTCATCCACCGTGCGCACGGTTCTGGCATAAGAAAAGGCGCTGCGGGATGCAGCGCCTTCCAGACCCTCCGGCGAAGCGCGTTACTTGCGGGCGTCGCCAGCCAGCTTCCACATTGCCGGGATAAGCAAAGCGACGAGCGCCAGCTTGATCAAATCCGCCACAATAAACGGTGTCAGCCCAACCTCAATCGCCCATGCGACGCCGCGTTCGGCGTAGAGCACTGCCAGCCACGCGACACCAGGCACATAGATAAGGGCATTGGCGATCAAGAGCGCGACGGCCATCAGGACAACCGACCGATCCCAGCCTGCGCGGGCCGCGAACCCTAAGGCCAGCACGGCAAGGACATATCCAACAAGATAGCCGCCGGTGCTTCCCATCATATAGGACAGGCCATTCAGGTCGGCTGTCGAGTTCTGGAACACGTCGTATCCCAACATGCCGACGATCATGTAGCCAATGATTGTGGTCAGGCCCAAACGCGGCCCATAAGCGGCGCCAATGGACAGAACAGCAAAAGTCCCCATGCTGATCATGATCGGGCTGCCCGGAACGGGGACCTTGACCTTAGCCAGGATGGACAGTGCCACGATCCCCAAAACCACCATCAGCGCCTGCTTGATCCGCAGTGCAGCCCCCTCGGACGGGCCAAACGCCTCTGTCAGAACCTTGTCGTTGATTGCGAGGGCCATTGCCGCTCTCCCCTGTCACGTTTTCGTTGGTGTGGTTTTGCCCGATGCCGCATGGCCGCGCAAGGGCCGTTCAGTTCTCATGCGCCTATCGGGTCTGAAAGCGGCCTGACCACGAACGGATCCAACGGCGCGAGCCTGGACGATCTCTTCTGGTCCGCATCCACGGCAGACATCACCGAATACGCTGAAATCATTGTATAATCTTTGCGAGGTCCCTTGACCGACCATACGGTTTTCCAGGTGGGCCAGGCGGTGAAATCATAGGCCACCTGATAGAGGTCATCACCACAGAAGTGATCGGTGCCAGCCGTCGTTCCCTGTGGCGCAAAGCTATGAAACGCGCTGCCGTCTTCAAAAAACACGTCCACCAAAGCGTCTGAAAACCGCCAAAGGTAGGTCCGATGTGTTTGCATGACCGGACCGTCGCCAAAACGAACCTTACCCGTTTCATGGTAGGTGACTTTGCCATCGTCCTTCCGTGCAAATCGCGCGCCGCCAAGAAGCTGGCCAGACTGGCGCGAATAGCGATCATCGATAGTGCGACGCAGCTGCCAGCCGCCAATGAAGTCAGACGCAGTCAGCATTACTCGGCATAAACCCCGTCGGTCGTGCTCCCATCCGAACCAATGAATCGCAACGCATCCCCTGCACGGGCCATTGTGTAGCAATCCCACTGATCCCCCGGTGGCCACTGGCTGCAATACGCGTCGCCCCGCACGGCCCAATAGCCCCAGCTGTCTTGGCCGGCGTTGTAGAGCGTGCGGCCCGAAGCATAGAACCGTTGCGTTGCACCTGCGTAGTTCAACGTCCGATCCGTGAGCGCGGCCGTGATCTCGGCCTCGTTCATCGGCACCCAGTCTTCTGCAAACACCGGCCCAGCGCAAAGCAGGCAACATGCAAGCAAGCGGTTCATCAAACTCTCCCTTGAGGGTTCAGGCTCGCCCCCTTATGACGCGCGTGTCCCGCCAACGAAAGGTGCCTCAGATGATCCCCCGCTACGCTCGCCCTGAAATGACCGCCATCTGGGAGCCTGCCACGAAGTTCCGCATCTGGTACGAGATCGAGGCGCATGCCTGCGACGCGCAAGCCGCCATTGGTGTGATCCCGAAAGAAAACGCTGAGGCGGTGTGGAAGGCCAAGGACGTCGAGTTTGATGTCGCACGGATTGATGAAATCGAGGCCGTCACCAAGCATGACGTCATCGCCTTTCTCACCCATCTGGCGGAGCACATCGGGTCCGAAGACGCGCGGTTTGTGCACCAAGGGATGACATCCTCTGATGTGCTCGACACCACACTGAACGTACAACTGGTCCGCGCGGCCGACATCCTGATCGCGGATATGGACCGCGTGCTCGCCGCTTTGAAAACCCGGGCGTTCGAACACAAGGAAACCGTCCGCATCGGGCGAAGCCACGGGATCCACGCTGAACCCACAACGATGGGCCTTACGTTTGCACGCTTCTACGCGGAGATGGATCGCGGCCGCGCGCGGCTGGTGAACGCGCGGGCCGAAATTGCAACGGGCGCGATATCCGGCGCCGTCGGCACCTTTGCCAACATCGACCCAAGCGTGGAGGAACACGTCTGCGCCCAGCTCGGCCTTCAGCCTGAACCGATCAGCACGCAGGTCATCCCCCGTGACCGGCACGCGATGTTCTTTGCCACCCTTGGTGTCATCGCCAGCAGCATTGAAAACATCGCGACAGAGATCCGTCACATGCAGCGGACGGAGGTGCTGGAGGCAGAAGAGTTCTTTTCCAAAGGCCAAAAAGGCTCTTCCGCCATGCCGCACAAGCGCAACCCGGTGCTGACGGAAAACCTGACCGGGCTGGCGCGTTTGGTGCGTATGGCAGTCACCCCTGCGCTAGAGAATGTCACACTCTGGCATGAGCGTGATATCAGCCATTCGTCCGTTGAACGTGGCATTGGGCCAGACACCACGATCACACTTGACTTCGCTCTGAACCGATTGGCTGGCGTGATCGAAAAACTGGTGATCTACCCGGATAACATGCTGGCAAACATGAACAAATTCCGCGGGCTCGTTATGTCGCAACGCGTACTTCTGGCGCTGACACAAGCGGGCGTGAGCCGCGAAGACGCCTACAAGCTCGTCCAGCGCAACGCGATGAAAGTTTGGGAAGACGGCGCTGACTTCAAGACGGAACTCCTTGGCGACGGCGATGTCCTGAGCGCACTCTCTCCCGCTGAGATCGAAGAGAAATTCGATCTCGGGTATCACATTAAGCACGTGGATACGATTTTCAGGCGCGTCTTTGGCGCGGCCTGATATGTTGCGGGTCTGGTGATACAACCAGTGATCAACAGACCCGCAAACGCGGTGCGATCAAGCAGCCGACCCATGAAGAGGTACGACAGTGGGGCTGTCGGTCTCAGCGCTCTTTTCAGCGTTCGGGTTGGTCCACGTCACACCGTCAAGGCGGCCCTTCATGGCAACATACTTGCGATTGTCATGCATGTTCACATAGGGATCACCAATCGGATAAACAGGGAACCCAATTGTGCGCATCGTCCGCGCAAAAACCGGTGGGCAGAGCGCCATGATTTCGGTTGCCCCATGCACGCGCGCCTGGCGGACAACGCCATCAAGCAGCAAACCAAGGCATTCGGCCCGTTCTTTGTGCGTGGTAATGTCCTCTGAAATCACGATACGCGTTGCCTCCCAGACGCTTGGGTCTGCTGTTGCCTCGGGCAGGATGTCTTCAGGAATGCCGATCAGCTTGCCGTCCACCGCATCACGCAGCATGTAGGTGTGTGAACCCCATTGCGCCGTCGTGGCCATTACACGCATCCCACCAACAACTTTACCATCTTTCAGTGCTAGCGAGTAATACGCCTTAGGGTTGTCGTATTGGTCCATTTCAACATCGTCATCATGTGGAATGTCCCACCCGAGCTGATCGACGAAGAACTTCTTGCGCAACGCAAGGAATTCAAAGAACGCGGTCCCGTACTTATGCAGCTCTGTCAGGTTGAACGTGATATTTTCCATTTTTCTTCCCTTCTGGTTGTAAGCTAGGCCGCAGGTCCCCACTCCCGCCGCCGCGTGAACTTGTCACTAAGTGGACAATTTAGCTTTAATTGTTCGTAAGGAAGAAAAAAAGTGTGGCGTACGGTCAGATTAAACCATACTGGTTCGCCAGTGCCGCAGCTTGCGTTCCGGTTTTTGCACCGAGTTTCAGCTTGGCGTTCTTGAGTCGCTGTTTCACCGCCCCTTCGCTGACATTCAACTCATAGGCGATTTCTTTGAGGCGGCGACCATCCTTGACCATCCCCAGTGCTTCCAGCTCCGCCTTGGTCAGATTCGTTGGCGGTGCGGTGTCATTGTGGCGTCTGGTCAGATAGGCCTGTAGAAGCTTCATCTCCAGATCCGTATATTCTCTGTCCGCTCGCGTAAAAGATGCAAACGAACGCTGCGCATCCGCGGAGCTATCAAACACGGACACCGTCACACCATACCGCATGCCAAAGGTCTGGGCCTGACCGATAATCCGCTTGGGGTCTTCTATAGGGAATTCGCTCCATCGTACGGTGCCGACGTTGCTGTAGGACCACCTAAGTACCGGGTCGAAAAGCGCAAATCTGTTCTTGGTGTAGTGGGCAACCCAATCCGGCGGAAGTTCATTGACCTCTTCCATCGGGAACGCAAAGCCAATGCGCAAGGCAATGTAGTGGCCAGACGGGGCGAGCTGTTCGAGCTCGTCTGGACCCAGTAGCTTTGACATTCACACCCCTCATTGAACCCTGCCGTGACAAGGCCCTTGTTCCCAGAACGGTTATCGCCTTACACTTCCGGCAACCCCAATGTCGGGGGAATATCGGTAAATTGCCAACCTTGGCAACTGCAAAGCGAGTTGTGCGTCATGTCCTCCTCTTCGTCCCCTATTGGTGAAATGCTCAGCGAGCTTCACAAGATTGCGCCGGCGGGTTACGCGCTTGGGGTGCATATGACGCATATGGCACCAAAGTTTGTGTTTCAAACCTATCCGAAGGCATGGCTGGACCACTATTCGGCAAACGGTCTGATCATGGTTGACCCTATGGTCGCTTGGGGTTTTGAGAACACCGGTCATGAGCGCTGGTCCGCACTGGATGACGCGTCTGGCGTCCTCAAGGCTGCGGGTGAGTTTGGCATGAAGTTTGGCGCCGTCGTTGTTGCAGAATCAGAGGCGAGCCGCTCGATCGGTGGCTTTGCGCATCCTGATCGAGAGTTCACGGACGAAGAGCTTGACGCGCTTCTGCAGGGTGTGACCGCGATCCATGCAAGCACCGAAGACACGGCAGAGTTGTCGCAGGAAACCATCGATCACCTGCGCAAAATGGCTGTAATGGTGACGCATCCGGGGTCCTAGCCCCTTCCCCTAACCAATCTTTTACCGGGACTTGCTACGGCGAGGCATGGATTTTGCCGCCACCAGCCCGCCCACCGATCTGTCGCGTCGCCGCAAGGCTGCGGTGATCGTGCAGATGCTCATTGGTGATGGTGGCAGTCTGTCATTGGAACAACTGCCGGAACCCCTGCAACTGGCTCTAACAGAAGAACTTGGCGCGCTGCGCCTTGTCGACCGGGCAACGGTATCGGCCGTGGCGGAAGAATTTACATCGGCGCTGGATGCTGTTGGGCTAACAGCGCCCGGCTCGCGCGACGGGGCAATTACGGCACTGGCCGACCATCTGAGCCCGGCGCTTGCGGACAGGCTCAGAAAACAGACGGAAAGCGTCCGAAACGGTGATCACTGGCCCATTATCGTCGATCTCAGCACTGAGCGGATTATCGCCATCATGGAGGCCGAAAGCATCGAAGTCTGCGCCGTGACACTGTCCAAACTGCCCGTCACCCGCGCAGCCGAGGTTCTTTCGCGCCTTCCAGGCGCCCATGCCCGTCGAATCACATACGCGATGTCACAGACTGCCGCAGTCTCCCCAGAGACGGTCAGGCGCATCGGTGCGGCACTTGCGCAAGAGTATGGCGAACCCCCAGCGGTGGCCTTTACCAAGGAGCCGGATCAACGTCTTGGCGCGATCCTCAACTCAACAGAAACCGACGCGCGCGAAGACGTTCTCGAAGGCCTCGATGCGCGGGATCCGGAATTCTCCAGCGATGTGCGCAAAGCAATCTTCACGTTCAAGGATATCGCACCGCGGGTGAAACCCACGGATATCCCCAACTGCGTGCGCAACGTCGACGCTGAGGTGTTGACCACCGCTATCGCCGCCGCACTTGCATCCGATGATGAGGCGATGACCGGATCGGCCGAGTTTATCCTCGGCAGCCTGTCACAACGCATGGCCAGTCAGGTTCGCGACGACGCCGCCGAGCGCGGCCGCGTGAAAAAAGCTGATGCGGAGGCTGCGATGGCGCAGATCACCACCGCCATCCGCGAAATGGCCGACGGGGGCGTGATTACCCTGATCGACCCTGACGACGGGGATGAAGAAGAATAGCGCTGGCGATTCCGGTTAACCCGCATCTGGAAATGGGTTAGCCTTGCCGCATGACTGATAGCACTTCTTCACACCCTGGCCGCCGCTGGCATGACATGGGCGGCAACGCCGCAGGCCCCGTCCCGACAGAGCAACATGATTTCGCCCTTTGGGAAAAACGCGTTGATGCACTGATGATCATCGCCTCTGGCAAGGGTCACTTCACCGTCGATGGCCTCCGCCGCGTGCTGGAAGACATGGGCGAAGAGGCGTTCGAAACGATGACATACTACGAACGCTGGATCGCATCCGTGAACCAGAACCTGATTGAGGCGGGTGTCTACACCACCGCCGAACTGGCCCAGCGCATGACAGAGGTCGCGGCACGCGGCGACACCTATGGCGAGGCCACAAATGGCTGAGGCGCGACAGTACATGCGCGTCCGCGCAGACATGCCACCGGGTCACGTGCGGACGCCAAATTATCTGCGCGGCAAACTTGGTTGGGTGGAACGCACGCTTGGCCCCTTCCCCAACCCCGAAGAACTCGCCTACCGCCACACTGGCGAAAAACTCCGGCTGATGCGCGTGCGTTTCACGATGGCAGAGGTTTGGGGAGACGACGCCACAGGCGAAGACACGATCGACGCCGAGATCTATGAACACTGGCTAGAACCGGTGGAGCCACCCCATGCCACATGACCATCATGACCACCTGTCGCCTTCGGGCCATCCGTACCGGCCTGACGATGACCACCCGCTGACATATTGGCAGCAGATGGAAATCGCGGTACGCGAGTTGCTGATCGAAAAGGGCGTGACGACCGCCGCCGAAATCAACGCTCAGATCGACACGATGGATGCGCGTAGCCCGGCGCACGGGGCCGCCGTGGTGGCGCGTGCCTGGACAGACCCGGCGTTTCGAACGGCGCTTTTCGACGACGCAAGCGCCGCGACCCGCGAGATGGGGTTCGACATCGGCCCGATGCGCCTGATTGCTCTGGAAAACACGGCAGAAGTGCATAACATCGTCGTCTGCACGCTGTGCTCCTGCTACCCGCGCAATCTGCTTGGGTTGCCGCCCGATTGGTACAAATCCCGCGCTTACCGGTCTCGCACCGTGCGTGAGCCGCGCAAGGTGCTGGCAGAGTTCGGTGTGGACCTGCCCGACAGCACGACAGTGCGCGTCCACGACAGCACGGCGGACATGCGCTATGTCGTGATCCCGGCGCGCCCTGCGGGCACCGAAGGTTGGGAGGCCGACAGGCTCGCCAGCCTCGTCACCCGCGACAGCATGATCGGCACGGGCCTGCCCAAATCACCGGACGCTGTGTGACCGACACCAAGGACATCGCAGGAACACGGGCCGACTGGCTGGCCGACAAGGCGCTGCGCGGCCTGATCAGCACGGCCATGGCGCTGCCGTTTGAACGACGTGTCGCGCTGATGGGCGGGGCTTTGCGGCGGGCCATCGGGCCGCTGACGGGCTATCGGAGACGGGCTGAGGAAAACCTCGCCCTGATCTACCCGGGACTCGGTGTGCTGGACAGACGGACCTTGGCCGAAGAATGTTGCGAAAACTTCGGGCGCACGTTGATCGAGAATTATTCCTGGCAGGAATTCGGGGAACGCCTCAGAACAACCGACGCCGAAGGTGAAGGCATCGCAGCCGTGGCAGAGGCCGTGGCGAACAAACGTCCGGTGATTTTCGTCACTGGCCACTTCGGTAATCACGAGGCGCCGCGCCACGTACTCACGCGGATGGGCCACACCATTGGTGGGCTCTACCGCCCGATGCAGAACGCCTATTTCAACGATCACTACGCCAAGACGATGACGTCATGGGGCGGGCCGGTCTTTGCGCAGGGGCGGCGGGGGACAATGGGCTTTGTGCGGCACCTGCGCGGCGGTGGTTTGGGCACACTGCTGTTCGATGTATCCGCGCCCGGGGCAAAGCTGCCCTTCTTGGGGCATCCCGCGCGCACATCGCTCTCAGCCGCAGAAATCGCACTGAAAATCGACGCTGCTGTCATTCCCTATTTCGGAATCAGGCAGGTCGACGGCCTGACGTTCAAGGTCGAGGTCGAAGCACCTATCCCGCATACAGATCCCGAGACGATGCTCCTCGACATGAACGCGCGGCTAGAGGGCCAAATCGCAAGGAACCCAGCACAATGGTTCTGGATTCACCGGCGCTGGAAAGGTGGCAAAAAGAAAACGTGAAGCTCAGCGCAGATGCGCGGCACCCACGATGGGGCCATTGGTTGACTGCTGAATGATCACTACAATCGGCTTATCACCCGACACCGGCGTCGAAATCTCAAGATCATCGCGCCCATCCCAACGGTCGACCACATCCCAGTCGGTGACGATATTTGCATAGGTCAACTGGCGCCCGGCATTCTCTCCGCGACGGATATCCACTGTCTCTTCCGGAATGTAGCGGACGAGCTGCACGGTGTAATTGCCACGCGCACGGGTCTCGGCTGTGATTTCAACCCGATTGCCCCGGCGGGTCACTTCGACTTCAACAGGGTTGGGCTGGTTGGCGTGGGCCTGCACCGTCTCCATCACCTGGATCGGGCGGGAACCAACTACGTGATCAAGGCCGTTGATCACCATCTGCGGCGTATAGATTGTCGTTGCATTCGCGGCGCGGGCATAGGCGTTCTGGCGCGCAGTATTCTCGGGCCGGCCAAAGCTGTCTTTCCAGCCGATGTAGTCCCAGTAATCTACATGCAGGGCCAGCGCGATTACATCGTCATACTTCGCCAGATCATGCAGCATCGCATCTGCCGGTGGGCAAGAGGAACAGCCTTGCGAGGTATACAGCTCTACTACCGTCGGGCCATTCTGGGCCGTGGCCGGGGCACCAATGGCGGCACCGAAAAGGGCAAGCGCGATAAGCAGATGTCGCATAAGGCATTCCATTCTTATTGAGCTTCTGACTTAGGCAGTTTGCGCTGTAATGACCAATCAAGGAATTGCGAGTGGTCGTGTCCCATTGTTTCACGGCAACAGCGGCGACACGGGCGAAAACCTGACGATGCTCGCTTGAATGCGCGGATGGGATGCGGCACCCTTGCCCGGCAACTTCGATCAGCCAACGCGAGAAAGGGAACAGCATGCCCATCACCGTCGGGAAAGACACCGCACAGACACGCAAGACACTGACGGTCGGCGACCAGTCGGTAGCCTACTACTCGATCCCCGCGGCAGAGGCGGCGGGACTTGGTGATTTCTCGCGCCTGCCAGCCGCGCTGAAAGTGGTGTTGGAAAATCTGCTGCGGTTTGAGGATGATGGGTTTTCTGTCTCAGTCGATGACATCAAGGCCTTTGGTGAATGGGCCACGAACGGCGGCAAGAACCCGCGCGAGATTGCCTATCGCCCTGCCCGCGTACTGATGCAGGACTTTACCGGTGTGCCTGCCGTCGTGGACCTTGCCGCGATGCGCGACGGGATCGTTGCACTGGGCGGTGACGCGCAGCAGATCAACCCGCTGAACCCGGTAGATCTCGTGATCGACCACTCCGTCATGATCGACGAGTTCGGTAACCCCCGCGCCTTCCAGATGAACGTGGACCGCGAGTACGAGCGGAACATGGAGCGCTACACCTTCCTCAAATGGGGACAGTCCGCCTTCAACAACTTCCGCGTTGTACCGCCGGGCACGGGGATCTGCCATCAGGTGAACCTTGAATACCTCTCGCAAACGGTCTGGACGGATGAGGACCAGAATGGCGAAATGGTCGCCTACCCCGACACGCTTGTTGGCACAGATAGCCACACGACAATGGTGAACGGTCTTGCCGTGCTCGGCTGGGGTGTCGGCGGGATCGAGGCTGAGGCAGCCATGCTGGGACAGCCTGTGTCCATGCTGATCCCAGAGGTTGTCGGTTTTGAGCTCACCGGCGCGATGGTGGAAGGCACGACAGGCACTGACCTCGTGTTGAAAGTGGTCGAGATGCTGCGCGAGCTTGGCGTCGTTGGCAAATTCGTCGAATTCTACGGTGAAGGATTGGACCGGCTGCCACTGGCGGATCGTGCCACAATCGCCAACATGGCCCCCGAATACGGCGCCACCTGCGGCTTCTTCCCCATCGACGGCGAAACGCTCCGCTATCTGCGCAACACGGGCCGCGATGAGGATCGGATTGCACTGGTAGAGGCTTACGCCAAGGAAAACGGCTTCTGGCGGGATGAGAATTATGCGCCCGTCTATACTGACACACTGCACCTCGACATGGGCACCATCGTGCCCGCCATCTCAGGCCCGAAGCGTCCTCAGGATTTCGTTGCGCTCACCGACGCGAAGTCGGCCTTCACAAAGGAAATGGAAGAGACGTTCAAGCGCCCGATGGGCAAGGAAGTCGCTGTCGCGGGCGAAACCTACAAAATGGAAAGTGGCAAGGTCGTCATCGCTTCCATCACCTCCTGCACCAACACCTCGAACCCTTACGTGATGATCGGTGCGGGCCTGGTCGCGCGCAAGGCCGCGGCCTTGGGTCTCGACCGCAAACCGTGGGTCAAGACATCGCTCGCCCCCGGCTCACAGGTCGTCAGCGAATATCTGGAGGCCGCAGGCCTGCAGGATGACCTCGACAAGATCGGTTTCAACCTCGTCGGTTACGGCTGCACCACCTGCATCGGCAACTCTGGCCCGATCCAGAAAGAATTGTCAGAGGCGATTGCCGAGGGCGATCTGGTCGCGACGTCCGTCCTGTCCGGCAACCGCAACTTCGAAGGGCGGATTTCGCCGGATGTGCGCGCCAACTACCTCGCTTCTCCCCCACTCGTAGTGGCCTACGCGCTCGCTGGCACGATGGACATTGACCTGACAACCGAACCGCTGGGGCAAGACAACGATGGCAACGATGTCTACCTGAAAGACATCTGGCCTACATCGGAAGAGATCAACGCGTTGGTCGAAAAGACGGTTACGCGCGAAGCCTTCATCAGCAAATATGCCGATGTCTTCAAAGGCGACGAAAAATGGCAATCCGTCCAGACACCTGACAGCGAAACCTACGACTGGCCTGCGACATCCACCTACGTCCAAAACCCGCCCTACTTCCAGGGGATGGGGAAAGAGGCAGGCACAATCGACGATGTCGTCAGCGCCAAGGTGCTGGCAATGTTGGGTGATATGGTCACCACCGACCACATCAGCCCGGCGGGGTCGTTCAAGGATACCACGCCAGCGGGCCAATACCTGCTCGACCGTCAGGTGCCGGTGCGCGAATTCAACTCCTACGGATCGCGCCGCGGCAACCACGAGGTGATGATGCGGGGCACTTTCGCCAATATCCGCATCAAGAATGAGATGCTTGATGGGGTCGAAGGCGGCTACACCAAGGGGCCGGACGGCAAGCAGACCTCGATCTTCGAGGCCGCAATGGCGCATCAGGAAAACGGAACGCCGCTGGTGATCTTTGCCGGTGAGCAATACGGCGCCGGATCATCGCGCGACTGGGCGGCGAAGGGCACAGCCTTGCTCGGCGTGAAAGCCGTGATCGCGGAGAGCTTTGAACGTATCCACCGCTCCAACCTCGTGGGCATGGGCGTGGTGCCGTTCGAGTTCACCGGCGGCGACAACCGCAAGTCACTCGGTCTGACGGGGGATGAAACGGTGACCATCGAAGGGCTCGCGGATGTCAAACCGCTACAAGAGCTGACAGCCAAGATCGAAATGGGCGACGGATCGGTGAAAGAGATCACCGTCAAATGCCGGATCGATACAGCGGTGGAGATCGAGTACATCGAAAACGGCGGCGTGCTGCACTACGTGCTGCGGAACCTGGCGAAGGCGGCATAAAAGTTGCGCAAACGTCCAAGAAGGGCCCGGTCATCTGACCGGGCTTTTTGAGTTGTCCGGTAGAAACCTTGATATGTACAGAAATCTGTGCATATACTCAGGGTCAGGATGGAGGATACCATGGATGTGATCACCTATACGGATGCCCGCGCTTCGCTGAAGGACGTGATGGACCGCGTCATTCATGACCGTGTAGAAGTCATTGTCACGCGGAAGAACCGCGAAGCGGTCGTCATGTTGTCATTGGAAGAATACAACGCGATCCAGGAAACCCTGCATCTGCAAAGAAGTCCAACCAACGTGAAACGGCTCCACGCCGCAATCGCGCAGTTGGACGCTGGTGAGGGCGTGGTCAAAGACCTCGACCTTTGAAGATCGTTTTCGCATCCCATGCGTGGGAAGACTACCTTTGGTGGCAATCGCCTGGTCAGGAGAAGGGGCTTTCCCGCGTCAACGAATTGATCAAGACGACGCGGCGCACGCCATTTCAAGGCGTTGGCAAGCCGGAACCTTTGAAAGGGGATCTCAAAGGTTGGTGGTCACGTCGGATCACTGACGAACATCGGTTTGTCTATCGTGTTGCGGGCAAAGATGAAGATCAGCGTCTGGAAATCGCCCAGTTGCGCTATCACTACTGATCAACAGCCTTCGCCAGTTCCGGCAAAAACCGCTGCTCATAATCCGAGCCCACCAGCGGCCCGACAAACCGGTAAAGCACCTTCCCATCCCCATCCACGATGAACGTCTCAGGTGGTGCTGTCACGCCCCAGTCAATCGCCACCCTGCCCCGTTGGTCGAACCCCGTCGCAAAGAACGGGTCATCGTAGTCTGCGAGGTAGGTTGACGCCATTTCCTGCTGATCGCGGAAGTTGACGCCAGCGACGCGATAGCCTTGTGCCTCCAGATCCAGCAAATTCGGATGCTCGGCCCGGCATGGCGGGCACCAGCTGGCCCAGAAGTTCACGATTGTGACGTCACCTGCACGCAGGTCCGCATCCGTCAGCTGCGCCGTTCCATTCACGGCCTCAACCGGCACTGCGGGCGCCGGGTTGCCAACGAAGGTTGACGGCAGCTCATCGGGGTTGTCACGCAACATGCCTGCCAACGCCAACCCTGCAAAGGCCGCGAAAATCACCGGCGGCACGATCATCAAGGGAGAGACTTTAGCCATCCTTCTCAACCTCTTCCAAAGCGGCCCGCACGCGGACATAGCGCCGCCAGCTGAGGCCCACGATGGCCGCCAGCAAAACGATGCTGACCGCATAGGCCGAAAGCACTTCGGCGGCATATACTCCCAAATCAGGCACGCTGCATCCTCACCTGCAAGGCGCGCATCCGGCGCGCGCGCACCTCTGTCCGAGTCCGCATCAGCACGAGTGCAATGAACAGCAGGAAAAAACCCGCCATGCTGACCATCAACGGGACTGCGTAGACGTTGCTGACCCGCTCCTCCGTATCCCCGGCCAGCGCGCCCGCCCGCAGAACAGAAGCACCCTGATGCAAGCCCTGGCTCCAGAAGTAAAAGGCATACCGCGACAGGATCGCAAAGATTGATCCGACGAGGCAGAGGACACTGGTAAGGTCCGCCGCCGTATCCGGATCCTCAATCGCCTCCCACAAAGCGATGTAACCGAGATAAAACAGAAACAAGATCAGGAAGGAGGTCAGCCGCGGGTCCCACGCCCAATACGTGCCCCACATCGGCTGGCCCCAGATACCGCCTGTGATCAGCGCGATCAGGGTCATGGTGACGCCCACCGGGGCGGCTGCCCGGGCCGCGAGCGCCGACACATGGTGCCGGCGCACCACCCAGACGACCGAGGCAACGACCATCATGAACCACGCACTGGTGGCCAGGATCGCGGACGGCACATGGATGTAGATGATCTTGACGGTCGATCCCTGCCGGAAGTCATCAGGCGTAAAGAAGAACCCCCAGACCAAGCCGATCGCCAGACAGGCCGCAGCGAGGCCGAAGGTCCAGACCATCACCGGGCGCGACCAGCCCATGAACCGCTTTGGATTGGCGAATTCCCACATCGACATAGTCGCTTGTCTATCCCTGCTCATCCCCCCCAACAATCCCCGTTCACCGCAGATTGATGCGCAAAACAGCCGCAGTTGCGAAGGGCAAGATGGCAAAGCACCCCGCCGTGATGCCGCCCATGAGCAGGAGCGCGCTGGTAGGGTCCAGCCCCTCTGCACCCCGACGCACAGCCTCTGACCCGTAGATCAGCGTCGGCACGTAGAGCGGCAGGACAAGCAGCGACAACAGCAGCCCACCGCGCCGCAACCCGATGGTCAGCGCCGCCCCGAATGTACCGATCATCGACAGCGCGGGCGTGCCGATCAAAAGCGAGACGAAGAGATAAGAGTAGGCCGCAGGGGCGAGGTTCAGAAGGAACCCCAGCGCAGGTGCGGCCAGCGTCAGGGGAAGGCCAGTAGTGACCCAATGGGCGAGGCCTTTGACCATCGCCACGCCTTCCATCGGCAAGGGCGATGTGGCGAGCAGTGCCAGCGCCCCATCCTCGTAGTCCAGCGCGAAAATCCGGTCGAGCGACAGGAGTGCTGCCAGCAATGCCGCGACCCAGAGGATCCCCGGCGCGATGCGTGACAAGAGCTCTGGGTCAGGCCCCACGCCGAAAGGCACCAGCACGACGACAATCAGGAAGAAGGCAAGCCCCAGCCCGAACCCGCCACCAGCGCGGATCGCCAGCGCCAGATCACGGCGCAGCAGCGCGATCACAAAAACGCCTCGTCACTGCCGCCCGTTGCCATCGGCGCCGCCTTGAACGCGGTCAGGTCCATCTCCGGCGCCTCGATGCCAAGGTCGATGTGGGTTGCGATTACGGCGCAACCGCCGCTGGCCAAATGCGTGCCTTGCAGCCAATTGGCGAAAAGCTTCACGGAGAACCGGTCGAGCGACACCGTTGGCTCATCCAGAAACAGCACCTTGCGCCCGATTACGCCGAGCCGGGCAAGGCCCAGTCGCCGTTTCTGCCCAGCGGAGAGTGTGCCTGCCACGCGGGTACGCAAGTCCTCCAGATCAAACGCCGCAAACACGTCGTCGGGGAGCGGGTTTCCATGCACCTCGGCCCAGAAGTTCAGGTTCTCGGTCACGGTCAGCGCCGCCTTGATCCCGTCAGCGTGGCTGGCGTAGGCGCCTTGGTCTTCGGGAAATGTCACCGCACCATCCAGCGCGGGCTGCAATCCGGCCAACGTTCGCAGCAGCGTGGTCTTTCCGATCCCGTTCGGGCCACGCAGGATCAGCGCCTGCCCGGCCTCTACTGCAAAGCTCACCCCTGTCAGCACCGGCACGCCGCCACGCGCGCAAGACAGGTTTTTGACCGTCAGCATCAGACCGGCAGCAGGGCCACGGCCACGCGCCGCCCTTCTGACAAGAGCACGTTGTAGGTGCGGCAAGCGGCGGGGCTCGCCATGGTTTCCACGCCCACGCCAGCATCCTCAAGCGCCGTGCGAAACGCGGCTGGCGCATGGGCAATCTCGGCCCCGGTGCCGACAAACAGCACATCAATCGCCTCAGCCTGCGCGATCAGGGTCGCGGTATCCGCGTAGCCGCCCCAGCTATCCACGCCGGACGGCAGTACAAAGATCGCCCCATCATGACGCTCGCCACCGACCCGGAAGAACCCCGGCCCGTAGCCGTCAATCGGCACGGCGTCGTTATAGCTGATCTCATTCAGGCGCATCGTGACCCCTTCAGGTATCGATATGGCCGTATTTCGTGCCAGCGCTCGGGTCCTTCTTGGACCAGTCGCGCTTGACCCCCAACACCAACAGAATGGCAGAGGCCACGAAGATCGAGGAGTAGGTACCCACGATCACACCCCAGATCATCGCAAAGACAAAGCCACGGATGACATCCCCACCCAGTACGAAGAGCGAGATGAGCGCGAGCAAGGTGGTGACCGAGGTCATCAACGTCCGGCTGAGCGTTTCGTTAATCGAGATGTTCAGGACGTCTTTGAGGTCCTTCTTCTTGTACTTGCGCAGGTTCTCTCGCACGCGGTCAAAGACAACAACGGTATCGTTGATCGAGTAGCCCACGATGGTCAGCAGTGCCGCGATGATTGCGAGGTCAAACTTGATCTGCAGTTCCGAGAAGATGCCGATGGTCAGGATCACGTCATGCGACAGCGCCAGCACGGCGCCCACCGCAAACTGCCATTCGAACCGCAGCCATATGTAGAGCAGGATGGCCACGACGGCGAGCGCGACGGCGATGATCGCCGTCTGGATCAGCTCACCTGACACCTTGGGGCCCACGGACTCGACCGATGGGAATGTCATGTCTGGCGCGACAGAGCGCAGGGCCTCTTGCACCGCCTCAATCGTTTCTGACGCGATCCGCTCATCGCCTTCTTGCGCCTGAATGCGGACCATGGCGACGTTCTGGTTTTCCTCAAACGTCGGATCAAACACCTCCGCAATCGATATATCACCGAGGCCGAGTGGCTCCAGCGCCGTACGGTAAGCGGCGACATCAACGGATTGCTCGGATTGCGTGCGGATGCTTGTACCGCCCTGAAAGTCGATGCCGTAGTTCAGCCCCTGGATCAGGAAAGAAGCAACGGCCAGCACCATAGCGACCATGGAAATGCCCAGCCAGATCCGCGCCTTGCTGAAAAAGTCGATGGAGGTGTTTTCGCGAACAAGTCTCAGACGCATATCAAACCTCGATCGTCTTGGGGCGGGTGCGACCGAACCAGATCACGATCAGCGACCGGGTAACGAAGATCGCCGTGAAGACCGACGTGATGATGCCAAAGCCCAGCGTCACGGCAAAGCCACTGACAGGGCCAGAGCCCATGGTGAAGAGGATTACTGCGGTGATAAAGGTCGTGATGTTGGCGTCGATGATCGACGACAGCGCCTTTTCATAGCCGAGCTCAATCGCCCTCGCCGGGCCTTTGGCCGTCTTCAACTCTTCCCTGATCCGTTCAAACACGATCACATTGGCATCCACCGCCATCCCGATGGTCAACACGATCCCCGCGATGCCCGGCAGCGTGAGCGTTGCGCCCACAATGGAAAGCAAGCCAAAGATCAGCCCGATGTTGATGATCAGCGCGATGTTGGCGAAGACCCCAAACAAACCATAGCTCAACACCATGTAGACCAGAATCGCGAGCCCCGCGACGATACAGGCGATCTGGCCTGCCGCGATACTATCAGCACCGAGTTCCGGCCCGATGGTCCGTTCTTCCAGAAACGTCAGTTCGGCCGGCAATGCACCCGCGCGCAACAGAACCGCGAGGTTGGTTGCTTCCTCAACCGTAAAATTGCCGGTGATGATCCCCGACCCACCGGCGATATGCGCCTGAATAGTCGGGGCGCTGATCACCTCGTTATCAAGCACGATCGCAAAGGGCAGCCCGATGTTTTCAAGCGTATAGTCCCCGAACTCGCG